>JANYKR010000023.1 GCA_025358155.1 Betaproteobacteria bacterium
GGAAGTCGAGGCCGCGATCCAGGCCAGCCTGTACCGCTTGATGGAAGGCAAGACGGTGGTCGCGATCGCGCACCGGCTCGTGCCCGTTGTCGCAGCGCGGCCGACGCGTCCGGTGCAGCTGAGAGGCAGTGCGCCAGCCGAGACCCTGACCGTGGGCTGTCAAAACGCCTGCGTTGGCGAATACCCGGAACTTGCAAATCTGATTCCGCTACCATTTCCAGGCGAAGCTGTTGGAAGCCTCGCCCGACGCCCAAAGCACTTGCCGGCCAGAACCTGATTTGACCCGAACGCGAGCATCCGCCATGTTCAGCAACCTGCCAACGCGGCCTTGCGCGCCCTGCAACCCAGTCCGCCATGCGCAGGGCTGAAACCGAGACGGCGCGACTTCGCTGGCTGCCGGCGGCCGTGCTGATGCTGAGCCTGGCCTGCACCGGCCTGCTCAGCGCATGGTCGATGGGCAACGCTCTGCGCGAGGCACGCGCCGACCTCGACCGCGAGGCCTCTGCCTTCGCCACTGCGGTCAGCAGCCGCATCCAGTCGTACGTCGACACCTTGCCGGGCTTGCGCATGTTCGGCGTGGTGCAGAAGTCGCCGTCGGACGCCGATTTTCTGCAGTACGTCCAGGCGATTTCGCTGCAGAAGCGCTTTCCCGGTCTGGCGCTGACCTTCATGGCCGACCTGGTGCCCAGCGCGCAACGTACCGCCTACGTTCAAGCGGTGGCGGCCGACCGCAGCCTTATGGCGGCCGGGCACCCGGGGTTTGCGGTCCGGCCGCCGGGTGAGCGCCCGGCCTACATGGTGCTGCGCCATGCGTATCCGCTCGACCCGCTGACTTTTGGCTACGACCTGTATGACCCGGGTCAGCGCTACCGTGCCGCGGTTGAGGCTGCCATCGCAAGCGCCAACTACGTGGCAACGGGGCCGGTGCTGCTGACGCGCGACCGTCTGGTCCGGGATCAGCCGCTGCTCACCAGCGTGGTCATCCGTGCCGCAATCTACGCTCAAGGCTCGGTTCCGCTCACGGCCGAGGCCCGTGCGCAGGCTGCGCAAGGCGTGGTGGGCATTTCGTTCCGTACCAATGACCTGGTACGCAGCGTACTGCCTGACAAACTCAGCCACGGTCGCCGCATCGTCATCACCGACCCACAGGCGCGGGCGCAGGGCGCAAATGATCTGCTGTTCGACAGCGCCTGGACCGACCCGGCTGGGTCGACCGAGCTCGCCCGGTCCGGTGCCTGGCGCACCCGCATCCAGGTGGCGGACCGGGCCTGGGATGTCGAGGTGCGCAGCCTCGGACCGGCCTGGGTGATCGACCAGAGCACGGGCTGGCTGCTGGCGCTGGGGCTGGCGCTGTCGGCGGCGCTGGCCGCGATGACGCGCCTGCTGGTGCAGGCCAACCTCGTGGCCGCCCGCCGCATCCGCACCGCCACCGGCGCGCTGGAGGCCGAGAAAGACAACCTGCGGCGCAGCGAGATGCGCTACCGCATGCTGTTCGCCAACAGCCTGGACGGTGTGATGCGCACTGTGCCGGGCGGTGCGGTCCTGGCAGCCAATGCCGCTGCCTGCGCGATGCACGGCCGCAGCGAGGCCGAACTCCAGTCCATCGCCCGCGAGGAGTGGGTCGACATGACCGACCCGCGAGTCGCGCTCATGGACGCGCAGCGCCTGGCCACCGGCAGTGCGCAGGGCGCCATCCGCTTGCGACGCGCCGACGGCAGCACCTTCGAGGCCGAGGTGACCACCAGCACCTATGTCGAGCCCGAATCGGGCGAGCCGATGGTGGCCAGCGTCATCGTGCGCGACATCACCGAGCGCCAGCAGCTGACGGCGCAGCACCAGCGGTTGGCCGCGATCCTGGATGCGACGCCCGACTTTGTGGGCTCCACCGACCCCCAAGGCGGCAACATCTTCCTCAACCTGGCGGCGCGCCGCATGCTGGGCTACGGGCCGCATGACGATACTTCGGCCCTGACCATCGCCGAATGCCATCCGGACTGGGCGTGTCGCCTGATCCTTGAAACAGGCCTGCCGACGGCCCTGCGTGACGGCTTCTGGACAGACCGCACGGCCGTGGCGGCTGCCGATGGGCGTGAGATCCCGATGCTGCAGGTCATCCTCTGCCACCGCAACCCGCAGGGCGATGTCACCCACTTGTCCACCATCGCGCGTGACCTGACCGAGCTGGAGCGGACCGAGGCCGAACGGCGCGCGCTCGAGTTGAGTCTGGGCCAGGCGCAGAAGATGGAATCGATTGGTACGCTGGCTGGCGGCGTTGCGCACGACTTCAACAACGTGCTGGCCGCCATCCTGGGCAATGTGGCCATTGCCCGCCATGACACCGCCCCCGATCACCCGGCGCAGCGCAGCCTGGCCCTGATCCACCAGGCGGCCGCACGCGCACGCACGCTGGTGCAGCAGATCATGACCTTCAGCCGTCGCGGCCCGCAGCAGCTCAGCGTGCAGGCGCTGCGCCCGCTGGTGGAGGAGGCGGTGGCGATGTTGCGCGCCACCTTGCCAGCCAGCGTCAAGCTGGAGGCGGTGCTGGACCAGGAGCCGCTGTACGCCCGCGTTGACAGTGCCCAGGTACAGCAACTGGTGCTCAACCTGTGCACCAATGCCTGGCAGGCGTTGTCCGGGCAACAGGGCCACGTGCGCATCATCCTGGACCGTGTCGACGGCGCCCCGCCCTGGGCACGCCTGCGCGTCGAGGACGACGGCACGGGCATGACCGAGACTACGCGCGCCCGCATCTTCGAGCCCTTCTTCACTACCAAGGCGGTAGGCCAGGGCACGGGGCTGGGGCTCGCGGTGGTGCATGGCATCGTCAGCGCCAGTGGCGGCAGCATCGAGGTGCACACTCGCCTGGGTGAGGGCAGCTGTTTTGAGATCCGGCTGCCACTCACGCCGGCAGCGGCCGCCGTTGAAAGCGCCGACGACCCCCCGCCAGCCACCGAGGCGGGCCGAGGTGAACAGCTGTTGTACGTGGACGACGACGAGGTCGTCGCCATCACCATGACCGCGCTGCTGCAACGCGCGGGCTACAGCGTCACCTGCGCGCGCAGTGCGCAGCAGGCGCTGGACCTGGTGCGCGCGCAGCCCCAAGGCTTCAAGCTGGTCGTCACCGACTACAACATGCCGGAGATGTCGGGCCTCAAGCTGGCCGAGGCACTGGCGCTGGCGGCGCCGGGCCTGCCGGTGGTCATCTCCTCGGGCTACGTCACCGATGAGCTGAAGGCCCAGGCCCACACGGCTGGCGTGCGCGCCGTGCTTTTCAAGGAATATGCCTTTGAGCGTCTGGGCGGCATCGTGCGCGCCATCCTCGACAGCCGGCCCGAAGCCGAGCTACCGCCGCGCTGAGGTGTGCCGTGAGGGCGCCATAGCCTGTCAGGCCCTGCTCCCTGACCTCAAAGGAAACTGAAATGCAAAAACTGGTGGTACGCGGTTATGCCCTGTCAATCGACGGTTTCAGCTCGGCGGCTGGGCAAAGCCTGGAAAACCCATTCGGCACGGGCGGCCTTGCGCTGATGGAATGGGCATTTAAAACCCGCACGATGCGCAGCATGTTTGGGCAAGAGGGTGGCAGCACTGGCATTGACGACGAATTCTTGGCCAAGGCCACAGAAAATATTGGCGCCTCAATTCTGGGTCGCAATATGTTCGGGCCGGTCCGCGGGCCATGGGTCGGTGACGAATGGCGGGGCTGGTGGGGCAACAACCCGCCTTACCACACGCCCGTTTTTGTGGTCACGTCTCATCCCCGTGCCGCATTGGTGATGGAGGGCGGCACGACGTTTAATTTTGTAAATGATGGTATCGAGTCAGCCCTGCGGCAAGCGTTCGCAGCCGCTCAAGGAAAAGACGTGCGCCTGGGCGGCGGCGCGACACTGATCCGGCAATATCTCAGGGCAGGACTGGTCGACGAACTGCACCTGGTGCTGACCCATAAGCTGCTGGGGTCGGGTCAGCGCATTTTTGAAGGCACGGACAATATCGCCGATGACTATGAATGCGTGGAAACTACAGGCTCCGAGACTGTGACCCATATCCGTCTGGTCAAAAAGCCCCGGACCTGACCATCCCAATCCGACCGAAACCCCACCATGCGAGCCTTGCGCCACCACCTTGAACGCCACCGCGGCGAGCGTGTCGGCTGGCTGCGGGCGGCGGTGCTGGGTGCCAATGACGGCATCGTCTCCACCGCCAGCCTGATGCTGGGCGTGGCGGCGGCCCATGCCAGCCCGGCGGCCATCCTGACCTCGGGCGTTGCCGGGCTGGTGGCCGGCGCGATGGCGATGGCTGCGGGTGAGTACGTCTCGGTGCACTCGCAGGCCGACACCGAGGCGGCCGATCTGGCGCGAGAAGCGGCCGAACTGCAAGCTGACCCGGCGGCCGAGCAGCGAGAACTGACTGCGATCTACCTGGCCCGAGGGCTGGAGGCAGGCCTGGCGCAGCAGGTGGCGTCGCAACTCATGGCCCATGACGCACTGGGTGCGCATGCCCGCGATGAGTTGGGCATCACGGCCGCACTCAGTGCCCGGCCGATGCAGGCAGCGCTGACATCCGCCGCCAGTTTTGCGGTCGGCGCCGCTTTGCCGCTGGCCGTTACCGTGCTGGCACCCAGTTCCGGCTTGTCCGCTTGGGTGGCCGGTTCGTCGCTGGTGTTCTTGGCGGTGCTGGGTGTGGTGGCCGCCCGGGTCGGCGGGGCGCCGGCGTGGGTTGCTGCCTGGCGCGTCACACTTTGGGGCGCGCTGGCGATGGCGATCACCGCCGCAGCCGGCGCGCTGTTTGGCGCGGCGGCCTGAGCGGCCGCCGCGGGCTTACTGCGCCAGTTCGACCGGCAGTAGCCGATCGTATTCGCGCTTGACCACGCCGTAACACTCGCAGGTTCGGCGCTCCAGCCCGCTGCGGTCGAGCACATGGATATGGCCCCGGGCGTAGCGGATGACACCGCTGGCTTGCAGCTTGAGGGCGGCTTCGGTCACGCCCTCGCGCCGCACGCCCAGCCGGTTGGCAATCAGCTCCTGCGTCATCACCAAATCGCTGCCCTGCAGCCGGTCCAGGCTGAGCAGCAGCAGTCGGGACAGCTGCTGGTCCAGGCAGTGGTGGCGGTTGCACACCGCCGTCTGCGCCACCTGGGTGATCAAGGCCTGGGTGTATCGCAGCAGCAACTGCATCACTGGCCCAGAGCGGTTGAAGGCCTCTTTGATCGCCGACACCTTGAGCCGAAAGCCGTAACCCGCGCTCTGCACCACCGCCTGGTTGGGCGTGAACTCACCGCCCATGAACGACGAGATGCCGACGATGCCCTCGCGGCCCACCCCCGCAATCTCGGCAGTGGCACCGCTCTCGGTCAGGTAGAGCAAGGAGACGATGGCCGTGGCCGGAAAGTACACATGGCTGAGCGTGCGGCCGGGCTCGCACAACACCTGGCCCAGCGGCAAATTGACCCACTCCAGCTCGGGCAACCAGCGCTGCAATTCAGCCGCGGGCAGGGCGGCCAGCAAGTGGTTGCGCAGCGGATCGGGTGCCTGGGCCCTGATCACCGACAAGTGCGACTTGGCAGGCGGGGCGCGAACGGGGGTGGCTTGGGGTCTGGCTAACAGGGCGGTCGTCACGGGAGCCTCGCTGTGGTGTTGGGTGTAAATGTAGAAACTCAAAGGTATCGCTTGTGTGCGCCAGCGTACGTAGGACAAGAAGACGCGCCGATGCCGGTGATCCGTCCTTTGTCTGCGCGCTGGCCAACGGTCGCCAGCGCGGGGCTCGCCGTGCCGCCTCGCGCACAATCAGCCTGGCATGCAGCCTGCCTCTCACGATGCTCCCAGCGACGGCCCAAGCGACGGCCCGAGCGATGCTCCCTATTCGCTGGTGGCACTGCGCGAGCGCTTCGGCCCCAACCACCGCTGGTGGGTGCTGTTGACGGTGATGATCGGCAACATGGCCGCACTGATGGCTGCCACCACCATCAACGTTGCGGTGCCGGCGATCAGCCGGCAGTTCAAGCTGGGCCAGCAGGACGCCCAGTGGCTGGCCACCAGTTTCATGGGCGCGATGACGGTTTCGATGCTGGCCACGCCCTGGCTGCTGCAGCGCTTCGGCTACCGGCGCTGCTACCTGGTGATGCTGGGGCTGCTGGGCACCGGCGGGCTGGTCGGTGGCCTGGCGCCCAACCTCGGGCTGGTGCTGGCGATGCGCATGATCGAGGGCCTGGCCGGCGGTGTGCTGCAAACCATCCCGGGTGTGATCATCATGCATGCCTTTGCCAAGCACGAGCAGGGCCGAGCGATGGGGGTGTTCGGCTTTGGCACGGTGCTGGCACCGGCGCTCGGCCCCAGCGTGGGCGGGCTGCTGGTCGACTGGTTTGGCTGGCGTGCGATCTTTTTCTTCGTGTTGCCGTTCTGCGCGGTGGCGGCGGTGCTGGCGCGGCGCTGCCTGCCGCATGTGGCGCCCGGCGGCCTGCCGGTGAACCCGCAGGCCCGCCCGCCCGATGCCTGGAGCCTGCTGATGTTGACGCTGCTGCTGGCGGCATTGCTCAATGGCCTGGTCACGCTGCAAGGTGGGCAGACGCTGGCGGGCAGCGCGCAACTGGCGCTGGCTGCTGGC
This sequence comes from Betaproteobacteria bacterium, assembly GCA_025358155.1. GTDB lineage: Bacteria > Pseudomonadota > Gammaproteobacteria > Burkholderiales > Burkholderiaceae_C > Pseudaquabacterium. The sequence goes on from JANYKR010000023.1 coordinate 6,601, forward strand.
CTGGTGGCGGGTTTCATCGTTCGCCAGCGCCGGGTGGCCACGCCGTTGATGCAGATGTCGCTCTACGGCCACCCGGTGTTCCGCCGTGCTGCATTGGTGGCCGTGATCTATGGCGCCGGGCTGTTCGGGTCCACCTACCTGCTGCCGGTCTTCATGCTGGTGGCACTCGGCATGTCGGCGTCCACCGTGGGCGCGGTGCTGCTGCCGGCAGGGCTGGCGCTGGCCTGCACCATCCCGTTGGCCGGTCGTCTGGCCGACCGGGCGCCGCTCTACCGCACGCTGACCCTCGGCCTGCTGGTGATGACCGCCTCATTCGCGGTGATGACGCTGGTCGGCAGCGCCACGGCGGTGGCCTGGCTGACGGCGATTGCGGTGCTGGGCCGGGTGGGCCTGGGTTGTGTGATCCCCTCGCTCAGCCTGTCGGCGATGCGGGTGCTGGACCTGCCGCAGATCGCCGCAGGCGCCAGCACCATGAACTTTCTGCGCCAGCTCGGCGGCGCGGTGGGCGTCAACCTGGTGGGAATCCTGCTGGGTGCACGGCTGCACACCCATGCCGCGCTGGGGCCGGCAGGCACCTTGCGGGCCTTTCACGAGGTGTTTGTGCTGATGGCGCTCCTGACCGGCGCGGCAGCGCTGGCCGCCTGGCAGATGAAGCCGCCGGCCCCGCCGCCCCAGGCGTCCCCGGCATGACACCGGCGCCGGCGGCTGGCGGTGCACACTTTGACGCTTGACGGCCTGCCCGGCCACCCCAAAAAAACACCACGGAGACCCCGACATGGGACCCTTGACCGGATTGCGCGTTGTTGAACTGGCCAGCATCGGCCCCGGCCCGCTGTGCGCCATGCTGCTGGCCGACCTGGGCGCAGAGGTGCTGCGCATCGACCGCACCGAGCCCAGCGGCCTGGGCGTGCCGATGGACGTCAAGTTCGATGTCTCCGGCCGCAACCGGCGCTCGGTGGCGCTCGACATCAAGCAGCCCGCCGGCCGCGACGCCGCACTGCGCCTGATCGACCGCGCCGACGTGCTGATCGAAGGCTGGCGCCCCGGCGTGGCCGAGCGCCTGGGCCTGGGGCCCGAGGTTTGCCAGGCGCGCAATCCCGGCCTGGTGTTTGGCCGCATGACGGGTTTTGGCCAGACCGGCCCGCTGGCCCAGGCCGCCGGCCACGACCTGAACTACATCGCCTTGACCGGCGCGCTGCATGCTATCGGCGGTGGGCTGGGCGGCGCGGACAAGCCCATCCCGCCGCTCAATCTGGTGGGCGACTACGGCGGCGGTGCGCTCTACCTCGCCTTCGGCATCCTGGCGGCCGTCTTCGAGCGCAGCCAGTCGGGCAAGGGCCAGGTGGTGGACGCTGCGATGGTGGACGGTGCATCGTCGCTGATGAGCATCTTTTTCGGCATGGCCGCGTCGGGCGCCTGGAACGTCGAGCAACGCGCCGCCAACCTGCTCGACGGTGGCGCGCCGTTTTACGACACCTACGCCACGGCCGACGCCAAGTGGGTGGCCATCGGCTCGCTGGAGCCCAAGTTCTTTGCTGAACTGGTGCAGCGTATCGGGCTGGATGAAAAATACCTCAAGCGCCAGTACGACCGCCGCTGCTGGCCCGAGATGCGCGAGGCCATCACCGCGCTGATCGGCGCCAAGACCCGCGATGCCTGGAGCGCGCTGCTCGAGGGCACGGATGTCTGCTTCGCCCCGGTGCTCACCCTGACCGAGGCCAGCGCCCACCACCACGCCTTGGCGCGAGGCGGCCACATCGAGGTGGGTGGCGTGACCCAACCGGCCCCGGCGCCGCGCTTCTCGCGCAGCCAGCCCGGCCAACCCACGCCGGCCGTCAAAGCCGGCGCCCACACCGACAGCGTCCTGGCCGAGGCCGGCTTCAGTGCGGACGAGATCAAGACACTGCGCGCCGCGGGCACTGCGGCAGGAGACTGAATTGACCACCGACAACCCGCGTACCGACAACCCGCACCGCCCGCCACTGCTCAGCCTGCCGCCGGGTGCACCGCCGCCTGTGCCCAGGGCTGCCGCCTCGCTGATCGTGCTGCGCGACGCGCCGCGTGGGCTGGAGGTGCTGATGCTCAAGCGTGCCGAGCGGCCGGGCGACCAGAACAGCGGCGCGGCGGTGTTCCCGGGTGGCTTGCTCGACGCCAGCGACCGTGGCCACTACGATCGCTGCGAGGGTATGGACGATGCCACCGCCAGCGCCCGGATGGGCCTGGCCCAGCACGGCCTGCACTACTGGGTGGCGGCGGTGCGCGAGTGTTTTGAAGAGGCCGGCCTGCTCTTTGCCAACGACGCCTCGGGCGCGCTGGTCGACCTGCACGGCCTGCCGCCGGCCGAGGTGCTGGCGATGCGCCATGCGCTGCATGCCAACCAGACCGGCATGGCCGAGGTCTGCGAGCGTTTTGGCGTGCGCCTGGCGATGGACCGGCTGGCCTACTACAGCCACTGGATCACGCCCATCGGCCTGCCCAAGATCTTCGACACCCGGTTCTTTGTGACCCAGGCGCCGCTGGGCCAGACGGCGGTGCACGACGAGAAAGAAACCGTCGAGCTGCTGTGGCTGACCCCCGCCGAGGCGCTGGACAAGGCGCGGGCGCTCAAGCTGCTCAACGTCACCGAGCTGACGCTCAAGCACCTGGGCAGTTTTGCCCATGCCGCCGATGCCGTGGCCTGGGCCCGCGCCCAGGCCGAGGTGCCGTTGATCCGGCCGCGTATCGGCCTGGCCGGCAAGGCACGCCGGCCGATCAACCCGGGCGATTGGGCGTTTGCCGAACTCGGCCGCATCGACCCCGAGGGTCTTGGCATGGCCAGCGTCGAGCTGACGCCGGGCGTGCCGGTCTGGCTATCGCCCAGGGTGCTGCGGGTCACCGCCGACAACGGCAGCGTGATGACCGGCCCGGGCACCAATGCCTATTTCATCGGCGCACCCGGCAGCGACGACTGGGCGCTGCTCGACCCGGGACCCGACCATGCTGGCCATGTGCAGGCGCTGCTCGCTGCCGCACCCGGCCGTATCACCCGCATCCTGGTCACCCACACCCACAAGGACCACTCTCCCGCCGCCGCTGCCATCGCTGCGGCCACCGGCGCACCCACCTTCGGCCAGGTGGCGACGCACCCGGAGTGGCAGGACACCGACTTCCAGCCCACCCATGTGCTGTCCGAAGGTGACCGTCTAGCGCTGGGCGAGGGCGTGACGCTGCGGGTGATCCACACCCCCGGCCATGCCAGCAACCACCTGTGCTACTTGCTGGAGGAAGAAAAACTGCTGTTCACCGGCGACCACCTGATGCAGGGCAGCACGGTGGTGATCAACCCGCCCGACGGCGACATGGCGGTCTATCTCGACTCGCTGCGCCGGCTGCTCGACGAAGACCTGGACTGGCTGGCACCCGGCCACGGTTTCTTGATCGATGCGCCGCACACGGTGGTCAACAAGACCATCGCCCACCGGCTGGGCCGGGAGGCCAAGGTATTTGCCGCGCTGCAAAGCCAGGCCAACCGCGCGCCGGCTCATGAGGCCGCCTTGCTGGCCCAGGTCTACGCCGACACCCCTGCCCACCTGCACAGTGTGGCCTTGCGCTCCTTGCGCGCGCACCTGCTCAAGCTGCAGGCTGACGGCCGCGCCCGCCACCTGGCCGGAGACGCGGGCGGACTGACCGGCGGCTCCTGGGGTCTGGTTTGACGCGCAGCTCGCTCGATTTGAGCGCCGCCCATGCCGTGCTGCAGCGCGAGGTCGATGCGGGTCGCCTGGCCGGCGTCTCCGCCGCCACGCTGCAAGGCGGCGAACTGGTTGGCCTGTTCTGCTGCGGTCAGGCCGATCTGGAAGCGGGCACGCCGCTGCGACCCGACCACATCCACCGCGCGTTTTCCAACACCAAGCTGTTTGCATCGGTGTTGGCGCTGCTGCTGGCCGATGAGGGGCACTACGGGCTCGACGATCCGATCAAGGCCTGGATTCCGGCGCTGGGCAAACTGCAGGTGCTGCGGCCGGGCGCGACGGCGATCACCGATACCGAGCCCCTGCAGCGCGACATCACGGTTCGCCACCTGCTCAGCCACCAGGCCGGCTTCAGCCACGGTGTGTTCGACCCCGGCACCGTGATCTACAACGCCTACCTGGCCTCGGGAGTGCGGCGGCCCGACAGCACGCTGGCGCAGGCGATGGATTTGCTGGCCACGCTGCCGCTGTGTTTCCAGCCCGGTGAGGGCTGGGAATACTCGACCGGCACCGACGTGCTGGCCCGGCTGGCCGAGATCGTCACTGGGCAAAGCTTTGGCGCAGCGCTGCAATCGCGCATCCTCGCTCCGCTGGGCCTGACCGACACCGGCTTTGTGTTGCGGCCCGACCAGGTGCCTCGCCTGGCCGCGCTCTACCGGGGTGATCTGGTGGATGTGATGAAGCCCGGCCTGCAGCGCCTGAGCGACACGCCCTGGCCGGGGGCCTACTTGCAGCCGGTGCCGCGCCAGTCGGGTGCCGGTGGCCTGGTCACCACCCAAGCCGACATGCTGGGCCTGCTGCGCCAATTGATGCCGGGCCGGCCCTCGCTGCTCAAGCCGGCTACGCTGACGGAGATGTTTGCAGACCAGTTGCCGGCCGAGCGCTGCGTCAAGTTTTTTGCCAGTGGCGCCGTACCCAGCCTGGGTTTTGGTCTGGGCGGTGCCTACACCCGGCGCGCCTCGTTGATCTCGCCAGCGGCGGCTATGGGCGAGCTGCAATGGGGCGGTCTGGCCGGTACCCACTGGTTTGTCTCGCCCGCCACCGGCCTGGCCGGGGTGGTGATGACGCAGCGCTTCATGGGCTTCTGGCACCCGTTCTGGTTTGAGTACAAGCGCGCGCTTTACGCCGCGCTGGCCTGATCGGGGCTCAACCGCCCAGCGTCTTGAGCAATTCGGTCACCTCGGCCTGCCGGGCAAAGGCCGGGCCCAGCTTGGCCAGCGTACGGAGTTCGGTGCGGGCGCCGAGCTTGTCGCCCGATTGCAGCATGAACTTGGCCAGTTGCAGGCGGAACTGCCCCGCGTCCGGTGTGTTGGCCACCACCTTGGTCTGGATCTCGATGGCGCGTGGCAGCTGGTTGTCGTTGGCCAGGCAAAAGGCCAGCGTGTCCTGCACCGCCGCCGCGTCGGGTGCGAGCTTGAGGGCGCGTTCGGCCAGGGCCACGGCGCCGGGCTTTTTCTGCAACGCGAGCAGGTAGGCAAGGTTGTTCATCGCCAGCACGTTGTTGGGCTGTCCCGCCAGCACCGCGCCGTAGTGCTGCTCGGCCTGGGGCATGTTGCCGGCGGCCATCGCCACGTCACCCAGGTAGAGCACAAAGCTCAGATCATTGGGGTGGTTCTTGCGCCAGTCGGCGGCCAGGGTGTCGGCCTCAGCGGTCTTTTTGCTGGCAAGCAGCACCGCGTGCAGGCGTTGGGCGCTGTCGCCCGGGGCCTTGCGGGTCAGTGCCTTGCGCAGTGCTGCGGCGGCGGGGTCCCAATTTTTTTGCCGCATCTCGACATCGGCTTCCATGCCAAAGCCGATGGCGTCCTCAGGGTTCTGGGTTTGCACCGTGCGGGCAATCGCCAATGCCTGGGTGGGCTTGTTTTCGATCATGTTCAGGTTCAGCATGGCTTGCTGCACCAGCAACTGGTTGGGCGCAATCTCGTTGGCCTTGCGCACCGCTGCGGCCATGGCGGCAGGGTTCTTGGCAGCGGCTTGGGCATCGGCCAGGCGCAGTTGGGGCAAGGCTGCCTTGGGGTTGAGCGCTGCCAGTTTGTTGAAGGTGGTGACAGCCTGCTGGCTGTCGCCGCTGGCCAGCTGGGCCCGGCCCAGGCGGTCGAGAAGCTCGACGTTGTCGGGCAGCGCGACCAGGGCAGCTTGCGCGGCGGTCAGGGCTGGCTTGATCTGGCCGCTGCCCAGGTAGTGGTCGACCAGCAGCACCCGAGGCGTGGCGTCGCTGGGGTCGGCCTTGATGGCGCGGTCCAGCCACTGGATCACCTCATCGGGCTTGCCGCCGCTGCGTCTGCTGATCTCGGCCAGTGCCATCATCGCGCCGGCATTGGCAGGCTTGCGTTTGAGGCTGGCCTCGAAACGCGCCTTGGCCGCCTCGGGCTGCTTGGCGTCGAGGTCGAGTGCGGCCAGGCCAGCCATCGCCGGCATGTAGTCGGCGTCTTTGACCAGGGCAGCCTCAAAGTATTTTCGGGCGCTGGCCGGGTCTTTGCGCTGCAAGGCGATGCGGCCGCGCAGCTGATCGGGCAAAGGCTGGTCGGGTATCTTGGCGGCCAGCACGTCCACGGCCTTGAGCGCACCGTCCAGGTCGTTGCGGCGCGCCCGGGCACTGATCAAGGCCATGTCAGCGGTGGTGCCCTTGTCGGACGAGGCGATGGACTTGAGCTCGGCCAGCGCAGCACTGTCCTGGCCCTTGGCCAGTTGCGACAGGGCCAGCGTGGTGCGCACCTGGCTGTCATTGGGCTGCAGCTTGGCGGCGCGGGCAAAACTGGCATCGGCGCCCTTGCTGTCGCCGGCCGTCAGTTGGGCCTGGGCATAGAGCGTCAGCGCCTGCACATCCGGCGGGTCGGCATCGACCAGCGGACGCAGCGTGACCAGGGCCTTGTCGGCCTGGCCGGTACGCAATTGCACCTGGGCCAGCTGGCGCCTAGGTGGCGCGGCCTTGGGCAGCACTTGCACGGCCTTGGCAAAGTGGCTCTCGGCCTGGGCCAGCGCGTTGAGCTTGAGCTCGGTCTGGCCCGCCAGCATCAGCAACTGCGGGCTGTTGGGTGCGCCCCTCAGCAGCAACTGGGCGAGCTCGCGGGCGCGCTTGTAGTCGCCCTTTTGCTCGGCCAGCACAGCCTCCAGGAAAAGGGTCTGGGGGTTCTTGGGCGCCACTTTCTGCAGCTCGGCCAACTGTTGGGAGGCCGCCGGCAAATCGGGCTTGGCCAGTGACAGCATGATCAGCGCGTTGTGCCCCGCGACCAGATCGGGCTTGACCTTGACCGCTTGGGTGTAAGCGGCTGTGGCGCCCACCGTGTCGGACGGGCTGGCGCGCAACAGCAGCTCGCCCTTGAGCAGCCAGGCATCGGCCAGATTGGGGTTGCCCTTCAACAGCGTCTCGACCTGGGCCAAGGCGCCAGCGGCATCACCCCGGGCGCTGACCAGCCGGGCCCGCAGCAGCAACGCCTGTGGGTAGTCGGGCTGGCTTTGCAAGGCCAGCGCGAGCTGTGCATCGGCCGCACCGAGATCGTTGTCCACCGCCTCAGCGGTGGCCAGCTGGGTCTTGAGCTCGGCGTCGGCCTTGGGGTCGGCCAGGTTGAGCTTGCCAAAACGCTGCACCAGCGAGCGGCCCTTTTGCAGCGTCACCAGGGTATCGGCGAGCACCGGCAGCACGGCCACGTCGGGCTGGCCCAGCTCCAGCGCACGCCCCAACTCGACCTCGGCGCCGGCCATGTCGCCGGTGTCGTGCATCAGCTTGCCCAGCATCAGCCGGGCCTCGCCAGAGTCGGGATTTTTCTGGAGCACGTTCTTGATCTGCAGCCGGGCCGCCTCCCTGTCGTTTTTGGCCAGCTGACTGCGGGCCGAGGCCAGCAGATCGGCCTCGCTGGACCCGCCGCAGCCCGTGCCCAACAGCGCTGCCGCCAGCAAGCCGCCCAGCAAAGTTGCACGGATGGCGCTTGAAACTGGGGTGGGTGTCATTGGGACCTCTTGGTTTGCGGTGCCGGGACGCGGCACAGGCGGCCCGTATGCAGTTGCACGGGGCCGATGCCACAGCCGAAAATTATCACTCACGCCCGCCCATGGCTGGCGTTTGGCTGGAGTTTGGCGGGCTTGAATTCGTGATATCGGACCGTGCCGAATGGTCTGCTCCAAAGGGCAGCCCCCAGGCCGGGTCGTTCACCAGCTTGGGGTTGGCCGGCAGGATCATCTCCCGCAACCCGCAACTCCCAACCCGCTGTCGCCGGCCCGGCCCGGCGGGCTCAGCGCAACAAACGCGGCAAGTTGTCGGCCTGCTCGCCCACCGCCCACAACAAGGCGGCAGTCATCGCCAGGCCCTCGCGCATCAATGCCGGCAGCACATGCTCGTTGGGCGCGTGCTGCGAGCAGGCCGGGTAGCTGTGGGGTACCCAGACCGTGGGCAGGCCCAGGATGTCGGCAAACACATCGTTGGGCAGGCTGCCGCCCAGGTTGGGCAGCAGCGCAGGTGCGGTGCCGGTGGCGTTGGCCAGGGTGGCTAGCGCCAGCCTGACCCAGGCGTTGTCGGGGTCGAGCCGGGTGGCGGCCATCACCACCGGCTCGCTCACGCTGATGCCCTCGAAGCCGCCTGCATCCAGGTGCGCCAGCACATGCTCGCGCAGACGCTGGGCGTCGGTGCCCACCACAAACCGCAGCTGCAAGGTGGCACGCGCGGTCGGCGGGATGGCGTTGACGGGTTGGGCCGGGTTGCCGCAGCCGTAGGCCAGCACCTCCAGCGTGTTCCAGCCAAACACCCGCTCGGCCGGTGTCAGACCCGGTTCACCCCAACCGGCATCCACCGCCGGGTCACCCGGGCCGCCGCCGACCTGGATGTCGGCCAACGCCGCGCGCACGGCAGCCGGGATGGGTGGCGGGCGCAGGCCCTGAACGCGGATCACGCCTCGCCCATCGACCAGGCTGGCGATGGCGTTGGCCAGCACCGTGCCCGGGTTGCGCAGCAGGCCGCCCCAGTTGCCCGAGTGGTGACCGCCCTCGCGGGCCTGCAGCACCAGGTCGAAGTTGGCCACGCCGCGTGAGCCCAGAAACACCGTCGGCCGGTCGGCCCGCAGCCGCGGCCCGTCGCTGGCGATCAGCACGTCGGCGGCGAGCCGGCCGCGCTGCAGCGTGCAGAACTCGGCCAGGCCGGGCGAGCCGGTCTCTTCGCCCATCTCCAGCAGCCATTTGGCGTTGAAGCCGAGCCTGCCACCGCGCGCCGCCAGCACGGCCGCCAACCCGGCCAGGTTGATGCTGTGCTGGGCCTTGTTGTCGGCACTGCCCCGGCCGTACCAGCGCTCACCGGCGTCATCCAGGGTCCAGGGGTCGCGGCCCTCGGCCCACTGGCCTTCGTGGCCACGCACTACATCGCCGTGGCCGTAAAACAGCACGGTCGGCAGCGCCGGGTCCTCAAGCCGCTGGGCGCTGAGCAGGGGCGGCGCGCCGACAACCGGGTTGTCATGCAGCGCCACCTCGAAACCCAGCGCCAGCAGTGCCGGGGAGATCTCGTCGGTCAGGTAGGCCCGCAGCTCGGCGGCTCTGCCGGGGTTCTGGCTCTCGGTGCGGCAGGCAACCCGCCGCGCCAGGGTCTGGAAGAAATCGCCACAGTCGAAACCGGCGGTGGCCAGGACGCTGGCCGGGCAGGCGGCCTCGCTGGGCACCCCGATACCGGGCGCAAAGGCGGGCGTGGCGGTGGTCATGGCAGCGGCGCCTGGGCTCAGGTCGACTTGCCGACCAACTCAAAATGCTCGACCTGCGGCGCTTGGGCAAAAAACGGCCCGATGATCGCCCGCCATGGCCCAAACAGCGGCCCCTGGCGAAAGCCCACGGTGTGGTCTTCCAGCGTGGCCCAGACGATCTGCAGCATGAAACGCTCCGGGCTCTCGACGCCCCTGGTCACTGTCCAACCCAGCATGCCCTGGGCCTGGCTGGCCACCGTGATCAAGGCGCGTTGCAGGGCTTCTTCAAACGCTGCCTGCTGGCCGGGCAGAACACGGATGTCGGCGATTTCGAGAATCATGGGGGCTCCAAAAATGGGTACGAAGAGTTTAGGCCCGCCGCCCGCCGCCCGCTGGCGCTGAGGCCGGGCTCGCCGGGCTGGCTCAGGCGACCCGCAGACTGCACAACCCGGCGCGGCCTCCCCTGCCCGCCACTACACTCATCCGCGATGAGCCAGAGCCCCGCTGAACCGCCCTACGCTTGGGTAGCCGTCTGGGCGTGTTTTGTCGCGCTGGCGGTGATTTTTGGTGTCTCGTACTCCTTCGCCGCGTTTTTCGGCTCACTGGCCCAGGCTTTCGACGCCCAGCGCGCCGATGTCTCGCTGGTCTTTGGCTTGTCGGGTCTGGTGTACTTTGTGGCGGGTGCGGGTGGCGGGCTGCTGGCCGACCGTTTTGGCCCGCGCCGGGTCTGCAGCGTGGGCATGCTGTTGATCGCTGCCGGCCTGTGGGCCAGCAGCCTGGCGCCGTCGATTGCTGCGATTTATGTGGGCTACGGCTTGGGCATCGGCCTGGGCATCGCTTTGGTCTACACCCCGGCGATTGCCTGCGTACAGCCCTGGTTCACCCACCGGCGCGGCTTTGCCGCTGGCATCGCCAGCGCCGGTATCGGTGCCGGCACGGTGGTGGTGCCACTGGTCGCGACAGCCTTGATCAACAGCCTGGCCTGGCGGGCCGCGCTGCAGGTACTGGCCGGCGGTGTGCTGCTGCTGGGGCTGGGCGCCACGCTGCTGCTCAAGCGGGCGCCGGCCGCCACGGCAGGCGCGGGCCGTGCTGTGGCCGGCCACACGTTGCGTCAGGCGCTGGGTACAAGCGAGTTCCGCTGGCTCTACGGCATGATCCTGCTGGCCAGCCCCAGCATGTTCATCCCGTTTGCCCATGTGTCTGCGGCGGCGCGCGACCTGGGTGTGGCCGATGCCCGCGCCGTGGGCCTGGTCGGGCTGCTGGGCGCGGGCAGTCTGGCCGGGCGCTTTGTGATCGGCGCGCTGGCCGACCGCATCGGCCGGCCGCTCACGCTGGCGCTGTCGCAGGCTTCGATGGGCTTGTCCTACGCGCTTTGGTACGTCGCCGACAGCTACCCGGCAATGGCCGTGTTTGCGCTTTGGCTGGGCCTGAGCTACGGCGGCATGGTGGCCCTGATGCCCGCGCTGTGCATGGACTTGTTTGGCGCCCGGGCCGTCTCGGCCATCATCGGCACGCTCTACACCGGCGCGGCTTTGGGCAACCTGCTCGGGCCCTGGCTGGCAGGCGCGGTGTTTGATGCCCGGCACAGCTACGCGCCGGTGATCTGGGCCTGCGCCGCGCTGTCCTTGCTGGCGACCGCCGCTGCCTGGCGGCTGGTCGTGCGGCCAGCGCAGCGGCCGGTGCTGCGATGATCCGCCGGCCCTGCAGCATGGCCCGCGGCTCTGGGCGAGCGCTGTGAAAACACTGTCCTGCGGCATCCTGGTGATCAACGACCAGCAAGAGCTGCTGCTCTGCCACGTCACGGCTGCCTGGCACTGGGACATCCCCAAAGGCAGCGCCGAGCCCGGCGAGACGCCGCTGGTGGCCGCGCTGCGCGAGACCCGCGAGGAGTGCGGGCTCGACCTGAGCGGCCAGGTGCTGGTCGATCTGGGCCGCATGAGTTACCTGCCGCGCAAGGACCTGCACCTGTTTGCGGTGCTGAGCCAGCGCTTTGATGCCGCCCGTTGCCATTGCGACAGCCACTACGACGACCACTGGGGCCGCAACCGGCCCGAGATGGACGATTTTGAGTGGACGCCGTTCCACCGCGTGCACCGCCGCTGCGCCCGTCACATGGCCGGGGTACTGACCCAGTCACTGTGGCTGCCGGCCTTGCTGACACGGCTGCAGGACAGCGGCCCGCCACTGGGCGTCGTGCCGATGCCGATGCCGCCTGCGGTCACGGGTCGGCCGAATTGAGTCTGCGGGCTCCCTATATTTGCGGATTTCAGAAGGACCGGCCTGATTGACACTGCCGGGTGTTGCCGCTGAACCCAGAACCCTGAAACCTGTGACCTGTGCGTGGGCAGGCGTTGGTCCGCGAGCACAAGTGTGGAGAACTCCTTG
>JANYKR010000067.1 GCA_025358155.1 Betaproteobacteria bacterium
GCCGCTGCGCTCATCAGCTGGCCGCTCTGGCAGTAGCCGCACTGCGGCACGTCGTGCGCGATCCAGGCCTTTTGCAGCGGATGGGTGTTGTTGCGCGACAGGCTCTCGATGGTGGCCACCGACTTGCCGGCCACGGCCGAGAGCGGTGTGCCGCAGGAGCGGATCGCCACGCCGTCCAGGTGCACGGTGCAGGCACCGCAGAGTTGCGCGCCGCAGCCGAACTTGGTGCCGGTCAGGCCGATTTCGTCGCGGATCACCCACAGCAGCGGGGTATCGGGTTCGAACTTGGCCTCGACGGGTTTGCCGTTGATCTTGAATTTCACGCTCATGCTGGTCTCCTGAGGAATAGGTCTGGGGCATGCACAACACCGCCCAAGCATGACTGTCGCCTTTGGGCACTGATCTGCGAGATAGGAAATACCCGTCTTTGGTGCAGCCGCAGTGCGCCAAATCGGAACTTTTGCCCGCGCGGACTGCACGAAGGCGCCGCGCGCAGCACGATGCGATGATCTGCTGCATGTCCAGACTGTCCTTCGCGGCCACCGCGCCCCCCAACAGCACCCGCGTCGTGCTGGCCGGCGCGTTGGCCTTGGCCGTGGCCATGGGCATCGGCCGATTTGCCTTCACGCCGCTCCTGCCGCTGATGATGCAGCAGGGCTTGATCGATGCGGCCGGCGGGGCTGAGCTGGCCGCCGCCAACTACCTGGGCTACCTGGCCGGCGCGCTGACGGCGGCCCGCCTGGCGGGCCGACCTCTGCGCCTGGTGCAGGCCAGCCTGTTGGCGATCACCCTGCTGACGGCCGGCGCCGGCCTGGTCCACAGCCAGCCGCTGTGGGTCGGCATGCGGTTTGCCGCCGGAGCGGCGAGTGCCTGGGCGATGGTGGGCATCACCAGCTGGTGCCTGACGGTGCTGGCGCAGCGCGGCCAGGGGGCGCTCGGCGCGCTGGTGTTTGCCGGCGTGGGTGGGGGCATCATGCTGGCCGGCGGCCTGGCCTGGCTGGCCCACGCGGGTGGTGCCCAGGCGCTGTGGCTGCAACTGGCCGGGGTGGCCGGCTTGTTGACGATGCTGGTGGTCAGGCTGACGCGCAGCGCTGGCCCCTGGGCGTCAGTGATGCCAGGATTGCCCGCTGCCGGGGCGTCGGCCTCACCTGGCCTGCCAGCCTCGGCCCACCCGCTCGCGCCCGCCCGCTTGCCCGCTGGCAGCTGGCCACTGGTGATCTGCTACGGCTGCTTTGGCTTTGGCTACATCCTGCCGGCCACTTTTTTACCGGCGATGGCGCGTGCGCTGATCGACGATCCGCTGCGCTTTGGCCTGGCCTGGCCTTTGTTTGGCCTGGCAGCGCTGGCCTCGACCCTGGTGGCGGTGCGGGGTTTGCAGCAGTGGCCGCCGCTGCGAACCTGGGCGGTGTGCCAGGCCGCTGTCGGCCTGGGTGCCGCCCTGCCCCTGATCAGCCGGACCGGCGCCGCCATCGCGCTGGCGGCCTTGTTGGTGGGCGGCACTTTTCTCGTGGCCACCTTGATCGGCCTGCAACAAGCGCGGGCGCAAGCGCCGCACAATCCGGCACCGCTGCTGGCACGCATGACGGCCGCGTTTGCACTGGGCCAGATCCTGGGGCCGCTGGTGGTGCGGTCGCTGTCGGGGCTGGTTTTGCAGTGGGGGCCTTTGGGGCCGTGGGGCGGGCTCGAGATCACCTCGGCTGCCGCAACCCTGTTGATGGCGGCTACGGCAGGCTGGCTGTGGCGCCAGGGCGGTCCAGCACCTGCGGATTGAGCGCAGTAGGCGGCAGCAAGCCCGTCCCTGGGTCCAGCACCGCGATCAGATTGCTGACCGCCAGCTCAGCCATTGCCCGCCGGGTGGGCAGGCTGGCGCTGGCAATGTGCGGCGTCAACACCACGTTGGGCAAAGTCAGCAGCTCGGGATGCAGCGCCGGCTCTCCCTCGAACACATCCAGCCCGGCGGCAAAGATGCGGCGCTCGCGCAGCGCCTGGGCCAGCGCCGCATCGTCCACCACACCGCCGCGTGCAATGTTGGTCAGCGTGGCGGTGGGCCGCATCAGGGCCAGCTCGGCCGCGCCCACCAGGTGGTGCGACGCGGCGCTGTAGGGCACCACGATCACCAGGTGGTCGGCTTCACGCAGCAAGGTGGTCTTGTCGACCCAGCGTGCACCGAGTTGCTGCTCGACAGCCGGATCCAGCCGGCTGCGGTTGTGGTAGATCACCCTCATGCCAAAACCCAGCGCACCGCGCCGGGCGATGGCCTGGCCGATACGGCCCATGCCCAGCACGCCCAGTGTGGCGCCGTGCACATCTGCGCCAGCCAACAGGTCGTAAGACCAGTGGGTCCATCGGCCGGCGCGCAAGAAGTGCTCGCTCTCGGTGATGCGGCGAGCGGTGGCCATCATCAGCGCAAAACCAAAATCGGCAGTGGTCTCGGTCAGCACGTCAGGGGCGTTGCTGACCAGCACGCCGGCCGCAGTGCAGGCCGCCAAGTCGATGTTGTTGTAGCCCACCGCCATGCTGCAGACCGCGCGCAGGTCGGGGCAGGCCGACAGCAGTGCGGCGTCGATGCGCGGCGCGCCGGCCACCAGCAGGCCCGCAACGCCTTGCAGCCGCGCCACCAGCGCCTCGGCGGTCCATTCGATGTTTTGGTCGGTGCCGCAGGGCGCATCGACCTCGACGTGTCGCGCCAGCCCGGTCAGCACCTCGGCAAACACAGGAATGGCTACCAGCACGCGGGGTTTTGGGCGAGTCATCATGTCATCACATCCAGATCACGGTCAGCAACGCAAACAATGGCAACAGGATGGCACAAGACCAGGCCATGTAGCCAAAAAAGCTGGGCATGCGCAAACCGCGGTCCTCGACGATGGCCTTGACCATGAAGTTGGGCGCATTGCCAATGTAGCTGCTGGCACCCATGAACACCGAGCCGGCCGAGATTGCCGCCAAAGTAGCCGCCAGCGGGCCCATCAGCGTGGCCGCGTCGCCGCCGGCCAGGTTGAAAAACACCAGGTACGTGGGCGCGTTGTCCAGAAATGCCGACAACACCCCCGAGAACCAGAAGTAGGCCCACGGCAGCGGCTGGCCGTCCGGCCCGGTGACGGCGCGCGCCACGGCAGCAAACGGCCCGTCAACACCCGCCTTGAGCATTGCCAACACCGGCAGCATGGTGATGAAGATGCCGATGAACAGCTTGGCCACCTCCTGCATCGGGCCCCAGCCGAACTGGTTGGCCAGGCGCACGCTGCGCGGCGTTAGCCACAGTGAGGCCGCTGTCACCACCAACAGCAGCCCATCGCGCAGCAGGTTCTGCAACTCCAGCTCGGTGCCGGCAAGCTGCCACACCACGCCGGGCCGCCAGGCACCGCTCATCAGCACCAGCGCCACCACGGCCGCCAGCGGCCAGAAGTTGACCGCGCCGTCCAGGCCAAAGCGCGGCGTGTCGGGCGTCGGGTCCTGCCGCAAAACACCTTCACGCCGGTACCAGTAGCGGTCCAGCCCGTAAAAAAGGGCCAGCAGCGCACCGACCAGGCACAGCGTTTGCGGCCACAGGTGCGTCAAGGTCCAGAAGAAGCTGACACCCTTGAGGAAGCCGAGGAACAACGGTGGGTCGCCCAGCGGGGTCAGCGAGCCACCGGCATTGCTGACGATGAAGATGAAAAACACGAACACATGCACCGTGTGCTTGCGGTTGTCGTTGGCCCGGATCAATGGACGGATCAGCAACATCGACGCGCCGGTGGTGCCCATCAGGCTGGCCAGCACCGCGCCCAGCGCCAGCAAGGCGGTGTTGAGTGCCGGGCTGCCATGCAGGTTGCCCCGCACATAGATGCCGCCGGACACCGTAAACAACGCCGTCAGCAGCACGATGAACGGGATGTACTCGGCCAGCAAGGTGTGCAGCAAGGCCTGGCCGGCGGCCCCAGCCCCGAACACCGCTGCAAACGGCAGCAGCAGCGCCAGCGACCAGCCCGCCGCCACCTTGCCAAAATGGTGGTGCCAGAAATCCGGCAGCAACAGCGGCAGCAAGGCGATCGACAGCAGCATGCCGGCAAATGGCAAACCCCACCAGGCCACCAGCGCCCGGCCATCGATCTCAGCGGCCTGGGCCAGCCCGCCACCGGCCAACAGCACACAGGTCAACAGCAGGCGGCCAGCGCGCATCGGATGTCTCGGGGTGAATGTGAACCACTGATTTTAGGCAGGCAGCCTCGCCTCGGCCAACGCCGAGGCTGCGCAGCCTGCGGGCTGGGGCTCACGGCTCGTTGGCAGAGTGGGTTGACCAGCCCGGTCAGGTGATGCGGCCAGTTTGCCAGGCGCACCAAGCCTGTTGCGCCAGTTGCACCGTGCGCAGCTGCACCGCCACGGTGGTGGCAATGTCGCGGCCGTAGCCGCCGGCCATGCTGACCGCCACGGGCACGCGGCGCTGGCGCAAGAAGTCAAACACCCGCCGGTCGCGCTCGGCCATGCCGGCGTCGCTGAGCTTGAGCCGGCCGAGCCGGTCGCCCTCATGCGGATCGGCACCCGCGAGGAAAAACGCCAGCCCAGGCGCGACACCGGCCAGACGCTGCCGCGCCCAGGCCTGGTCGAGTGCCGCCGTCAGTGCGTCCAGGTAGGGCGCGTCCGTGCAACCGTCGGGTAAATCGACGTCCAGGTCACTGGCTTCCTTGCGGAACGGAAAGTTGCGCGCACCGTGCAGCGACAGCGTGAACACCGTCGGGTCGTCGCGGAAGATCGCCGCCGTGCCGTTGCCCTGGTGCACGTCCAGGTCGATCACCCACAACGGCAACGCCCGGCGGTGCCGCCGGTGGGTCTCGGCCTGCATCAGCCGGCCGGCCACCGCCACATCGTTGAAAACGCAATAGCCCGATCCCTTGTCGGCACAGGCATGGTGGGTGCCACCGGCCAGCTGCAGCGCCACGCCCTCGGCCAGCGCGGCCCGCGCAGCCGCAATCGTGGCGCCCACCGAGCGCTTGCTGCGGGCCACCATGCCCTCGCTCCAGGGCAAGCCGATCTCGCGCAGCGCAGCCGCCGATAGGGTGCCCTCGGTGACGGCGCTGATGTAGTCCGGGGTGTGGGCCAGGGCCAGTACGCCGTCGCTGGCGGCCTCGGCCTCGGCCAGCCGCAGGCCGCTGCACTCGGCCTGCACCCGGTCGCGCAGCAAGGCGTATTTGTGCATCGGGAAACGGTGGCCCGGTGGCAGGTCGATCGAAAAGCGGGTGTTGCTGAAAACTTGCATGGCGGCGCGGATTCTGCCCGGGTCGATCATTTCGCCGAACTTTGCTGCAACGCAACAAAAAAGGCTTGCAATCGCGATTCAGGTGTCTATACTTCGGGTCATGCTGCACTGCAGCAAAACCGCAAACAGCCCATCACCCTCCAGGAGTTAACCATGACCTATCTGACCCAAGACCAAATCGCCGCCGCCAGCAAGGCCAACCTCGAAACGCTGTTCGGCCTGACGAGCAAGGCTTTTGAAGGCGTGGAGAAGCTGGTCGAGTTGAACCTGCAAGTGGTCAAGGCGAGCCTGGCCGAGTCGGCCGACAACACCAAGGCTGCCCTGGGCGCCAAGGACGCGCAAGAACTGATGGCGCTGCAAGCCAGCCTGCTGCAACCGTCCGCCGAGAAGGCCGCCGCCTACAGCCGCCACCTGTATGACATCGCTGCGGCCACCACCGCCGAAGTCACCAAGTCGGCCGAAGCCCAGTTTGCCGAAATGCAAAAGAGCTTCATGTCGGCCGTGGACAGCGCCGTCAAGAACGCACCGGCCGGCAGCGAAAACGCCGTGACCCTGGTGAAGTCAGCCATCAGCGCCGCCAACAACGCGTTCGAGTCGGTCCAAAAGGCCACCAAGCAAGCCACTGAAATGGCCGAAGCCAACTTCACGTCGGTCACCAACTCCGCCGTCAAGGCCACCCAGTCCGCCGTCAAGCTGGCCAAGCGCGCCTGAGCGTAAAACAACCGGGGCTGCCTGAACCGCGACGGAACCTTTTCACAGCGGCCTGTCTCTGACAAGCTGCTGAGGTTGGGTGACCGCAGCATCGTGAATGGTTGTCTCCTCGGTACCCCTCGAAATCTCCATTTCCTGGGTACCTTCAGCCCGGTAGCTTGCTACCGGGCTTTTTTACGCCTGCGACTCAATGCGTCAGCGCCGCCAGCCGGGAGCGCAACCCCGCCAGGCCGGCAGTAGCGGCCTCGCGTCCGGAATCGATGGCGCGCTTGCGGGCGGTGAAATCGGCACTCGACACCCCCAGCAACCGGGGCCGCAGCACGATGTCGGCGTCTTTCAGCTCAAAACTGTTGATGCTCTTGCCCATGATCGAGAAGGTCTGCAGCAGCATCTTGAACGGGTCACCGGTGGCATTGCCGTCGGGTGGCGACGAGATGTCGACCGCAATCACCAGTTCGGCCCCCATCTGGCGCGCAAAGCGCACCGGGACCGGCGACACCAGACCGCCGTCGACATACTCGCGCCCACCGATGCTGACCGGCTGAAACACCGCCGGCACCGCGCTAGACGCCCGCACGGCCAGCCCCACATCACCGCGCTGGAACAACATCGCCAGGCCGTTGTCCAGATCGGTGGCGACGATGCCCAGCGGCAAGGGCAGTTGCTCGATGCTGCGGCCGCCGGTTTGCTCACGCACGTAGCGCGCCAGCGCGTCGCCCCGGATCATGCCGCGCCCCGGGAACGACCAGTCGGTGATGGCCGACTCGTCCATCGCCAGCGCCACCCGGGCCAGTTCCGCCCCCGAGCGGCCGGCGGCATAGAGCGCGGCCACCAGGCTGCCGGCCGAAGTGCCCACCACCAGATCGGGCCGGATGCCGGCTTCTTCGAGCACCTGGATCACGCCAATGTGGGCAAAACCGCGTGCCGCGCCGCCGCCCAGGGCCAGACCGATGCGCGGCGGTTTGGGCGGCTTGAGGGCGGCGGGCGGGGTTGCTGGTGAGGCGGGGAGTGCGCCGGTTGGTGCCGGCGGCGCGGTCTGGCAGCCTGCCAAGCCACCTGCCAACAGGGCGGCCAGCAGCCCCAGGCCTGTCTGTCTTCGGTTCATACCGCCATTGTAGAAAGCGGGCGGCGTCACCTCGTCGTTATTCCAATTGAGCATTAGAAACAAACTAATGCGTCGTTTGAATTATGAAGATGCCCGCCTACAGTCTCGTCCCGATGGGGGCTGACAGCCCCGCAACAGGTATTGGGCTGCGAAATGGACTGGATGGCTGAGGGGCTGGCGGGCGGGGTAGCAGGC
Organism: Betaproteobacteria bacterium; assembly: GCA_025358155.1. GTDB lineage: Bacteria > Pseudomonadota > Gammaproteobacteria > Burkholderiales > Burkholderiaceae_C > Pseudaquabacterium. The sequence continues at coordinate 7,251 of JANYKR010000067.1, forward strand.
TGGGTGGCGGTGGCCAGCGGCTTTGGCATTGGCGCCATCGTCGGCATGACCGGTGTGGGCGGCGGTTCGCTGATGACGCCGCTGCTGATCGGCGTGTTCAAGCTGAACCCGGCGGTGGCCATCGGTACTGATTTGTGGTTTGCTGCTGTCACCAAATCGGGCGGCGCCTGGGCCCACCACCGCCATGGCCATGTCGACTACCGCACCACCGGCCTGATGCTGGCCGGCAGCATCCCGGCGTCGATAGCCACCATCGCGCTGATGACCCTCACCGGCATCACCAAGGGCTGGGCCAGCGCGCTGACGTTTTCGCTCGGCATCGCGCTGTTGCTGACCGCCGTGGTGGTGGCCTTCAAGCAAGTCTGGCACCGCTTGGGCATGAAGTTGGAGCGCTGGCTGCCCGCGCGCCGCAAGGCGATGCTGACGGTGCTCTGCGGTGTGCTGCTGGGTGTACTGGTGTCGCTGTCGTCGATTGGCGCCGGCGCGGTGGGCGCCACGCTGATCCTGCTGCTCAACCCCCGCTGGCCGACCCAGCGTGTGGTGGGCACCGACATTGCCCATGCCGTGCCGCTGACCCTGGTGGCCGGGCTGGGTCATGCCTGGCTGGGCCATGTGGAGTGGGCGCTGCTGGGTGCGCTGTTGCTGGGCTCGCTGCCCGGCATCTGGCTGGGCGCCCAGCTCACCAAGACCATGCCCGAGCGGCTGATCCGTGCGCTGCTGTGCGTGTCGCTGGTGACGGCCGGCCTCAAGGTCATCCACTGATCGCCCCCGCACGCCGCCTGACCGCCCTGCCCTCGACCCACCGCCCTGCCCCAGAATTGCCCCTTTTTTTCAGCCCCTGACGATGTACGCCTACACCGATTTCGACCGCCAGTTTGTGCTTGCGCGCGCCGCGCAGTTTCGTGACCAGCTCAACCGCCACTTCGCGGGTGATCTGCCCGACGAAGACTTCAAGGCGCTGCGCCTGCAAAACGGCTGGTACGTGCAGCGCCACGCTCCGATGCTGCGGGTGGCTGTGCCCTACGGTGAGCTGAACAGCACCCAGTTGCACCAGCTCGCCGCCATCGCCCGCCAGTACGACCGCGGCTACGGCCACTTCACCACCCGCCAGAACCTGCAGTACAACTGGATCCCGCTGACCCAGGCCGCTGATGTGATGGACAAGCTGGCGGCGGTGGACATGCACGGCATCCAGACCAGCGGCAACTGCATCCGCAACATCACCAGCGACGCACTGGCCGGTGTCGCCGCCGACGAGCTGATCGACCCCCGCCCCTACGGCGAGGTGATGCGGCAGTGGAGCACGCTGCACCCCGAGTTCGCCTTCTTGCCGCGCAAATTCAAGATCGCGGTGAGCGGCGCTTCTGAGGACCGCGCCGCCATCGGCTGGCACGACGTGGGTTTGCGCCTGCACAAGAACGACGCGGGCGAGATCGGCTTTGAGGTGCTGGTGGGTGGCGGCATGGGTCGCACGCCGGTCATCGGCAGCGTGATCCGCAAGTTTTTGCCCTGGGCCCAGATCCTGTGTTATCTCGAAGCCATCGTGCGGGTCTACAACCGCTACGGCCGGCGCGACAACGCCTACAAGGCGCGCATCAAGATCCTGGTCAAGGCCGAGGGCCAGAAGTACTTTGATGCGGTAGAGGCCGAGTTTGTGCGCATCCTGACCGAGGACGTGGGCGCCGGCACGCAGGTGATTCCGCAGGCCGAGTTCAACCGCATCGCCGCCAGCTTCGGCCGGCCGGCCGGCGTGGCGCCTGTCCCTGGGGCCAGCAGCGGATCGACCGACCTGGCCGCAACCGCCGCCCATGCCGAGGCCCCGCTGGCCTACCGCCGCTGGCTGCAGCGCAATGTGCATGCGCACCAGGTGCCCGGTTACCGGGCGGTGACGCTGTCGCTCAAGCGCGCCGGCCTGCCGCCGGGCGATGCCACCGCCGACCAGATGGACGGCGCCGCCACGCTGGCGGCCGATTTCAGCCACGCCGAGCTGCGGGTCAGCCACGACCAGAACCTGCTGCTGCCCTGGGTGCGCGAGTCTGACCTGCCCGCGCTGTTCGAGGCCGCCCGCGCCGGCGGTTTTGCCACACCCAACATCGGCCTGCTGACCGACATGATCAACTGCCCGGGCGGTGACTTCTGCGCCCTGGCCAATGCCCGCTCCATCCCGGTGGCGGCGGCGATCACCGAGCGTTTTGCCGATCTGGACGAGATTTTTGACATCGGCGACATCGACCTGCACATCAGCGGCTGCATCAACAGCTGCGGCCACCACCACAGCGGCCACATCGGCGTGCTCGGCGTGGACAAGGACGGCAGCGAGTGGTACCAGGTCTCGCTGGGCGGCTCGGACGGCAGCACCCTCAGCGGCGATGCAGTGGCCGGCAAGGTGATTGGCCCGTCGTTTGCGGCCGAAGAAGTGCCCGATGTGATCGAGGCGGTGATCGACACCTACCGCGCCCAGCGGCTGGCGGGTGAGCGGTTCATCCACACCGTGCGCCGCGTCGGCCTGCCGCCCTTCAAGGCGGCGGCCGATGCCCAGCGCCATTTGACCGCTGCGCACTGAGCGCGCGGCGTTCGCCCTTTCAGACCTCCCGCCCTTTGGCCTCAAATTTACATCCCGGCGCATGAACTTCATCAGCTACCACCAAGACCGCTGGCACACCGTCGGGGGCGAAGACGGCCCCCAGCCGCACCCGCCGGCCGTCGATCTCAGCTTGTTGACGCAAGAGCAATGGCATGCGGTGCGCGACTCCTGGCCAGCCGGCCTGCGGGTGGGCGTGATGCTGGCCAACACGGTCGATATCGAGAGCCTGGCCGCCGACCTGCCGCGCCTGAGTCTGGTGGTGTTGCAGTTTCCGAAATGGGTGGACGGCCGCGCCTACACCCAGGCCCGGTTGCTGCGCGCGCGGTACCGGTTTAACGGCGAGATACGCGCCACCGGCGATGTGCTGGTTGACATGACGCCGCTGCTGGCGCGCACCGGCTTTGACGCTGCGCAACTGCGTCGCGACCAAAAACCCGAGGTCGCCGAGCGTGCGCTGGGCTTTTTTGCCGGCCACTACCAAGGCGACATCCAACAACCGCTGCCCGCTTTTGCCCGCGATCTGAGCATCGAGGCCGGCCCCGAAGCCGCCCGCCGCAGCGCGCAAAAAACCGCCGAGCTGTTTGCCGGCCAGGGGATCTGAGATGACAGCCATTGCCTTGTACGCCCGTGAAACCCCCGGCTTCGAGGGCCGCGTCGCCCACGCCCTGGCCGTGCTGCAATCGGCAGCGGTTGACCATGCCGGCAGCGTCGTGCAGTCCACCAGCCTGGGTGCCGAGGACATGGTGGTCACCGACCTGATCGCCCGCCACAGCCTGCCGATTGCGATCGGCACGCTCGACACCGGCAAGCTGCACCCCGAGACGGTAGCGCTGATCACCCGCATCAAGCGCCACTACCACCTGGCGGTGGAGGTCTACCAACCCCAGCCGGAGGCCGTGCTGCACCTGGTCCGGACCCACGGCGACGAGCTGATGTTTCGCAGCCTGGCGCTGCGCAAAGCCTGCTGCAATGTGCGCAAGCTGGAGCCGCTCGGCCGCATGCTGGCCCAGCGCAAAGCCTGGGTCACCGGCCTGCGCCGCGAGCAAAGCGGCGCACGCGGGTCGGTGCCGTTTCAGGACAAGGACGATGCCGGCCGCATCAAGCTCAACCCGCTGGCCGACTGGAGCTGGGCCGATATCTGGCACTACATCAGCCTGCACAACGTGCCCTGCAACCCGCTGCACGACCAGTTCATGCCCAGCATCGGCTGCGCGCCCTGCACCCGCGCCATCGCGGTGGGCGAGGACTTCCGCGCCGGTCGCTGGTGGTGGGAGGACGAGTCGCTCAAGGAGTGTGGCCTGCATGTTGCACAAGTACCTGTTTCGATGATCGGAGCCTCCGCATGAACGCGCGTGTTGATTTGGACACCTTGCTGCCCGAACTGGACCAGCGCCACCTCGACTGGCTGGAAGAAGAAGCGATCTTCATCCTGCGGGAAGTGGTGGCCAGCTTCGAGCGCCCGGCGCTGCTGTTTTCGGGCGGCAAGGACTCATGCGTGGTGCTGCGCTTGGCCGAAAAGGCCTTCAAGACAAAAATCACCTCAGCCCTGGACCCTGCGCTGCGCGCCGGGTCGTCCCCCGAGGGGAGTGGGCCGGCTTCGGAGCGGCCGAGCGCCGGCCCTGGCAATGACTTCAAAGGCAAGCTGCCCTTCCCGCTGCTGCATGTCGACACCGGCCACAACTTTCCGGAAGTGATCGAGTTCCGGGACCGGAGGGTGGCCGAGATGGGCGAACGCCTCGTGGTCGGTCGCCTCGAAGACAGCATCCGGCGCGGCACGGTGCGGCTGGCGCACCCGCTGGAGTCGCGCAACGGCCACCAGACCGTGACCCTGCTGGAATCCATCGAGGAGCACCGCTTTGATTGCCTGATCGGCGGCGCCCGGCGGGACGAAGAAAAAGCCCGTGCCAAAGAGCGCATCTTCAGCCACCGCGACAGCTTTGGCCAATGGCAGCCCAAGGAGCAGCGGCCCGAGTTGTGGACGCTGTTCAACACCCGCCACCGGCCGGGCGAGCACTTTCGCAGCTTTCCGATCAGCAACTGGACCGAGCTCGATGTCTGGCTCTACATTGCCCGTGAAAACATCCCGCTGCCCCCTCTGTACTTTTCACACCAACGCGAGGTGATCCGGCGCAAAGGCTTGCTGGTGCCGCTGACCGAGGTCACCCCGCCCGAGGCCGGTGAAACGGTAGAGACGGCCACTGTCAGGTTCCGCACGGTGGGCGACATGACCTGCACCTGCCCGGTAGAAAGCGAGGCCGGCAACGCCGCCGAGATCGTGGCCGAGACCCTGACCGTCACCGTGAGCGAGCGCGGCGCCACCCGCATGGACGACCGCAGCTCCGAGGCCTCGATGGAGCGCCGCAAAAAAGAAGGCTATTTCTGACCATGAGCGCCGTCCTGAAACTTATCGTCCCGCAAGCCGAAGTCAGCGACCACCGCGCGCTGCGTTTTCTCACCGCCGGCAGCGTCGATGACGGCAAGAGCACCTTGATCGGGCGCTTGCTCTACGACAGCCAGGCGATCCTGGCCGACCAACTCGACACGCTGGAAAAACGCGCTGCGGGTGAGCCGATCGATTTGTCGCTGCTGACCGACGGCCTGGAGGCCGAGCGAGAGCAAGGCATCACCATCGATGTGGCCTACCGCTACTTTGCCACCCGCAAGCGCAAGTTCATCATTGCCGACGCACCCGGCCATGAGCAGTACACCCGCAACATGGTCACCGCCGCCGCCGGCAGCGATGCGGCCGTGGTGCTGGTCGACATCACCAAGCTGGCTTGGCGTGAAGCTACGGTGAGCCTGCTGCCGCAGACCCGCCGCCATGCGCTGCTGGCGCATTTGCTGCGGGTGCCCAGCATCGTGTTTGCGGTCAACAAGCTCGACGCGGTAGACAACCCCGAAGCGGCCTTTGCGGCGGCACAAAAGGCCTTGCTAGCGTTTGCCGAAGAGGCCGGGCTGACCGGTGTGGCCGGCATCATCCCGGTCAGTGCCTTGCGCGGCGACAACGTGACCCAGCCGCTGGCGGCCGACTGGTACGACGGCCCCAGCCTGCTGCAACTGTTGGAGCGCCTGCCGACCACGCAGGAGCGCACCGAGGGCGCGCTGCTGCAACCCGTGCAGTACGTGGCGCGGGACGGTGGTGACGGCAGCGAGGGCGCCGGCCACCAGCCCCGGGTCTTCTGGGGCCGCATTGCCCACGGCAGTGTCAAGGCCGGCGATGCGGTGCAGGTCTTCCCCAGTGGCGAGACGGCGACCGTGGCCGAGGTGCGCCGCGCCGGCAGCCCGGTGGCGCGCGCGGTGGCGGGTGAGTCGGGTGGCATCGTGCTCGACCGTCAGCTCGACATCTCAAGGGGTGACTGGATCGCCAGCCCTGGCAGCCTGGCGCCAACCCAGCGCTTCTCGGCCACCCTGGCCTGGCTGGACACCGAGCCCGCCACCGTTGGCCGCAAGTATTGGGTGCGCCACGGCAACCGCTGGGTGCAGGCCCGGCTGGCCGCCATCGAGCACCGGCTCGACATCCACAACCTGCAGCCCGTGCCGGCCCAGCAACTGGCAGTCAACGAGATCGGCCGGGTCCAGATCGAGCTGCAACAGCCCTTGCCCTTGGAGCCATACGCCAGCAACCGGGTGGGCGGCGCGATGATCGTGGTTGACCCGGCGAGCAACCGCACCAGCGGCGCGCTGCTGGTGCGCTCGCTGGGTTGAACCGTGAGCCTCACCGGCGCACCCTCGGAGCTTGCCGAGCCGGCACCGCCGGCAGAGCCCGCGCGGGTGGTGTTCATCGGTGCCGGCCCGGGCCAGGCTGACTTGATCACCGTGAGGGGTGCGCGCCGGCTGGCGCTGGCCGAGGTGGTGCTGTTCGACGCCCTCACCGACCCGGCGCTGCGCGAACTCGCGCCGCTGGCGCGCTGGGTGGACGTGGGCAAACGCGGCTTTGGCCATGCCACTGGCCAGACCGCCATCAACGCCTTGCTGTTGCAGGCCGCCCTGACGCACCAGAGGGTGGTACGGCTCAAGGGCGGTGACCCCAGCATGTTTGGCCGGCTAGAAGAAGAACTCGACACCTTGCGCACCCACGGCATTGCCTGCGAGGTGGTGCCCGGCGTGACCTCTGCGCTGGCCGCCGCCGCCCACACCCAGCGGCCCTTGACCCGGCGCGGCAGCGGCCGCAGCGTCAGCCTGAGCACCGCGATGACCCAGCTGGGCACGCTGCAGGCCACCCGCAGCGCCGATACCGAGGTGTTCTACATGGCCGGGCGCCAGCTTTCTGCGCTCTCAAACAAACTTCGAGAGGCCGGTTGGCCGGCAGACACGCCGGTGTGCGTGGTGTCGCGCGCCGGCTGGCCCGACGCCTTGACCACCGAACATTGCGTGGCTGACCTGGCCGACGCCGCCGCGCCGCATGCCGACCGGCCGGCGGTGGTCACGGTAGGCGCCGGTGCCGGGCCGCTGGCCAGCAAGACCCCTGGCCTTGAGCGGCATCAAGCCGGCGACGATATCTCCGCCGCTTAAAATTCAACGTCGTCCGGTTTGGGCGTTGGCACGCCGCCTCCAGACCAGAACCAGATCCTCCCCAAGCCATGTCAGCCCAGACCCCATGACCCACGTCGTCCTTGAATCGTGCATCCGCTGCAAGTACACCGACTGCGTCGATGTCTGCCCGGTCGATTGTTTCCGTGAAGGCCCCAACTTCCTGACCATCGACCCCGACGAGTGCATCGACTGCGCGGTCTGCATCCCCGAATGCCCGGTCAACGCGATCCTGCCCGAGGAAGACGTGCCCAGCGACCAGCTCTCGTTCATCAAGCTCAACGCCGAGCTGGCCAAGAACTGGCCCAGCATCACCAAGCGCAAGGCCCCGCTGCCCGACGCCGATGACTGGAAAGACCGCAAGGACAAGCTGTCCGAACTGCTGCGCTGAGTGGTGCAGCCCGCCGCTGAGCCCCTCAGCCGGGTCGAGTGCGAGGCGCTGGTCATCGGCGCTGGCCCAGTCGGGCTGTTTCAGGTGTTCCAACTCGGTCTGCAAGGCATCCGCGCGCAAGTGATCGACGCGCTGCCGGTGGCTGGCGGCCAGTGCATTGAGCTCTACCCGGACAAGCCGATCTACGACATCCCGGCGCTGCAGGTGTGCACCGGCCGCGAGTTGGTGGCACGCTTGCTGGCACAGATCGCGCCGTTTGTGCCGACCTGGCACCTGGGCCAGACCGTCACCGGCCTGGCGCCACGAGACGACGGCCGCTTCGATCTTGAAACCAGCGCGGGCCAGCGCTTCACCAGCCGCAGCGTGTTCATCGCCGGCGGCGTGGGCGCCTTCCAGCCCCGTGCGCTGAAGGTGGACGGGGTGGAGCGCCACCTGGGCAGCCAGCTCTTCTACAACAGCCCCGCCGCCAGCGCGCTCACCGACCGCTCGGTGGTGGTGCTGGGCGGCGACGACGCGGCCCTCGCCGCCGCAGTGCAGTTGGCCGAAGCCAGCAGCGACAGGCCTGCGCGCATCACCCTGCTGCACCGGCGCGGTGTGCTGGAGGCCGAAGCCGGCTTGCTGGCGCGCTTTGAGTCACTGGCAAGCCGTGGCGCCGTTCATTTTGAAGTCGGCCAGATCCTGAGCATCGAAAACGACGCCGGGCAACGCCTGGTGGCCGCCCAGGTCATTGGCGACGACAACACGACGCGGCGCTTGCCGCTGGACACGCTGCTGGTCTTTCTGGGCCTGAGCCCCAAGCTCGGGCCAATCACGCAGTGGGGGCTGGCCATGGCGCGGCGCCAGCTGGCGGTGGATGCCGCGCACTTCGAGACCAGCACGCCGGGCATTTACGCGGTGGGCGATGTGGTCAGTTACCCCGGCAAGAAAAAGCTGATCCTGTGCGGCTTTCATGAGGCCACGCTGGCGGCGTTTGCAGCCGCCGCGCGCCTGATGCCCGGCCCGCCGCAGCCCCTGCTCTACACCACCACCAGCCCGCGGCTGCACCAGTTGCTGGGCGTGGCAACGCCGGGCCGCAGCGACAGCGCCCTGCCCCGCTGATCTGGCGCAGCCTAACACCGCCCCTCAGGCGCTCTAGAGCACCTGAGCGCCAGTCACGCCGAGGACAATCCACCCTGGTTCTGGTCACACAAAGCTTGCCCGCATGACACCCCCTCAAGACATTCCGACGCTGCTGGCCGCAGTCGCGACCCTGGCACGCGAAGCAGGGGCCATCGTGATGGCGGTCTATGCCACCGATTTCGGCGTGCGCGGCAAGCTCGATGCCTCACCCGTGACCGAGGCTGATGAGCGCGCTGAGGCGGTGATCCTGGCCGGGCTGGCAGCCCTGACGCCCGACATCCCGGTGGTGGCTGAGGAGTCGGTGGCTGCGGGCCGCATTCCGGCGATTGCAGACCGGTTCTGGCTGGTCGACCCGCTGGACGGCACCCAGGAATTTGTAAACCGCAACGGCGAATTCACCATCAACATCGCCTTGATCGAGTACGGGCTGCCGGTGCTCGGCGTGGTGCTGGCACCGGCGCTTGGCCCTTGCGGTCAGCTGTACGCGGGCGCCATCGGCCACGGCGCGACGCTCGAAGATGAGACCGGTGTTCGCCCCATCACCTGCCGGGCCGTGCCTGAGGCCGGTTTGACGGTGCTGGCCAGCCGATCCCACGGCGACGCTGCGGCACTGGAGGCCTTTCTGGCCGGGCGACGGGTGGCGTCCATGAGCACCGCCGGTTCATCGCTGAAATTTTGCCTGGTAGCGGCCGGTGAGGCCGATATCTATCCCAGGCTGGGCCGCACCATGGAATGGGACATTGCTGCCGGCCACGCTGTGTTGGCAGCAGCGGGCGGCCAGGTGCGCCGCGTCGATGACGGCCGCCCGATGGTCTATGGCAAATCGGGCTTTGAGAACCCGCACTTTGTGGCCGTAGGCTGAGTTGCTCCGGGAGCTCAGGTCACCGCCACGCGCTTGAGCGGCGGCCGGCGGCCGGGAAACCACGCTCGGGCCAGGCGGCGGCGCAGCACGGCGAACGGCGCCAGCCATGGTCCTCGTCGAGATAGGTCACAATCCGCATCGACGGTGGCGCAGCGATAGGCCACTTTCACTTCGCTGGGGGTGTTGCGCTGCGCAAGTGGTGCGACTGAGAGAGTCCCTTTGAACCTGATCGAGGTAATCCTCGCGCATGGGAAGCAACCTGAATCAGCGCCGGCGCCCTGCTGGCGTTTTACCCAGTGTTTGCCCACCTGTGATAGCCCAAGAAAGCATCACGATGGCACATCGTCCGCCTTTTTTCATCCGCTGCGCTTCACCGCGCCAACGCTTGCCCCGCCCGTCACGTCTGGCCTTGGCCGCAGCGCTGGCCTTGCTGGCAGGCCAGAGTGCTGCGCAAGACGCACCCCAAGCCAGCATCCAGACCGTCACCATCAGCGGCCGCAGCGCGGCAGGCGCGGTCAGTCTGGCCGGCTTTGGCGACATACCTTTGTCACGCGCGCCGTTCTCGGCCACTGTGCTGGGCCTGGGCCAACTGCAGGACGCCGGCATCAGTGGCATCGCCGACCTGACCCGGCTCGACGCCGCCATCACCGATGCCTACAACGCCCCAGGTTACTGGGGCCAGCTGGCGGTGCGCGGCTTCACGCTCGACAACCGCTTCAACTACCGGCGCGACGGCCTGCCGATCAACGCCGAGACAGTGATCGCCCAGGGCAACAAGCAGTCGCTCGAAATCCTCAAGGGCACCAGCGGCCTGCAGGCCGGCACCAGCGCACCGGGCGGCCTGGTCAACCTGGTGGTCAAGCGGCCACGCGATCAGGTGGGCACCGCCACCCTGGGTTGGGAGCAGGACGGCAGCTACGGCGCCGCGCTGGATGTAGGCAGGCGCGAGGGCGGTCTGGGCTGGCGCGTCAATGCCAGCGCCGATCGGCTCGACCCCGTCACCCACAACAGCCGGGGCAGCCGCGCGATGGTGGCAGCGGCCTTCGAGGCCCAGATCAACGCCGGCAGCCTGATCGAGGCCGAACTGGAATGGAGCCGGCAAAGCCAGCCCAGCACGCCGGGATTCAGTCTGCTCGGCGACCGCCTGCCGAGTGCTGCCAGCATCGACCCAAGGGTCAACCTGAACAACCAGCCTTGGAGCCTGCCGGTGGTGATGGCTGGCCGCACCGCCTCGCTGCGCTACACCCAAGCGCTGGGCGCTGAGCTAAACCTGGTGGCACACGGCATGCGCCAGCGGCTTGACAGCGACGACCGCATCGCCTTTCCGTTCGGCTTGTTCGACCCGGTGACCTACGACTGTGCGCCCTGCGATCGCTACGCCAGCAATGGAAAGTTCTCGATCTGGGACTTCCGCAGCGAGGGCGAACGCCGCACCAGCGACGCGCTCGATGTCTCGGTCAACGGCCGCGTCGAGACGCTTGGCCTGGACCACCAGTTCAATGCTGGCGTGCTCGCCACCCGCTACCAGGCCCGCTTCAACCGCCAGGCCTACAACCTGGTGGGCGTGGGCAGCATCGACGGCCTGAGCGTGGTGCCGGCCGACCCCACCCTGAGCGACGAGCAAACCAACCGCGACGAGCGCAGCACCGAACTGCATCTGCAGGACGCCATCACCCTCAGCCCGCGCTGGAGCCTGTGGGCCGGCCTGCGGCACAGCGGTTTGCAGCGCAACAGCCTGCGCACTGACGGTTCACGCGCCACCGGCTACAGCCAAGGTTTCACGACCCCCTGGCTGGCGCTGAGCCATGCCCTCAGCCCCAACGACCAGGCCTACCTGAGCTGGGGCCAGGGCGTGGAGTCCGAAGTGGCACCCAACCGCAAGGGGTACAGCAACGCGGGCCAGGCGCTGCCGGCGCTCAAGAGCGAGCAAGTCGAGGCCGGTTTCAAGCACAGCGAGTCTTCGCTCGACTGGCATGTCGCTGGCTTCGACATCCAACGCCCGGCCTGGCGTGACCTGGGCGACTGCAGCCTGCCCAGCGGCTGCACCCGGCGGGCCGACGGCCAAGCCCGACACCGTGGCGTGGAGGTAGAGGCCGATTGGCGGATCGGCCGCTGGAACCTGCGCGGCAGCGCGATGGCCTTGCAGGCCCGGCGCGAGGGCTCCACCGACTCCAGCCTCAACGGTCTGAGGCCCACCAACGTGCCCGCTGCCAGCCTCAAGGCGCAGGCCGCCTACAACCTGGCATCCGTGCCCGGCCTGGCCTTGCTCGCCTTTGTGACCCACGAAGGCGAGCGCATGGTGCTGCCCGACAACAGCATTGCCACGCCCGGCTGGACCAAGTTCGACCTGGGCGCGCGCTACAGCCACAAGCTGGGGCCGCGCACGCTTTTGTGGCGCGTGGGGGTGGACAACCTGGCCGACCAGCGCGCCTGGAAAGAAGCCCCCTACCAGTACGATCACGCCTACCTGTACCCACTGGCACCGCGTACATTTCACGTCTCGGTACAGGTCAGTCTTTGACCCGAGCACCCGAGCCGCGCTATACTCCAAGGCTCAATTCCTCGATAGCTCAGTTGGTAGAGCGCCGGACTGTTAATCCGTAGGTCCCAGGTTCGAGCCCTGGTCGAGGAGCCAAAAAAAGTCATAAAAAAGCACTCAGGTCACCATCGACCCGGGTGCTTTTTTCATTGCGCGCCCACTGGGGCAGCCGAAGAGCACGGCAGGCGATGGGTCCACAGGGGAGAGTTGCTGGGCGCAATCTGACGCGCCCAGGCTCGCAGCAGCTCAAGCGGATGCGCCGCCGAGAGTCACAACAGAGCCTGCTGGCTCAGACCGGGCGCCCCAGCAGTGCCGACAAACCGTCGAGGAAGTGACGGAACTCGATCGGCTTGGTCCAGTAGTCGGTAAACCCGGCGTCGAGTGCGATCTGCAAATCTGCGGGGCTTGCATTGGCCGACAGGGCCACGCAGCGGATGCCCGCAGTCTTGGCGTCGCACCGCAATGCCTGCAGTACGGCGTGGCCGTCGATGTCGGGCAGCTGCATGTCGATCAGGACCAGGTCGGGCAAGGTCGCGCGGGCGCGTTCGACACCGCTGCGGCCGTCCTCGGCCACCTCGATCGTCACCGCCGGTCGGTTGGCCAGCAGCTCCTGCAACAACATCGCGTTGACGGGGTTGTCTTCGATGTAGAGCAGCCGCGCCGGCGCTGGCTCGCCGGCCGCAGCGGCCGGACCGGCTGCGTTTG
>JANYKR010000089.1 GCA_025358155.1 Betaproteobacteria bacterium
AACCGTCCGCCAAACCGTCCACCCAACCGTCCACCGATCCGTCCGACACGCCCGGCGCCGCTGACTCGCCCTCCACCCTCAGCTACGAGCAGGCCGGCGTCAACTACGACCTGATCGACCCGCTCAAGGTCAGCGCTCAGCGGGCGGCAGCCGCCACCGCCGTGCACCTGGCCGGCCACGGCTTCAGCGAGGTCCTGGCCTCACGCGGCGAGTCAGCCTATGTGGTCGATGTCGGGCCGTTTTACCTCGCCTCCATCGTTGAATGTCTGGGCTCCAAGGCGCTGGTGGCCGACGAGATGGCCCGGCTCACCGGCCGCAGCTGGTATGCCGGCATCGCCCAGGACACCATCGCGATGGCGGTCAATGACCTGATCACGGTCGGCGCCACGCCGCTGGTGGTGCAAGCCTACTGGGCTGCGGGTGGCTCGGACTGGTTTGGCGATGCCGAGCGCGCGCAAGCCCTGGTGACCGGCTGGCAGGCCGCCTGCGATGTCTGCAAAGTGGCCTGGGGCGGTGGCGAGACACCCGCGCTGGCCGGCATCGTCGAAGGCGGGCGCATCGATCTGGCGGCGTCCTGCACCGGGCTGATCAACCCGAAACAGCGGCTCAGCCTGGGTGACAAGCTGGCCGCCGGTGACGTGATCGTGCTGCTCGACTCCAGCGGCATCCACGCCAACGGGCTGAGCCTGGCGCGCAAACTGCTGGAACGCCTGCCCGGCGGCTGGCTGACCGAGATCGACCCCGTCGGCCAGCCCGGCCTGCGCTACGGCGAGGCCTTGCTGGCACCCACCACGCTGTACTCGCCAGTGACCGAGGCGCTGTGGGCCGCCGGCATCGTGCCGCACTACTGCGCCAACATCACCGGCCACGGCTGGCGCAAACTGCTGCGCCACCCAAGCCGCTTCACCTACCGCATCCACACCGTGCCGCCCGTGCCCCCGGTCTTGCGTTTCATCCAGCAGCAGGCGCGCCAGGACGACCGCGAGGCTTACAGCACCTTGAACATGGGCGCCGGCTTTGCGATCTTTGTCGCACCCGGCGACGCCGAGCGTACGGTGGCCATTGCCCAGCGCCTGGGCATAGGCGCTCGGGTAGCCGGTGCCCTGGAGGTCGGTGACAAGCAACTGCTGATCGAGCCGCTGGGCATCCGCTTCGGCGACGACGACCTGCAACTGCGCTGACCGGACGCAGGCAGCGGGGCGCAAACAGATGGCACGCGCACAGTTGGGACAACCATCCGCACCCGCCGCCCTGGTTGATCATCGGGCCAGACTGTTGCTGCTGGTCGGGCTGCTGGTCTGGGCCATGCTCGGCCTGGCCGGCTGCGCCAGCGCACCGCCGCGCAGCCTGCCACCGCCGTCAAACTGGCGCCTCGCCCCCGACAACACCCCGCTGGGCGGGCTGGCTGCTGCCAACCAGGTACCCGCCGGCCGCTCGGGCTTTCGGCCGCTGTTGATCTCGGGCATTGCACTGCAGGCGCGCCTGGCCCTGATCAACAACGCCCGGGTCGGTGTTGACCTGCAGACCTACCACCTGGGCAACGATGCCACTGGCCACCAGATCCTGCGGGCGCTGCGGGATGCAGCGGCACGTGGCGTGCGGGTACGGCTGCTGGTGGATGATTTCTACACCACCGGGCTGACCGATTTGCTGCTCGGCGTGGCCGCCGAACCCCAGATCGAGGTGCGCCTGTACAACCCGTTTCCGATCGGGCGAGACAGCACGCTGCTGCGCCTGGGCAGCCTGCTGGCTGACTTCAGCCAGCTCAACCGGCGCATGCACAACAAGCTGTTCATTGCCGACGGCCGAGCGGCCATCGTCGGTGGCCGCAACCTGACCGATGCCTACTTCATGCGCAGCAGCGAGGGCAACTACCTCGATTTCGATCTGCTGGCGGTAGGCCAGGTGGCGGCAGACCTGGGCCCGGCCTTCGATGCCTACTGGAACAGCCGCTTCGCTGTGCCGCTGCAGGCTTTGGCGGACAACGGGCTCGACGCAGCGCAGCGCCGTGCCAGTTTTGAGCAGCTGACCGCTCTGAGTGCATCGGCCGCACGCGCCGGCCTGCCACCCAGCACCCGGAGCGCCAGCGCGGCACTCGCGGCCCTGCCGCTGGTGGTGGCCGACGCCACGGTCTACTTTGACAGCCCCGAAAAAACCGCTGGCGGCGCAGGCAGCCCCGGCGGTGGCCCGGCGCTGCCGGTGGCCAGGCTGGTCAATGGCGCGCAAGAGCGGCTGGTCGTCGTATCACCCTACTTCTTGCCCAGTGAGCCGGGCCTGCGGCTGCTGGCCAAGGCGCGCGAGCGCGGGGTGTCGGTTCAGGTGCTGACCAACTCGCTGGTTGACAGCGACGAGCCGCTGGTCAGTCTGGCCTACGGCGAGCTGCGCCCCAGCCTGCTGCGGGCCGGGGTGCAGTTGTTTGAGTTGTCGTCAGACCGGATGAAGCGCGAAGGCTTGTTCCGCCAGACGCTGGGCGGCTCGATAGGCCGGCTGCATGCCAAGCTCGGCTTCATCGATGACCGGCTGCTGCTGGTGGGCTCGATGAACATCGACCCGCGATCAGCCGCCACCAACACCGAGCTGTCGCTGGTGATCACCAGCGCCGACCTGGTTCGGGTGATCCTGGGCCAGTTCCAGCCCACCAGCAACGGCGTGGTCTACGAGGTGCAATTGGCAGCGGACGGAAAGTCCGTGCAGTGGGTGGGCCGAGGCAACATCGTCGGCGCCGACAGTTCGGGCGAGCTGCGGCTCGACACCGAGCCGTCGCCGCCCTGGTGGCAACAGTTGCGCTTGTGGCTGCTGTCGCGCCTGGTACCCAACGACTTGCTGTGAGCGTTATCCGGCTGCATTGCCCTGTGCTGGCTGGCGCGGGGCGGCGCCGGCAGGGCTGACCTACAATCGATCGTGACGGGCCTCCTCGCATGGAAGCGCGGCCAACCGGGTCAGGTCGGGAACGAAGCAGCCCCAACCGTTGCGACCAGTGCCGAGGGCAAGGCTCGTCACCCCCCCAATTTCAAGCCCCTGGCGTCGGGCCCGATTGCCGAAACGCCATCACCGCCTGGTTGCGCAAGGTGCGCAGCAATGCCAGCTCGCGCTCGCCCACCGTCAAACCCCCTGCGGCGGCCTGGTCGGCATAGATCAGCGCAAACGGGGCGCCTTTCATGACCATCGGCAGCAACAAAAACGACGGCGCATTGATTTGCTGGCGGTACCAGCCCGGCAAGCGCTGCACGACGGCAGCTTGCCGGCTATCGGCGATCAAGGTGTCTCGAGCCTTGAGGCAAACCGCCCCGAACAAGTCCGGCACCTGACCTGCCGGCCACTGCAACTGCACCTGGAACAGCGGGCTGAGCGCGGCGGCACGGTCGCCCAAGCCGAACCGGCCGACCAGCCGGCCGCTGGCGGGCTCGCGCAGACAAAACACCACCCTTTGAAACCCCAGCGCGCGGAACATCGTCTCCAGCACCATGCGCAAGACATGGTTGAGCCGAAACGCATCGCCGGCCAAAGTGTCGGTGATGTCGTGGATGCCGGCAGTCAGCATATCGGCCACGGCGGTGGGAGGCGCGGCTGCAGCGGCCGGGTCAGGCGCTGGCGGGGCCGTGTTGCTGAGCAGTACGGTGGCAGCTTCACTGCTGGGCGCCAGCGCCGGCCCTGGTGCAGAACCTGAAGCAGGGCTCAGCCCGTCGATGCCGGCAGGCTCGGTACGGCGCCCGGCCTGCAGGGTGGCCGTCAGCTGGTGCGGTGTGAGGGAGTCGGCCATGTCGGCGGGCGTTGCCTCGACCAGCAGATGCTGGCCCTTGCTGCCCTTGGGCAGCGACAAGCCCATGGCTGGCGCCATCTGCGCCAACGCAAGTCGGGCCTCGCCGGCAGCCCGGCGCAGGTCCGCCAGATCCAGGCCCAACGCCGGACCGTAGCAGCGCACCAGCGCGTCCAGCCGCGCCGGCAGGCCCGGCTCGTCGCTTTGCCAGAGCGCATCGGACAACCCGTTGGCAGCCACCGCCATCCAGCGCAGGCGCTCAGGGCCCACCGGCAGCAGTTGCTGTGGCGCTGGCGCGTCAGGCCGGCGCATGCAGCGCTGCAGGCTCTCGGGCAGGCCCCAGTGGCGCGCCACGCCCGCCCCCAGCGCTTCAAAACCCAGGCCCAGCACCATGCCGGCCGCCCGGTCGGCGAGCAGGTCGGGGTGTACCTGAGTGCTTGCCCCCTTGGACCGCAAGGCCGGCGGCGCAGGTATCAGCCGCAGTTGGGCGCGGATCGCCTCGGCCTCGTCGGGAAAGTAGTACTCCGTCAGCAGCTTGCCGAGGTTGTAGAACATCGCACCGAGAAAGGCCTCCTCGGCATCGCGCGAGGCCGGCGCCAGCGCATGGGCCAGTTGGGCGGCCAGCAGCGAGCGCAAGAACTCCTGCTTCAACCGCTGGGCATGGCCCTTGTCCTTCATGTGCTCCACCAGCACCAGGGACAGCGCCAGGTTGCGGATGCCGGCCAGGCCCATCATGGCCACCGCCCGCGAGACCGTGCTCACCCCATGCCCATTGCGCCGGAAATGGGCGGTATTGACCAGGCGCAACAGCTTCTGGGTCAGCGCCACGTCCTTGAGGATCTCGTCGGCCAGCTGGTTGAGGTTTTCGCTCTCTGAATCGGCCAGCCGCTGGATGCGCAAAACATGCGCCGACAGCGCTGGAAAATCACTCTTGTGGCGCATGCGCCGCAGCAGAAAGTCAAGTGTGCCGTGGCCACTGCCGCTGTCGGGCAAGGCCTCGTCAGTCGGCGCCAGCCACTGCATCAGTGCGTCCCGCAGGCTGGCCGCGCTGTCGTAACGCTCCGCCGGGTTGCGCGCGATGGCGCGTTGCACCACGGCGCGCAGGCGGTCGTCGGCATCGGCGTGCTCGGGCAGCAGCAAGTCTTCGTTCTGGACCCGGCGCAGCGCGGCCAGCGGCTCGCGCTCGGCCAGCAGCGGCGCGCCGGACAACAACTCCCCGAGCACCAGGCCGGCGGCAAAAACATCCATCTGGGCCGAGGGCGCGCCCCCTGCCGCCGCCTCGGGTGAGAGGTAGCCCGGCGTACCCACGATGCAGCCGGCCAGCGGGTCGGCGCAGCGGTCGGGCTGGGTGGTCGTCCGGGCGCCAGGGGCTGCCCGTCCGGCGGGGGCTGCGGCCAGCCGGGCAGCGATGCCAAAGTCCATCACCCGGGCCCGGCCTCCGGCATCGAGCAGGATGTTGGACGGCTTGAGGTCCCGGTGCACGATGCCCAGGGCATGGGCCGCTCGCAACGCATCGACCACGCCCAGCATCAGCTCGACCGCCTCGCGCGCCGGCATGGCGCCGGTGCTGCGCAAGGCTTGGGCCAGGGTGCGGCCTGGCACCAGTTCGAACACCAGGCAGGCCTGGCCGTCGATCTCGTCAGCCTCGAACACCGGCACGATGTGCGGATGCGACAGGCGGCTGACGGCACACGCCTCGTGCAGCCACTGGCCCAGTGGCTGCCCCGCGCTGTCACTGGTCAGCAACTTGAGCGCGACTTCGCGGTCCAGCCGCTCGTCATGGGCGCGCCAGACAGTGGCCTGTGCACCCCGGCCCAGTTCGCCCAGCAGGCAGAAGCGCCCGATGCGCTGACCCGCGCGGTGTCGCGCCACAGGCCTGGCCGGCGGCACCGCCAGACCCGCGCTCATGGCGCCGCCCCCAGCTGTGCCGGGCGCACGGCAGCACCCGACGTGTGCGGCAAGGCCGGCTTGTCGGGGACCTTTGCCGCCTCACTGTTGTCCGCCTGCTCAGGCGATACGCCTTGGGCGGCCAGTTGCACATCGCGCAAGCTGATGCCCAGCGCGCGGCCGTAGCGCTGCACCACCCGTTGCAAGAAAGCGGCGCAGTGGTGCGGCGGCACACTGCACGAGTCAACCACCTCATTGGCGCAACTGGCCGACAGGCGCAACATCTCGTCATCGGTGTCGGCATGGTGAACGGGCGCCGCCAGCGGTATCCGCCGGCACATCAGCAGCACGCTGTCGTCCAGCCCCCAGTGGCGGCCCACGGCCGTGCCCAGGGCTTCGATATCAACCCCGAGCACCGCAAACGACGCGCCCTCCTCGCTCATGCCCTGCTCTTCGGGCTCACCTGCACGGGTTGCGGGCGCGGCTTGCATCAGCCGCCGGATCTGCGCCGACTCTTCGGGAAAGTGGTACTGCACCACCAGTCGCCCCATGTTCTGCAGCATGGCCAGCAGGTAGACCACCTCGGCGTCATAGCCGGCCGGCCGCAACCACTGAGCCACCTTGCCGGCCAGCCGCACCCGGCCGAGCAGGCCGGACAAGTCATCGGCATGGCTGTCATTCAACGGACCGGGCCAGGGCCGCAAGGCCTGGGTGGCGCGCCGCACCCCGTCCAGCCCCAGCATCGCAATCGAGCGCCGGATGGTCAGGATGGGGCCGTTGCCGGCACCCAGCGCGCCGCGGCTCTTCAGGCCATTGACGCTGCGCAGCAACTCGAAAGCCAGGCCCACATCCTGCAGCACGATTTCAGCCAGCTCGATGGTGCGCTCACGCTCCATCGTCGCCATCCGAGCGGCTCGCGCTGCACCGCCGGGCATCGCCGGCAGCAGCCCGGCCGTGCGCATGCGGTCGAGCAGCAGCAGGATCGGCCCGCCACCGGGCTCACCCTCGGTCTTGAGCCAGCCGCCCAGCGCCCGGTCAAAAGTACGGGCGTTGCGGTAGCGCTGGCGCTCCTGGCGGTCGGTGGCGCGGTTGACGATGGCACGCAGTGCCTCGGGGATCGGGTGTGCGCCAGTCCAGGGCAGGCGCACGATGTCGCGGCCCAGCGGCGGCATGCGGTCGACCACGGCGCCGACGTCGGGCAACTCCAGCGCCGGCACGCCGGCCAGGGCATGGTGCAGCACCAGTCCCAGCGCCAGCACATCGCGCTCGGCGGCTCGGCGCTGGGCCTGCAAGTCGGTGTCGGCGCCATCGGGCGACAGTGCCACCCCCAGGCCCATCAGGCGGCAGGCGCCGCTCTCGGACAACAGCAGCATGCAGGTCTGCAGGTCATGGTGGGCAAACCCGGCCTCATGCGCAAAAGCCATGCCTTGCAGCACCTGCAAGACCCAGGGCACCAGCTCGGCCGGTGGCATGCCCTTGCGGCTGAGCCGCTCAGCCAGCGTCACTGCCGTGCCCCGGTCGTAGGCGATGTAGGGCCAGCGATCATGCTCGCCGACCTCGATCACATGAGCCAGTCCAGGGTGGTCGATGCGCGAGGCCTTGCGGGCGGTGTCCAGCCAGTGTTGCAGGGCCGCAGCATCAGCGGGCTGCGTCCGGGGCAAGGCCAGCACCAGCTCCTGTCCGACCCTCGGGTCGGACACCAGCCACAGCATGGTGCGCGCACTCTTGCCGAGCAGGCGCAGCAACTGGAAGCGGCCCAGGTGACGGACAGCGTTGGACGGTAGGGGACGGGGCGGGGGTACTGCGGCCATCGGGCAGCTCTCTGGGTTTGTAACGATTTGACCCAAGCCGCGCGCTGTCTATGCGCCAAACAAACACCGCATGACCCGGCAGTTCACCCGCCTGGCGGTGCCGATATCGAGCCCACAGGCCCGCACGGCCGGCGGCCCTTTTGTGCGAAACTTGGGTTGGCCTGCATCACAGGCCAGCCTGAGCCCAGGCATTTTGTTTTTTGAGTCCCCCCGAGGAACAACGATGAGCAGCGAACTGATCAAGCACACCACCGACGCCACTTTTGAAGCCGATGTGCTGAAGTCGGACAAGCCGGTGTTGGTCGACTACTGGGCCGAATGGTGTGGCCCCTGCAAGATGATTGCGCCCATCCTTGAAGCCACCGCCAGCGAACTCGGCTCACGCCTGCAGATCGCCAAGATGAATGTCGATGAAAACCGCGAGATTCCGGCCAAGTTCGGCATCCGCGGCATCCCGACGCTGATGTTGTTCAAGGACGGTCAACTCGCCGCCACCAAGGTCGGCGCGCTGTCCAAGGCGCAGTTGGCGGCCTTCATTGAGCCCCACCTGGCGCCGGCCGTATAATTTTGGGCATATCAGGGTGAGCGCGGCCACAAGCGCGCCGCCCCAGTTTCAGGGCTCTGGTCACTGCGCCTGCCGGACGAACCCGGTCCAGTGCGCGGATCAGCGCAAATCCTTCCACTTTGTTTCAACACAGCCCCGCTGCGGCAGGCTTGCGTATCTCGTACCCGGTTCTACCGGTTGATGTTCAAATGCCCGGTCTGTCCGGGTGGATCCCAAACGAGTTCGGCGCACAGCGCCGCCGTTTCCAGGCCTGTCACGGGCAACGCACTGGCCGCTGTGCAGCGGGTGCTGACGCCCTTGACCGCCACCCCTGACCGGCCCGGCGTCCCGAACCGGTGCCCAATTTCCCCTCCCACCCCCTGGTGTCCCGCCAAATGCATCTCTCAGAACTGAAGGCGCTCCACGTCTCCGCACTCATCACGATGGGCGAGGCCTTGGAGATCGACAACGTCGCCCGCCTGCGCAAGCAGGAGCTGATGTTCGCCATCATGAAAAAGCGCGCCCGGGCCGGCGAGCAGGTGTTTGGCGATGGCGTGCTGGAGGTGCTGCCTGACGGCTTCGGCTTCTTGCGCTCGATCGAGGCCAGCTACATGGCCTCGACCGACGACATCTACCTGTCGCCCAGCCAGATCCGCCGCTTCAACCTGCACACCGGCGACATGATCGAGGGTGAAGTGCGGGTGCCCAAGGACGGTGAACGCTACTTTGCGCTGGTCAAGGTCGACCGGGTCAACGGCATCACGCCCGAGGAGAGCAAGCACAAGATCATGTTCGAGAACCTGACGCCACTCTTCCCGAAAGAGGCGTTCAAGCTCGAGCGTGAAATCAAGGGCGAGGAGAACATCACCAGCCGCATCATCGATCTGGTCGCGCCCATCGGCAAAGGCCAGCGCGCCTTGCTGGTGGCCCAGCCCAAGACCGGCAAGACGGTGATGATGCAACACATCGCGCACGCGCTGGTGGCCAACCACCCCGACATCCACATGATCGTGCTGCTGGTCGACGAGCGGCCCGAGGAAGTGACCGAGATGCAGCGCACCGTGCGCGGCGAGGTCATCTCCTCCACGTTTGATGAGCCCGCCGCCCGCCACGTGCAGGTGGCCGAGATGGTGATCGAGCGCGCCAAGCGCCTGGTCGAGATGCGCAAGGACGTGGTGATCCTGCTCGACTCGATCACCCGCCTGGCCCGCGCCTACAACAACGTGCTGCCGTCCTCGGGCAAGGTGCTGACTGGCGGTGTGGACGCCAATGCGCTGCAACGGCCCAAGCGGTTTTTTGGAGCGGCCCGCAATGTGGAAGAAGGCGGGTCGCTCACCATCATCGGCACCGCACTGATCGACACCGGCTCGCGCATGGACGAGGTGATCTACGAGGAGTTCAAGGGCACCGGCAACTGCGAGATCCACCTCGACCGCCGGATGGCCGAAAAGCGCGTCTACCCGTCGATCCTGATCAACAAGAGCGGTACCCGGCGCGAGGAACTGTTGCTCAAGCCCGAGATCCTGCAAAAAACCTGGATCTTGCGCAAGCTGCTCTACAACATGGACGAGATCGAGGCGATGGAGTTCATGCTCGACAAGATGAAGTCGAGCAAGAACAATCTCGACTTCTTCGACATGATGAGGCGCGGCGGTTAAGCACCACTTTGACGCTACAATCCGAGGTTTTGCGCTTGCGGCAAGTGCGTGGCAATAGTGCCCCGTGGCTCCCGACAGCAAGCTGCCGGCACACCGTGCCACCAGACAGAAAGTCTCCCCATGAAAACAGGCATTCACCCCAACTACCGCGACGTTTGCTTCGTGGACTTGTCCAACGGCTTCAAGTTCGTCACCCGCTCGACGGTGAACTCGAAGGAAATGATCAAGATGGAAGACGGCCGCGACCTGCCGCTGATCAAGCTGGAAACCACCAGCGAAACCCATCCGTTCTACACCGGCACGCAAAAGAGCATCGACAGCCTGGGCGGCCGGGTCGAGAAGTTCCGCAACAAATTTGCCAGCCTCGGCATCAACAAGAAGTCCGCTGCGCCTGAGGCAGCAACTGCTGCCGCCGCCGCTACCGAATAAATACTGCTGCGCCGGTTCACTGGCGCAAGCAAGCAAGGGCAGCCGAGGCTGCCCTTTTTCATGCCCACTATCATCAGTCGGTGACACCCAACCCTGCCCTGGTGACCCAAGCCGCCGCGCAGCGCCTGCCCCGTTTGGCGCTGCTGCTGTTTTGCGCCGCTTACGTGCTGCCGGGCGTGATCGGACGCGAGCCCTGGCGCGGTGCCGACCTCAACGCCTTTGGCCAGATGCTGGCGATTGCCGAGGGTCGAGCGCCCTGGTTGGCCCCTGCGCTGGGCGGCGTGCCGACCGACGCTGCGCTGCTGCCGCACTGGATTGGCGCGCTGGCGATACTGGCAGGCAGGAGTGTGATGGACCCGGCGCTGGCCGCACGCCTGCCGTTTGCGCTGCTGTTGGTGCTGACGCTGGTAGCGGTGTGGTATGCGACATTTCACCTCGCCCGCAGCGAGGCGGCGCAGCCGCTTCCGCTGGCCTTTGGGGGCGAAGCCTCACCGGTCGATTACGCACGCGCCATCGCCGATGGCGCTTTGCTGGCCTTGATCGCCACACTCGGCTTGCTGCAACTCGGCCATGAAACCACCCCGGAACTGGCCCAGTTGGCCGCGCTGGCCTGCCTGCAATGGGCCATGGCTGCTGCCGCCCACCGAAGTTGGCCGGCCCGCGCTGGCGTGATGGTCGCGCTGCCGGTGCTGGCGGCTTGCGGCGCGCCCGCCATGGCGCTGGCCTGGGGTGTGCTCGGCCTGGTGTTGTGTCAGCGCAGTGACCTGCCCGGCCTGAAAGCCTTGGTGCCCTGGCTGGCGGTGGCAACGCTGGCTGCCGCCGCCCTGGCCTGGACCACTGGCAGTTGGGCCTGGCGCCTGGGACACGGCCTCGACATCCGCTCGCTCGGGCGGCTCTGGCTCTGGTTCTTGTGGCCAGCCTGGCCGCTGGTGCTGTGGACGCTCTGGCGCTGGCACCGTCAGTTGGGCCAGCACCACCTGGCGATCCCGCTGCTGGGCCTGCTTGTCGCGCTGGTGGCTTGTGTGGCGATGGGTGGTTCAGAGCGCGCCCTGATGCTGGGAGTACCCGGTCTGGCGGTACTGGCAGCGTTTGCCCTGCCCACCTTGCAGCGCAGCAGCACGGCAGCCATCGACTGGTTGTCAGTGTTCTTTTTTACACTGTGCGCGCTGATCGTCTGGGTGTTTTACGTCGCGATGCAGACCGGCACACCCGAGTCGGCGCTGGCCACGGTGCAGCGCCTGGCGCCGGGTTTTCGGCCGCTGCTGTCGCCGCTGGAGTTGAGTCTGGCTTTGGCTGCCACCGCAGCCTGGGGCGGCTTGGTGCGCTGGCGTACCCGGCGTCACCGTCCCGCCCTCTGGAAGAGCCTGGTACTGCCTGCCGGCGGTGTGGCCTTGAGCTGGCTCTTGCTGATGACACTGTGGCTGCCATTGCTCGACTACGCCCGCAGCAACCGGCCACTGGCCGAGCGTCTGCTGCGTCACCTGCCGGCGCAGGCCTGCGTGGCGGCGCCGGATGCCCCGTGGTCGCTGGTGTCAGCGCTGGAGTACTACGGCCGGCGCCAGGTGGACGCCACGACCCACGCCGCCTCTGCGGCCTGCCCGGTGCTGGTGCAAGTGCTGGTTGAGCGCGGCCCAGCGGCGGCCCGCAGCGCTGCCGCTGCTGCGGCGCTGCGAGGAAAAGGCTGGCTTGAGATTGCACGGGAGCGTGGGCCCACCGAGCGCACCGAGGTGGTGGTGATCTACCGCCGGGGCGCCCCGGCGCCGGCCGAGCCGAGGCTGGCCGCAGTCTGGGCGGGCAAGCCGGGCTGAGCCGAACGACCGGCCTCAAGCCGGCCGCGCCAGCCGCCCCAGGCTGCGCACCCGTCCGGCCGGCAGCAGCAGCCGGAAGCGCGATCCCTGCCCCAGCTCGCTGTCGATCTCCAGCATGCCGCCGTGGCGTTGAATCACATGCTTGACGATGGCCAAGCCCAGGCCGGTACCGCCGGTGTCGCGTGACCGGCTGCCATCAACCCGGTAGAAGCGCTCGGTCAATCGCGGCAGGTGTTCACGGGCAATGCCCGGGCCGCTGTCGTGCACCTCGATCTCGGCACTGCCGTCAGGCTTGAGGACACAGCCCAAAGTGATCCGGCCGCCGCTGGGCGTGTAGCGCACCGCGTTGTTCACCAGGTTGGCTACCGCACTGAACAACTCGGCCTCCAGCCCGGCCAGCTCGATCTCGGGCAGCGCCAGCAACACGGTCTGGTGCCGGCCCGCCGACAGCGTGATCGCGTCGCTCAACGCACGCTGCAGCAGCGGCGCCACTGGCAGCCAACGGTCGGTCGGAGGCCTCGGACTGCCCTCCAGTTGGGCCAATGAGAGCAAATCCGACACCAGCAGCTGCATCCGGTCAGTTTGCTGCGCCATGAGCGCGATGACGCGGGCCCGCTCGGCCTCGGTCAGCGGCAGGCTGGCCATGGTTTCGACAAACCCGGCCAACACGGTCAGTGGCGTGCGGATCTCGTGCGAGACATTGGCGACGAAATCGCGCCGCATCGCGTCCGAGCGCATGCGTTCGGTCACGTCCTGGGTGATCACCAGCTTCTGGCCGTCATCGCCGTAGCCGCGCACCACCACCTGCAGGTTGCCCTGCCCACCGGGCGCAACAAAACTGACCGGCTCGCGCCAGCCACCCTCCTGCAGGTAGGCCACAAAGGCAGGCATGCGCACCAGGTTGGTGATGGGCTGCTGCAGGTCGCGCCGGGCGTCCAGGCCCAGGTGGTCGGCGGCCACCGCGCTGCACCAGACGATCTGGTCCTTGTCGTCGAGCAGCAGCACGCCGTTGGGCGATGCCTCGATGGCCGACAAAAACTCCTCCAGCCGGTGCCGCTCCTGCGCCAGCGCCAGGTCACGCGCCTGCAGGGCCCGCTCCAGCCGGTAGCCCAGTTCACCCCAGAATCCCGCACTGCGCGGCGCCTCGGTGCTCAGGTCACCACGCATCCAATCCATCAGCCGTACCGCGCGCAGCACGTCAACCGCCACCGCTGCGGCCACGGCAGCGACGGCACCGACGATGACGCCGATCTCAGCCAGACCCAGCATCGCCCCCGCCAGGAGACCCAGCCCGCCCCCCAGGGCCAGCGCCAACAAGATGGCCAGCAAACGCGGCAGGAACCAGACCATCCGGTGAGTGTTGGGGTAGCCGCTCAGGCTTGTACGGCGTTGGCGTGCTGGGTGAGCCGGTAGCCGGCACCGCGCACGGTCTCGACCATGCACGAGCAATTTGCGGGCGCAAGCGCTTCGCGCAGTCGCTTGACATGCACATCCACCGTGCGTTCTTCGATGAAGACATGGTCGCCCCAGACCCGGTCCAGCAACTGGGCCCGGCTGTGCACCCGCTCGGTATGGGTCATGAAGAAGTGCAGCAAGCGGAACTCGGTCGGCCCCAGCTTGAGGTCAATCTCACCTTTGTCGGTGCGGCGGCAGACGCGGCGCGTGGACGGGTCGATGCGCAGGCCCGCCACCTCGACCACGTCCTCCAGCGCCTCGGGTGCCTTGCGCCTCAGCACGGCACGGATACGCGCCATCAGCTCCTTGGTTGAAAACGGTTTGCTCAGGTAGTCGTCGGCACCCGCGTCCAGCCCGGCGACCTTGTCAGCCTCCTCTCCACGTGCGGTCAGCATGATGATGGGCAGCTCGCGGGTACGGGCCGCCGCACGCCACTGGCGCGCCAGTGCCAGACCGGACTGTCCTGGCAGCATCCAGTCGAGCACCACCAGGTCGGGCAACACCGCGTCGATCTCGTACCGCGCCTGCTCGGCAGTGGCGGCCAGCGTCACCTCATGCCCCGCATGGCGAAGATTGATAGCGATGAGCTCGGCAATGGCCGGCTCGTCCTCCACCACCACAATGTGACTCATCGTCTCGGGCTCCGGAAATCTGAGGGGGTTCAACGGACCAGGTGCTCGACCATGTCCACCGCGTTGTGGCGCACGTCGGTGCCCTTGACGATGTAGATGATCTGCTCGGCCAGGTTCTTGGCATGGTCACCCACCCGTTCGATGGCCTTGGCGACAAACACCAGGTCGATCGACGAGGAGATGGTTCGGGGATCTTCCATCATGTAGGTGATCAGCTTGCGCAACAGACCGTCGAACTCCTGGTCGATCTGGTCGTCGTGGCGCAGGACCTCGACCGCTGCCTCGATGTCGAGCCGGGCAAAGGCGTCCAGCGCCTTGCGCAATTGCTTGATCGCCAGCTCAGATTCATAGGACAGGTCGGCCACCGGCAGGCGCAGGCGGCTGGACATGCCGGAGTTGAGCAAACGCTGCACGGTGCGGGCGATGCGCGCCGCCTCATCGCCCACGCGCTCCAGGTTGGCGATGGTCTTGGACACCGCGATCAGCAGCCGCAAATCGCGCGCGGTGGGCTGACGGCGGGCGATGATGGAGGAGAGATCGTGGTCGATCTCGATCTCCATCCTGTTGACGCGCTCTTCATCCCTGAGCACCTGGGTGGCGATCTCGGCATCGAAGGTGGCCAGCGCATGCACCGCCTGCGCCACCTGCACCTCGACCAGGCCGCCCATTTCGAGCACGCGGGTGGAAATGCCTGAGAGTTCGTTGTCGAACTGGGTCGAGAGATGCTTGTCAGTCATGCTGAGCTTTCTGTTGATCAACCAAAGCGGCCGGTGATGTAGTCCTCGGTGTCCTTGCGCTTGGGCTTGGTGAAGACCTCGGACGTGGGGCCAAACTCGATCAGGTCACCCAGGTACATGTAGGCGGTGAAATCCGAGCAACGCGCGGCCTGCTGCATGTTGTGGGTGACGATCAACACCGTGTAGTCGGCCTTGAGCTCATGGATCAGCTCCTCGATCTTGCCGGTGGAGATCGGGTCAAGCGCTGAGCATGGCTCGTCGAGCAGGAGCACCTCGGGCTTGATCGCGATGCCGCGGGCAATGCACAAGCGTTGCTGCTGGCCGCCTGACAGGCCCGAGCCACTCTGGTCGAGCTTGTCCTTGACCTCGTTCCAGAGCGCGGCTTTCTTGAGCGCCCACTCGACCCGCTCATCCATCTCGACCCGGGGCAGGGTCTCGAACAGCTTCACGCCAAAGGCGATGTTGTCGTAGATCG
>JANYKR010000096.1 GCA_025358155.1 Betaproteobacteria bacterium
GGCCAAGCACCAGATCAAGACCGTCAGCATGCGCGCCGGTGAGGTACTGTTCGTCGAAGTCGAGGGCAGCGTGTGGGCCTGGGGCTCCACTTACCGCTGGGCAGAACCTGATGCTGAGGGTGCCCCTACCAGCAAATGACGATGGGACGCGATCGAGGCGTCGTTGCTGCGTTGGGTGCGGCGCTCTTGTTTGGCGCGGGAACGCCATTCGCCAAGCTGCTGGTCTCCCATACCGATCCTTGGCTGCTCGCCGCCTTGCTCTATCTGGGCTCCGGCGTAGGACTCTGGCTGCTGCGTCAGGTGCGGCGCGCACCCTCCGTGCGCCCGTCGGCGCAAGAGTGGGGATGGCTGGCCGGCGCCACCCTGGCCGGCGGCGTGGTCGGGCCCGTGCTGCTGATGTTTGGATTGGCGTCCATGCCGGCAACCGACGCCTCGCTGCTGCTCAACGCCGAGGGCGTGCTCACCGCCATGCTGGCCTGGTTCGTGTTCAAGGAGAACTTCGACCGGCGCATCGCGCTGGGCATGCTGGCCATCGTCGCCGGGGCGGTCATGCTGAGTTGGCCGCGCGAGAGCGCGGGCTACAGCGGGTTCGGCGCGCTTGCCGTGGTCGGTGCCTGCCTCGCCTGGGCCGTCGACAACAACCTGACCCGCAAGGTGTCGTTGTCGGACGCTTCGTTTATCGCCATGGTCAAGGGGCTCTCCGCAGGCAGCACGAACCTGTTGCTGGCGTGGTGGCTCGGTGCCACCTGGCCCGGTGCGTCGACCTTGATCTCGGCCGCCGCTCTGGGCTTCATAAGCTACGGCGCGAGCCTGGTGCTGTTCGTCGTGGCGCTACGCCACCTGGGCACCGCGCGCACCGGTGCCTACTTCTCCGTGGCACCGTTCTTCGGCGCCTTGCTCGGGGTGCTCATGCTCGGCGAGCCCGTCACGCCGGTGTTGTTGGTGGCCGGAGCGTTGATGGCCTTGGGCGTGTGGCTGCATCTGACTGAGCGGCATGGCCATCTGCACACCCATGAGCCTGTGGAACACACCCACGAGCACGTTCACGATGAGCACCATCAGCACGAGCACACGTCCGAGGACGACGCGGCAAGGGTCGGGCGGCACAACCACGCCCATGTGCATGCCGCGGCCACGCACAGCCACGCGCACTATCCCGACGCGCATCACCGCCATCGGCACTGAACGCAAACGCCTGGCGTCGCCAGCAAGTCGTGAGAAGGCCACTGGGAGTCTTTTCCAATCCAGGTATGAGCCTGGAGCGTCCTGAGATCGACGACGCGAAGCGCGTCGATCCGTTGTAGGACTGGCCAGTGTATTGGGCCCGTGTTTAGGGGTTCATTAACCGTGGTCGAGGGTTGTGGGCATGTGGGCGAAGGCGCGGGCGGTGGGCAACGTGTACTCACGTTGTCCACGGGCCGTGGCGGTGCGCGCCAGCGCATCGTCCACATGTCCACAGCCCTGCCGGCCTGTGCGGGTCTGGCCGTATCAGCCTGTGCGTGTGGCTGCCCGCCTGAACAGCGCCTGGCGGGCCTCGCCCAGTTCCTCGGCGGCCTGAATATCGGTCAGTGCCCGCGCCAATTGCTGCAACTCCAGCAGCGTGACACCGGGTCGCAGGAAGAGTGCCGCGCCAGGCAGGCTGGCCAGCTTGTCCAGCGGCGTCATCGCGCCGCGTGGGCGGTACACGCGCTTGATGCGCCCGGGCTTCTTGGGGTCGGCCACCTCGGTGGCAAACAGGCACGGCCGGTGGTAGTTCAGGAACGGGTTGAGGTACTCGCGGCAGTAGGTGTTGAAGCGTGCGGCATGGCGGCGGTGGATGTGCTCGTAGCCGAACTCCTTGCGCACCACGGCGCCGTTCTTGGTCTCTGCCAGGCCGTTGTCGTTGCTGTGGCGCGGGCGGCTGCGCGTGAACTCGATGCGCAGCTTGTCCAGCAGCCGCGCCACCTTGTGGTTGACGTACTCGCTGCCGTTGTCGGCATGGAAGCCCAGGATCTCGAACGGAAACTGCGCCAGCATCTGCTCGATGACGCTGAGCAGGTGTGCCTCGGAAATCGTCCGCACGCTGGCCACCACCTGCCACTGGGTGACGCAGTCCACGGCGTTGATGTGATACAGCCCCTTGATGCCGTCCAGGTCACCCTGGTGCACGCTGTCGATGCGAATGAAGCCGGGCCGGCCCTCGGGCGCCGGCGCCTTGCGCACGCCGATCTTGGTGCTCTTGCTCGGCTGGGTCTTGGTCAGCACCACGCGCTGGTTGCGATAGCCCGCGCTGTGGCGCAGGTTGTACAGGTGGCCCACCGAGATCGAGCCCAGTCGAACGAATCGCTCGTCGCCGAAGACGTCACGTTGGCGGCGCAGCACGCAGGCCGTGGCGGGGCCCGACAGCGTGCCCATGGCACGGTCCACATCCGCCAGCAGCGCCACGTCGGCGGCGGTGTACTTGCGAGCAAACGGGCACTGGGGCGCGGCGTAGTTCTTGACCAGCGACTTGCCGCCATCCCAGCGCGCGACCAGTCGCGTGATCTGGGCCCGGCTGTAGCCGCTCAGGCGCTGCAGGTAGGCCAGCACCGGGCCGCGGTCGGCGCGCGCCAGCCGGGGGTAGTCAAAGCGCTTGAGAACGACCTCGATCCAGGCATAGCGACCCTCGTCGCCTGCCGCCGCCTGGAACTCCATGACCTGCGTACCGGCCAGCACCTGACGCACCTGCTCTAGCGTGCGCACCTGGGCTTCGTTCATGTCGATCACCATCGATTCGATGATCGACCCGCTGCGTCGGTGGGCTGCCCGCCAGCCACCAAATCGACGACCTCAGGTGGCCGCCAGGCTCACTCCTCAGTGGAATGTGGCGCCCAGCTCCAGGCTCATACCTCGTTGGACAAGACT
>JANYKR010000110.1 GCA_025358155.1 Betaproteobacteria bacterium
CCCTACACGTTCCCCAATGGCTTCGAAACCAAGTCGCTTCAAACGCGCAAGATCGACGACGCACCGAGCGCGAAGGACCCGGGCGTATTCGCCATCGGCGTTCTGACCGACCCTAAGGACGAGGGCATCGACCTCGACGACGACGTGTGGCGCGACGCGCTCGCCCGCACCCGCGCGGCTTGGAGGCCTGACCCCGCCAGAGGTCGCGACAAGCCGCCTACGAACCCGAGCGGCAAGGGCATCCGCGAGGCTCGCGACCGGCTCGGCGGCGACGCCGACCGCGGCTTGCTGTTGCTCTACACGCTTTCCCCCTACAGGGGCAAGGCCAAGGCCTCCGAGAATCTGATAGTGCCCGGCTGGGACAAGCCGATCATGGCCTTCGCCATCGCCTTCCCGTCGGCCGAACACGGCATCCGCGTGGAGTACGAAGTGAATCTCCTCTACTGGATGCAGGAATATGGCCCGTCCGAGTAATGAATTCCTGATGGCTTGGTCGTCACTCACCAGCGCCGACGTCGAGCCTGGCTGGCAGGCTATCGCCCTGCCTTCCACCGGGCCGCTTCAGCTGCGCGCCGGCCGGCGCTCGCCAGACAACGCCGAGGCGGTTCTGGTGTGCTTTCCCAGCGCCAAGCTCGCCGCCGCCGACAAGCTGCCCGAGGGCCAGGGCTTTGCCGTCGAGCGCGCGGACCCCGACGGCAGCGGCAAGCTCTGGCTCGCGCTGACTCGCAAGTCGGCCGGCAGCGCTGAGCTATTCGCGTCGATGGCGTGCGATGTCGTCGGAGCTCTCGACGACTCGGTCGCGGCCGGCTCCGACGAAGGCAAGCTCCTGCGCGTCTTCATCGGCCGCGTCGGAGCCTGGCAGGAGTTCATGCGCAAGGGAAGCCAGGCCCTGACTCCCGAGGCCGAGATCGGCCTCATTGGCGAGCTCGCGCTGCTGCGAGCCATCATAGAGGCGGGCGTCGCGCCGGCCACCGCCATCGAGTCATGGGTGGGGCCGCTTGACGGCATCCAGGACTTCGAAATCGGCGCAGGCGCCTTGGAGGTCAAGGCCACGCTTTCGGCAGCGGGATTTCCCGCCCGGATCGGCTCGCTCGAACAGCTTGATGACTCCACGCGCCAACCCCTCTTTGTGGCCGGGGCGAGACTTCGACAATCGGAGGGTGGACAAAATCTGCCGGGGATTGTCGAGGCCATGCGGCAGGCGATCAAGGGTGACGGCGAGGCCGAGCGGCTTCTGTCCGAGCGCCTCCTCGCTGCCGGCTACTTCGACTCCCACGCCGATCGCTATCCGAGGAAGTTCGAGCAGGCCGGCACGCGCGTCGTGGAGGTCGCAGGCAACTTCCCCCGCATGACCGCGGGCTCGGTGCCTGCGGGCATCATGAAGGCCATGTATGAAATCGACTTAGACAAGGCCCCAGGCGAAAACGTCGGCACCGAGGGCGCATTGAAGAAGCTGGGAGCAATCTAGGAATGAATTTGCCTGAATTCCTGCGCGAGACGCAGGCCGCCGTCCGCTCGCAGATGCGAGACGGCGCGCTGTATGAGGAGCTGGTGTTCTCCGGCATCGTGATGGACCACATGTCGGAAATTGGCATGACCTTCGAACCGGTCGAGTGCCACTTCGAGGGCAAGGTCGGCAACGCCAACCTGCGCCTAAGCGGCTACTCGCTGTCCGAGGAGAGCGACCAGCTCGACTTGTTCGTGAGCCTCTACGCCAACGTGGATGTCCCGACGCCCGTACCGGACTCGGAGACGAAGACTGCCGTCGAGCAGTGCCTGCGCTTTTTGACGCTGTGCGCCGAGGGCAAGATGGCGCCCAAGCTTGATCCGTCCAGCGACGTGCGCTCGCTCGCCGAAACCCTGCAGGCCATTTACGACGACCTTGAGCAGATTCGCGTCTACGTCATCACCGACCGCGTGGCCAGGTCCAAGAGCTTCAAGACCCGCGACATCGGCGGCAAGGCCGTGCGCCTGGAAGTGATGGACATCGAGCGGTTGCATCGGCATTGGTCCGAGGGCAAGCCGCGCGACGAGCTGGTGGTCGATTTCACCGAAGTTTCGGGCGCACCCCTCCCCTGCGTCTTCGTGCCAGGCGAGAGCGACGACTACGACTACGCCCTCACGGCGATCCCGGCCGAGGCGCTGCGCCTGCTCTATGAAAAGTTCGGCGCGCGGCTGCTGGAAGCCAACGTGAGGTCGTTCCTGAGCGTCAAGGGCAAAGGCGTAAACGCCGGCATCCAGAACACGCTGCGCTCGGCGCCTGAGCGCTTCATGGCCTACAACAACGGCATCGTCATCGTGGCCGACGAGATGCGCCTAGGCAAGCCCGGCGACGGCTCCGCTGGCATCGCCTGGCTCAAGGGCCTGCAAATCGTCAATGGCGGCCAGACCACCGCGTCGATCTACTTCGCCAAGAAGAAGTATCCCGACACCGATCTCAGCCGCGTGCGGGTGCCGGCCAAGATCATCGTCATGCGCGCTCAGGACTCGGCCAAGGAAGAGGCGCTCGTCTCCGACATTTCGCGCTTCGCCAACAGCCAGAACGCCGTGCGGCAATCGGACCTGTCGGCCAACAAGCCTTTCCATGTCGAGATCGAAAAACTTTCGCGCTCCGTCTACTGCCCCGACGGCGTCGGCCAATGGTTCTACGAGCGCGCCTCCGGCAGCTACAACACGCTGCTTGCCCGCGAGGGCACCACGCCGGCCAAGCTCAAGGCCTTGAAGGAGGCGATCCCGACCGCGCGCCGAGTCACCAAGACTGACCTGGCTAAATACATCACCGCCTGGGACAAGAAGCCCGACATCGTCAGCCTCGGCTCGCAAAAGAACTTCGACAAGTTCATGGCAGGGCTGATGCCGGTCGAAGGACAAGAGGCGCCTCTGCCAAGCGTCGCCGATTTCAAGGCAATGATCGCCAAGGCCAAGATTTACCGCGATGCCCAGAAGCTCTTGCGGCCGATGTTCCAAGCCTTTCAGGCCAACGTGACTGCGTACACGGTGTCGCTGGTGGCTGAGAAGCTCGGCGACCGCATCGACCTCGAGCGGATCTGGAACAAGCAGGCGGTTTCGGCCGAACTGCTCGCGCAAGTCGCCGTGTGGGCCAAGGAGGTCAACGACGTGCTGCACTCGTCGTCTGGCGGCAAGATGGTCTCGGAATGGGCCAAGAGGCAAGAATGCAAGGAGGCCGTGATGGGCGCTAGCTACTCGACCCCGGCGACCAACATTCCGGAAGTGAAGTAGGTGGGAGGGCCTCTGCCTCACCGTGCGGCGAGCTTCACTCCCCGGACAAACGCAAGATTGATGTAGTCTCGTCCGCCGAACGCAGCCGGATGATGGCTGGCATCCAGGGCAAGAACACCAAGCCCGAGCTGATCGTGCGCCGGATACTCTTTGCTTCGGGCTACCGCTTCCGGCTGCATCGCCGCGACTTGCCCGGCACGCCAGACATCGTCATGCCCGGCCGCAGGGTGTCCGTCTTTGCCCATGGATGCTTCTGGCACATGCACCAAGGATGCCGGTTCGCCAGGATGCCTAAGACACGGTCCGAGTTTTGGTGAGTCAAGCTCGAAGCGAACGTCGAGCGCGATCACCGCTCAGTCGATAGGCTGCGGGCGTTGGATTGGAGAGTCCTGTGCATCTGGGAATGCTCGACGCGCAACGCAGAAGCCAAAGCCCTACAGGCCGCCTTGAGAGAGTGGATCGAGAGCGCAGAGCCGTACGGCGAGATTGGCTCCCCCGCGCGAGACTGAACCTCGGCGACCAGGAGCGTCCGCGCTGGCACGATCTGCGCCAGCCTGGTCGGCGGGTAGTCAAGCGGGCACAATGCATGTATGTCCATCCATGCCCTTGACCTGTTTTGCGGTGCTGGTGGTTCCAGCCAGGGCGCCGTACAGGCGGGCGCAGTGCTAGTTGGTGCGATCGACGCTTGGGATTTGGCCACCGCCACGATCAAGTGCAATCACCCCGGTGCGGTCGTCCTGACGCAGCGACTCGGACCGGACAGCCGACCGGAAAAGCCGTTGGTGAAGCATGGTGTCCAACTACTGCTGGCCTCGCCGGAATGCACGAACCATTCAGTCGCCAAAGGGAACGCGCCGCGATCAGAGGAGAGCAGGGGTTCGGCGAACTACATCTTCAACTACATCGAGGATCTGGACCCGAGGTGGGTGGTGCTCGAGAACGTCGTTCAGATGCGGAACTGGCATGGCTACGACCCGCTGATCGGCAGGCTCGAGAAGATGGGATATGGGGTCACGCCCCAGGTGATCGACTCGGCAGACTTCGGCGTCCCACAAACGCGACGGCGGCTGTTCCTGTTATGTAGGCGCGGGGTGGCTCCGGATCCGGTACCCGTTGCTAGCAGCATCAAAAGGAAGGCCGCGAAGTCCTTCATCGATTTGGGCGAGCGATGGCCGTCCCGCATCCTCTGCCTGCCGGGGCGTGCCAAGGCCACCCTGGCTCGGGCGGAGCGCGCGATTGCGGAACTCAAACCTAATGAGCCCTTCCTGATCGTGTACTACGGCTCCGATGGATCGGGAGGCTGGCAATCCATAGACCGTCCCATCCGCACGCTTACGACCTTGGATCGCTTCGGCTTGGTGACATGGCGAAAGGGAACTCCGTTCCTTCGTATGCTTCAGGCCGAGGAACTGCAAGCGGCCATGGGGTTTCCTTCGACCTACAGGTTCGAGCACGGCACCCGCAGGGATCACGTGAAGATGCTCGGCAACGGCGTATGCCCGCCAGTGATGGAAGCCATCGTCCGGCACATTACCGCAGCACCCGATCCGAAGAGCCCGTTTATTGGCAGCCCACGTACTACCGCCCGATCAATGGTCGAGGTCTGCTGAGGTACGGCGCGCGGCCCGGGCATCCGACTAGCGGTAGGCATCCGAGCCAAAACCTGCGCCTCTTGCACCCCCTTTGATTTAGGTGCTACTTTCGAGGTCCATTCCTTGCGAAGTGTTGGCGCCGACCGAAAGCTGAGCCATTTTTGAGTGGTTGTCCCGAAGAGGGGCGTGGTCTTGCCAAGGCTGGGTGAACGCGATTAGTCGACGGGCAAGTTGATGGTGCAAACGCTTCAGAGCCGGCGGCAGGTGAGTGGGGGCGGTCATGTATCCGTCCACAGCAGCGCCAACTCGGCGATGTGGAGCGACGAGAACGGCAGTTCCACCTGGCGCAACAACTCAGCGGCTGCCACGGCGCTGTGCGCCAGCCAGGCTTGGGTTCTGATCGCGCGCTCTTCCAGCGCGGGTGCGGGTTCAGCCTTCAAGGTGCAGCCGTTCAAGGCGCGCAGCACTTCCCAGTCTTTCAGCAGCGTCAGCGCGCCGGGCTGGCCCGCAATGCCGAAAACCAGACGCCGGGTGGCGCCGGCCTTGTCGGTGACGCGGCTGGAAACCGCGATCACCAGCAGTGGGCTCGACGCGATCGATCGTCGCCAGCGCTTGAGCTGCCGCAATGACGACGGCTTCCGCAGCCGCCACGGCGGCCTTCGTTCCCGGCGTCACGATGCCGGCGCGGATGGCGTTCATGATGTTGTCCGCCTCCTTCCGCGCCTGCGCGAGCGCTCGCCGTGCCTGTGTGGGGTCAGGCGCGTCCCGACTGAGCAGTTCCTTTGCTTCCTGCTCGAATTGTGAACGGCTGCAAGCAAGCGCTGTTTTCTGGCTGTGAGGCCGCAGCTTTCGTTTTTGGGTTTTGAGGATCGCGCGCCGCACCAGCACTGGCCGGCTTTTGCGGATTCAGACGTGGCCGGTGTATGGCGGTCGGTGACAGCAGGCAAGCCACTGCAATTGCCGACCCTGTGCCTGTTCAGCCAACCCGGCCATCACCCGACCTTGCCGGAAGTCGCGCCCGCTCAGCACGCTCCAAGGGCGAGCCCTCGCAGCGCCCGCAGCCCAACCCCCATGCAGGCC
>JANYKR010000128.1 GCA_025358155.1 Betaproteobacteria bacterium
CTCGGCCGTGGCCGGCAAGTCGGTGGCCACCATCGAGAGCCTGTCGCGCAACAACACCC
Source organism: Betaproteobacteria bacterium (assembly GCA_025358155.1). Lineage (GTDB taxonomy): Bacteria > Pseudomonadota > Gammaproteobacteria > Burkholderiales > Burkholderiaceae_C > Pseudaquabacterium. Next base: position 60 of record JANYKR010000128.1, read on the forward strand.
ATCCGCTGCAAAAGGCCTGGATCGCGCACGACGTGCCGCAGTGCGGCTACTGCCAGAGCGGCCAGCTGATGAGCGCAGCGGCGTTGCTGAGCAAGAACAAGAACCCCAACGACAACGAGATCGACCAGGCCATGGCTGGCAACCTCTGCCGTTGCGGCACCTATGTGCGGGTTCGCGCCGCCATCAAGACAGCCGCCGCCGAAGTACGTGGCGTCAAGGCCTAACTTGAACAACACGGAGCCCAACATGACCGATACCACCACTGACCACACCTCTGATGCCGCCGCCAGCGACGCCGCCGTCGCTGTCTCGCGCCGCGGCTTCATGCAAGGCTCGGCTGCCGTCACCGGCGGTCTGATGCTGGGCGTGAGCCTGCCAATGGCCGGCCCGGCGCAAGCCGCCGGTTTGCTGCACACGCCCAACGCTTTCGTCCACATCGCCGACGACAACACCATCACCCTGATCTCGGCGCGGTCCGAAATGGGGCAGGGTGTCTACACCTCGATGCCAATGCTGATCGCCGAAGAGCTCAACGTTGACATCAACAAGATCCAGGTCGCGATCGCGCCGCCAGGCGCCGTTTACACCAATTCGCTTCTTGGCGGACAGATCACGGGGGGATCGACCTCCGTTCGCGAGGGCTGGGAAAAGCTGCGTATTGCCGGCGCCCAGGCCCGCCTCATGCTGATCGCCGCGGCAGCCCAGCAATGGGGCGTCGATGCCGCCACGCTCAAGGCGGTGGATGGCCGGGTGATTGCCGCTGACGGCAAGTCCGCCACCTACGGCAGCTTGGCCGAGGCCGCGTCCAAACTGAAGGCGCCCGAAAAAGTAGTCCTCAAAGACCCCAGCGAGTTCCGCATTGTCGGCAAGCGCGTCAAGCGGCTCGACACACCGGCCAAAGTCAACGGCACGGCGATTTTTGGCATCGACGTCAAACTGCCCGGCATGGTCTACGCCACGCTGGCGATGTGCCCGGTGATTGGCGGCACGGTCAAGTCTTTCGACGCGGTCCGCGCCAAAGGCATGCCCGGCGTGGTCGAGGTGGTGCAGATTCCCGACGGCATCGCCGTGGTTGCCACCACCTATTGGCAGGCTCGAAAAGCCCGCGAGGCGCTGTCCATCGTCTGGGACGAAGGCGCCAACGCCGGCCTGACGACGCAGGCGATGTTCGACGGTACGCGTGCGGCAGCCAACTCGGGCAAGGGCGCCATCCTCGCGCGCCCGTCGGTCGGTGATGCCGACGGCGCTATCGAGCGCGGCGCCAAAGTGATTCGGGCGGAGTACCTGACGCAGAACGTGACCCACTCGCCGCTGGAGCCGATGAACTTCACCGCCGATGTCTCCGGTGGCAAGTGCTTGCTGGTCGGGCCCACCCAGTTTCAACAGATGGCGCAAGGGGCTGTGGCAGCGGTGTTGGGCATCAAGCCCGAGGACATCACGCTCAAGACCACTTTTTTGGGCGGTGGCTTTGGCCGGCGCATCGACATCGACTTCATCATCCAGGCGGCGCAAATCAGCAAGGCCGTGGGCAAGCCGGTCAAGCTGATCTGGTCGCGTGAGGATGACATGACGCACGACTTCTACCGGCCGCTCTCTGTGAACCAACTCGCGGCGTCGCTGGGCGCCGACGGCAAACCGATGGCGATGACCTTCCGGGTCGCGTCGCAGTCGAACACGGGCCGTTTGTTCGGCCTGCCCCCCGAGGCGCTGGATGCGTTCATGGCCGAGGCGGCAGTGGCGGGCTACAACATTCCGGCCACGCGCCACGATGTGGTCAAGCACGACGCCGGCCTGCGGGTGGGCTACTGGCGTGCGGTCAGCCACAACATGAACGCCTTTGCCAACGAGAGCTTCATCGACGAGTTGGCCTCCGCTGCCAAGCAAGACCCGGTGGCCTACCGCATGTCGATGCTGCAAGGCCAGCCCCGGTTTTTGAATGTGCTGAAACTGGCGGCTGAAAAATCCGGCTGGGGTACCACCGCACCGGTTGGCCGCTCGCGCGGCGTGGCGCTGATGGAGGGTTACGACACCTACATGGCGCAGGTGGCCGAGGTCTCGATGGTGGCTGGCGAGCCCAAGGTGCACCGTGTCACCGTGGTGGCCGACCTGGGCCGCATGGTCAACCCCGACACCGTGGAGGCGCAGATCCAGTCGTCGATCATCTTCGGGTTGAGTGCCGCGCTGTGGGGTGAGATCACGGTGGACAAGGGACGGGTGCAGCAGACCAACTTCAACACCTACCGCATCATGCGCAACAACGAGGCACCGCAGATCGACATCGTGCTGGTCAACAGCACCGAGAAGCCCGGCGGCATCGGTGAGCCGGCCACCGCGCTGATTGCCCCGGCAGTGGCCAACGCGATGTTTGCCAGCACCGGCAAACGGGTGCGGCGCATGCCGTTCACAGCGGAGAACGTCGCCAAGGCCTGAGCCGCCTGAACCGGGGCTTGGGGCGGGCGCGCGGCTGCAAGGCTGCGCGCCCGCCCTTTTTGCGCCGCCTCGTTGGCTGGCCGAGGCCTGAGACAATTGACGGATGAATGAATGGTGGATGCCAGGGCTGCTGGTCCTGAACGCCCTGTTGCTGCTCTGGCTGGCCCTGCGGCCGGGCGACAGGGTCAGTGCCGAGTTGGCCCAACGACTGGCCCGAGAGCAGCGCAGTGAGTTGCAGGACAGCGAACGCGCCACCCGGCAGGAGCTGGCAAACTCGATAAACTTGCTGCAGCAGGCCTTGCTGAGCCAGGCGCAAGCTGCACGCGAAGCGCAAGACGCCGGGCTGCAGCGCTTCGGCACCACGCTGACCGAGCAGTTGCAGGCACTGGGACGGCGCAACACCGAGCAGCAGACCGAACTGCGCCAGTCCGTCGAGCACAGGCTTGCCGCGCTGCAGCAAGGCAACGAGGCCAAGCTGGAGCAGATGCGCGCCACGGTGGACGAGAAACTGCACGCCACGCTCGAGCAGCGCCTGGGCGAGAGCTTCAAGCAGGTGGCCGAGCGGCTGGAGCAGGTGCACCAGGGCCTGGGCGACATGCGCAACCTGGCCCGTGACGTGGGCTCGTTGAACCGGGTGCTCAGCAACGTCAAGTCGCGCGGCATCTACGGCGAGGTGCAGCTGGCCGGCCTGTTGGAGCAGGTGCTGACGGTCGAGCAGTACGCCGCCAACGTCGAGACCGTGCCCGGCAGCGGCGCGCGGGTGGAGTTTGCAATCCGGCTGCCAGGCAGGCGGGGCGCTGGCACCGACTCCGACGCCGCGCCGATGTGGCTGCCGATCGACGCCAAGTTCCCGAGAGAAGACTACGAGCGCATGCTCGATGCCCAGGAGCGCGCCGATGCACCGGCAGTCGAGGCGGCCGCCCGTGCACTTGAGCAGAGGCTCAAGCTCGAATCCCGCAGCATCCGCGAGAAGTACATTGCTGCACCGCACACCACCGACTTTGCGATCCTGTTCCTGCCGACCGAGAGCCTGTACGCCGAGGCCTTGCGGCGGCCCGGCCTGGTCGAGGCCTTGCTGCGTGAACAGCGCATCACCCTGGCCGGCCCGACCACCTTGCTGGCCACCTTGACCAGCCTGCAGATGGGTTTTCGAACCCTGGCGCTGGAGCAACGCAGCGCCGAGGTCTGGCAGGTGCTGGGCGCGGTCAAGACCGAGTTTGGCAAGTTTGGCGATGTGCTCGACCGCACCCGGAAAAAGCTCGACGAGGCCAGCGCCAGCATTGCCCAGGCCGGTGTGCGGACCCGGGCGATGGCGCGTGAACTGCGCCAGGTGGAGTCGCTGCCAGAACACCAGGCTGCAGCGCTGTTGTCCGGGCTGGCGCCCGACGTACCGGCCGAGAGGGTGGTCGATCCGGCGGCCGATTGGGATGCCGATCCGGGCAAGGGCGTCTGATGGGCTTGCCGGCTTCGGCCCAGGCCCTGCCGCTGCTGATCGTTGGCCAGGTGGCACTGCACGGTGCGATGGCCGGCCAGCGCATGGCCGCGCCACTGCAAGCCCTCAATGCCGGTCACAGTGCCTGGGCGGTGGGTGTGCTGCTGGCCTTGTTCGCCGCGCTGCCGGTACTCACGGCGATGGCTGCGGGTCGCATGGCCGACCGTCACGGCTACCACCGGCCGGTGCGCTTGGCGGTGCTTTTGACCCTGGCCGGTGCAGGCTGCGCGCTGTTGGCCTGCTGGCTGCCCGGCTGGTGGCAGTTTGGCCTGAACTGTGTCGGCGCAGCAGCCTCCGGCGTGGGCACCAATCTCAGCCTGATCGCGATCCAGCGCGCTGCCGGCCAGATGGTCAGCAGTTCCACCGACCGGGTGCGGGTCTTCAGCTGGCTGGGCATGGCGCCCTCGCTGGCCAATGTGGTCGGCCCGGTGACAGCCGGTTTCATGATCGATGCCGCTGGCTTTGGCTCAGCCTACGCCTTGATGATGGCGATGCCGCTGGTGACCTTGTGGGTGGCCCGCAAGGTGCCGTTGCAGCCCCGACCGGCAACCACCGTGCCGCGCAGCCCGGGCAGCAGCCGCTGGGACCTGCTGGGCGCCCCGGGCATGAAGCGCCTGTTGTTCATCAACTGGCTGTTGTCAGCCAGCTGGGACGTGCACAGCTTTGCGGTGCCGGTGCTGGGCCACGCCCGTGGCTACAACGCCTCCACCATCGGCCTGGTGCTGGGCACCTTCACGGCAGCAGTCACGCTGGTGCGTTTTGCGGTACCGCTGCTGGCCCATCGGCTGAGTGAGGTGGTGGTGTTGCGCACCGCGATGCTGCTGACGGGTGGGGTGTTCTTGCTCTACCCATTTGCATCCACACCCTGGCTGATGGGGGGCTGCGCACTCTTGCTGGGGCTGAGCCTGGGCGCCGTGGCGCCGATGATCATGAGCACGCTGCACCACCTGACCCCGGCCAACCGGCACGGTGAAGCGATAGCTTTTCGCTCGATGGCCATCAATTTCTCGAGCAGCGTGATGCCCTTGGCTTTTGGCCTTGCCGGCACCGCGCTGGGCCCGGGGGTGCTGTTCTGGATGATGGGCGCTGCGGTGGGCGGTGGCAGCTGGGCGGCGCGGGGGCTGCAAAAAGTGTTTGTCAACCCACCCGCCGATTGATCAGGTGCGCATCAGAACCGGATCGCGCGCGGTGCTGCAGGCTCATCCGGCACAGCAGCCGCCCCGGCCGGGGCCTCGGCCAGCGGCGCGGCCTTCGGGGCCGGTGACCGCGCTACCAACGGCGTGGCGACGGGCGCCGGATAGTTGCGCGGCAAACGCGACTCGCGCGGGTAGCCAGCCAGGTCCAGCAAGCCCTGCCAGTCGGCTTCGAGAAAACCACGCAAGGCCTGGGCGCCGACGGTGAGCGACGGTGCACTGCGCCCGCCGGTCAGGCGCTGCAGCGCAGCGATATCGTCGTCGTTGGCCACTGATCGCTCGGCATAGGGCACGCCACGCTGCTGCAACAGCTTGCGTGCGCTCTCACAAGCTGCGCAGTCGCTGCTGGTGTAGAGCGTGACCGGAAAGCGCTCGGCCAACAGCCGCAAGTCCGCCGGCAGCGCCAAGGCCGGCGTGCCGCCAGGTGCTGCCGATGGGCCGCCAGCCTGGCGAACCGGCTGCACCTGCGCACCGCGCTCGGCCACCGGTTTGTCGGTGTAGGTGATCTTGCCGTCCGGCCCCACCACCTTGAACTGCGCGCCGGCCTGGCCGCTGGCACCCGCGCAGGCCAGGCAGGCGAGTGCCACCCGCAACAAGGCCCAAGCTGAACTCGGGTGCGCGGCGGGTTGCACAAAAGGTGGCGCGGTGGGTTCCATGGCCCGGAATCTAGCCGATTCGCAGCTCGGCCGCAGCGCTCAGACCCGGCAAGGTTTCACACTCACGCCATGCCCTGGTGCCGCAGCAGGGCGTCGATGCTGGGCTCACGGCCGCGAAAGGCCTTGAAGCTGGCCATCGCCGGCCGGCTGCCACCCACCTCCAGGATTTCGCGCCGAAAGCGCTGACCGACCTCGGGGTTGAACACCCCAAGCTCTTCAAACGCGGCAAAGGCATCGGCCGACAGCAGCTCGGCCCATTTGTAGCTGTAGTAGCCCGCCGAATAGCCGCCGGCGAAGATGTGCGAGAAGCTGTGCTGGAAGCGGTTGAAGTCTGGCGGCGGATTGACGCTGACCTCGGCCCGCACCGCATCGATCACGGCCTGCACCTGGCTGGCGGCACCGGCCAGGGTGTGGATGCGCATGTCGATCATCGAGAACTCGATCTGACGCAGCGTCTGCAGCCCGCTCTGGAAGTTGCGCGCTGCCAGCATCCGGTCAAACAGCGGCCGAGGCAGCGGCTCGCCGGTCTCGACATGGGCGGTCAGCTGGGACAGCACTTGCCACTCCCAGCAAAAGTTTTCCATGAACTGGCTGGGCAGCTCCACCGCGTCCCATTCGACGCCGCTGATGCCGGCCACTGCCAGCTCATTCACTTGGGTCAGCAGGTGGTGCAGGCCGTGGCCAAACTCATGGAACAACGTGATCACATCGTCGTGGGTCAGCAGTGCCGGCCGGTCTTTGCCGCCTTCGGTGCCGACCGGCGCGGCGAAATTGCACACCAGATGCGCCACCGGCGTTTGCGGCGCTGAGCCGGGGGCATCGGGCCGGCTCCAGCGGCCGCGCACAACGTCCATCCAGGCGCCAGGACGCTTTCCGGTGCGGGCGTAGGGGTCGAGGTAGAACTGGCCCACCAGCTCGGGCGTGCCTTGGCCCGCGCGCACCCGCTCGATGCGGTAAAAGCGCACGCTGTCGTGCCAGACCTCGGCCACATCGGGCCGGATCTGCACCTCGAACAAGGTCTCGACAATGTTGAACAAGCCCGCAAGCACCCGGGGCTCGGTGAAGTACTGTTTGACCTCTTGCTCGCTGAAGGCGTAGCGAAGCTCCTTGAGCTTTTCGGATGCAAACGCCTGGTCCCAGGCCTGCAGGTCCGGCAGACCGAGATGTTCGGCCGCGAAGCTGCGCAGCTCGGCCAGGTCACGCTCGGCATGGGGCCGGGCCCGGCGTGCCAGGTCGGCCAGAAAGCCCGTGACCTGGGCCGGCGATTCGGCCATCTTGGGCACCAGCGACAAGTGGCCGTAGCTGGCGTGGCCCAGCAGGGCGGCCTCCTCGGCTCGCAGGGCCAGCAACTCGCGCATCAGCGGCGTGTTGTCCTGCTCCGTCGGGCCGAACTCGCTGGCACGGGTGGCATAGGCGCGGTAGAGCTGCTCGCGCAGGTTGCGGTCGGTGGCGTACTGCATCATCGGCAGATAAACCGGCATCTGCAGGCCCAGCTTGTGGCCGGTTTTGCCCTCGGCGGCGGCGGCCTCCGCAGTTTGCTGGCAGACATCTGCCGGCACACCGGCCATTTGCTCGGGCGTGGCGTACAGCGCAAAACCATCGGTGGCGTCGAGCACATGCTCGCTGAACTGCTGGCCGAGTTCGGCCGCACGTTCCTGGATCGCAGCGAAGCGGGCCTTGGCCTCGCCTTGCAACTCGGCACCCGACAACACAAAGTCGCGCATCGCATGGGCCAGTGCCTGGCTGCGGGCCGGCGCCAGCGCGGCAGCGGCCGGACTGGTGGCCACGGCCTTGTACTTGGCGTAGAGCCGCTCGTCGGCACCCAGCCGGGTGTACAGGTCGGTGACGCGGCCGAGGTTGGCGTTGTAGGCCTCGCGCAACTCGGGGCTGTTGGCTACTGCGTTGAGGTGGCCCACGGCGCTCCAGGCGCGCGACAAGCGCTCCAGAGGCACGTCCAGCACGGCAGAGAGCGCGTCGTAGCCGGCCGGCACCTCGGGGCTGACCGCAAGCTCAAGTGCGGCGTCGGCAGCGGGCAGCAGCAGGTCGAGTGCCGGCCCGATGTGCTCAGGGCGGATGTGGGCGAAGCCCGGCAGGTCGGCAAAAGACAGCAGCGGATTGCTCATGGTGGGCCTCGGGCAAGGGGACGGGTCGGGATAGATCAGATCAGGTGGCGACGCGTTCCGCCGATTCAACCGTGTTGGACAGCAACATGGTGATCGTCATCGGTCCGACCCCGCCCGGTACCGGCGTGATCCAGGACGCCAGCCCGGCCACGCCGTCAAAGTCCACATCACCGCAAAGCTTGCCGGCGTCGGGCTCGCCTTCGGGCACCCGGTTCATGCCGACGTCGATCACGATGGCCCCGGGCTTGACCATGTCGGCGGTTAGGGTGTTACGTCGGCCCACTGCCGCCACCACCAGGTCGGCCTGGCGGGTGAACAGCCCCAGGTCAGGCGTGGCGCTGTGGCAGATGGTGACGGTGGCATTGGCCTGCAGCAGCAACAAGGCCATGGGCTTGCCCACTGTGTTGCTGCGGCCGATCACCACCGCGTGTTTGCCCTTGAGCGAGACGCCGGTGGACTCGATCAGTTTCATGCAGCCGTAGGGCGTGCAGGGGCGAAAGCCCGGCAGCCCGGCCATCAGGTCGCCCGCGCTTTGCACCGAGTAGCCGTCCACATCCTTGGCCACCGAGATCGCCTCGATCACGCGCTGCGGCTGGATGTGCTTGGGCAGTGGCATCTGCACCAGGATGCCGTGGATGCGCGGGTCGGCGTTGAGCGCCTGGATGCGCGCCAGCAACTCGGCCTCTGGCAGGCTGGCCGGGTACTGCTCCAGCACCGACAGCACACCGGTGTCAGCGCAGGCCTTGACCTTGTTGCGCACGTACACGGCCGAGGCCGGGTCGTCGCCCACCAGGATCACCGCCAGGCCCGGCTGCCGGCCACGGGCGGTGAGGGCGGCAACCCGCTGGCTGAGGTCGCGGCGGATCTGCTGCGACAGGTGGGTGCCGCTGATGAGTTGGGCGGTCATGGGGGGCTCCGGTGGTGCCGCAGCGCGGCGGGCCGCGGTGAAGTACAGCGGCAAAAACGCAAGAGGCCGCTGCGAAGCGGCCTCGTTGTCAGGGCGTGGGCCTCTGCAACCGAGAGCTTGATCGCTCAGGCCTTGGCTGCAGCGTTGCTGTTGGCGCCGAGCGCGATCTTGAGCAGATCGGCCACGGTGTTGGCGTTGAGCTTTTCCATGATGTTGGCGCGGTGCGCCTCGACCGTCTTGATGCTGATGCCCAGGTCGTCGGCGATCTGCTTGTTCAGGCGGCCGGCGACGATGCGCTCGAGCACCTGGGCCTCACGGGTGGTCAGGCGCGACAGCAGCGCGTCGCGGCTGGCCTGCTCCTGGTGCTGGCTGAAGGCCGAGCGGGCCTGGTCCAGCATGCGCTCCACGAGGCCGATGAGTTCTTCTTCTTTAAAGGGCTTTTCGATGAAGTCCATCGCGCCCTTTTTCATCGTGGTCACGGCCATCGGCACGTCGCCGTGGCCGGTGATGAAGACCACTGGCAACGGGCTGTTGCGCTCGAGCAGGCGGTCTTGCAATTCCAGCCCGCTCATGCCGTCCATGCGGATGTCGGCAATCAGGCAGGCCACCTCACGCGGGTCGAAGCGCGAGAGAAAACTCTCGGCCGAATCAAAGCACTTGACGCGGTAGTCCTTGCCCTCCAGCAGCCACTGCAGCGAATCACGCACGGCTTCGTCGTCGTCGACAACATAGACCGTGCCTTTCTTGGGGATCAGGCTCATGGAGAGGTTCTCGCGGCAGGCACGCTGTGGGCGCGGTTTTTGGATCCGGCATCGGCTACGGACGTGGCCTCATCCGGGAGATGATGCCGCGTGGTCTCCTCAAGCCGAGCAGCGGTTTCAACGGGCAAGGTAAAGGCAAACCGACACCCTGTTACCAGCTCACCATTTGTAGAGGTTCTGGGCTTTGATCCGGCCCCGGTGGCTCTCCACGATAGACCGGCAAAGCGACAGGCCGATGCCCATGCCGTCGGCCTTGGTCGAGAAGAAGGCCTCGTACAAGCGCTTGATCACTTCTTCTGCCAGGCCGGGGCCTTTGTCGGTGACGCTGAACTCGATCACGCCGCCTTCTTCGGCGCTGTGCCTCGGGATCACCCGCAATTCGATATGCCGGCGGGCCGGCGGCAGCTTGGCGCTGTCGATCGCCTCGGCGGCGTTTTTCAGCAGGTTGAGCAGCACCTGCTCGATCAGGATCGGGTCGCAGCTGATGTCGGGCAGGCGTTGCGCCACGTAGTGGCTGATCGCCACGTTGCGACGGCGCAGCTCGATGCTGGCCAGCTCCACCGCGTCCTCGACGATGGCCTTGGCTTGTGAGGGCTGGCGTTGCGGCTCGCTCTTTTTTACAAAAGCACGGATGCGGTGGATGATCTGCCCGGCACGCTCGGCCTGGCGAGCGGTCTTGCCCAGTGCAGCGATCAGCGCATCGCGGTCGATGGTGTCGGCCTTGACCCGCGAGACCATGCCGTTGCAGTAGTTGGTGATGGCCGTCAGCGGCTGGTTGAGCTCATGCGCCACCGATGACGCCATCTCGCCCATCGTGATCAGCCGGCTCGACACCTGTGCTTTTTCGGCCTGCTGTTCGGCCAACTCTTCGGCGCGGCGGCGGGCGGTGACGTCGGTGGCGATCAGCATCTGGGCCAACCGGCCGTCGGTCCACTGCAGGTAGCGCGCTCGCACGTCGAACCACTTGTCAAGCGACGCGGCGTAGACCTCACGCGGGTTGGCGCCGATGCCGGTCAGCTCCTGTGTTGGCAGGCCCGACAGGTTGTCCTCGTCGTCGTGGTCGTTCAGCACGATGGGCAGGGTGGGCATGGTGCCGCTGGCCAGCAGGGCGTGGCCGCGCGAGTCGGCGCCAAACCACAGCCGGTACGACCGGTTGGCAAACAGCAACTCACCCTGCTGAACCGAGAGCACCGAGACCGCAGCCTCCAGGCCTTCGAGCACGGTGGTGAAGCGCTCGTGCGAGGCCGAGAGCTGATCGCGAATTCGTTTGGCCTCGGTGATGTTGGTCATCGAAGTCATCCAGCCAGTCTGCTGACCGCGTGCGTCAACCAGCGGCGAGACATACATGCGGGCGTCGAACAACGTGCCGTTCTTGCGCATCACCTTGACTTCGATGCCGCCGGCCGGACTTCGGCCTTGCAACTCTTGCTGCAGCAGCCGGGCGTTTTCGTCGATGCGCTCGCTGGGCCAGTACGGGTAGGGGGGCAGCCGGCCGATCAGGTCGTCTTCGGTAAAACCGGTCATCGCGCAAAAGGCGGGGTTGACGTAGCTGACGCGGCCCTCGGTGTCCATGGCCCGCATGCCGGTGAGCATCGAGTTCTCCATCGCCCGGCGAAAGTTGGTCTCTTGTACCAGCACGCCCTGGATGTGCGAGCGCCGCCGCATGTGACGCCAGGTGCCCAGCAGCATCCAGAGGGTCAGCACCGACAGCGCCACCACCATCCAGAACAAAGTGTTGCCGATCAGCCCGACCGAGGTTCGGTAGCCGCTGCCGCGCAGGATCAGGCCGTTGGCTGCCGGTGCCAGCGGCACGTCGTGAACGATGGCCGGGCGCCGCACGTCACCCGGCATGGGCAGCACGCTGCTGGCAATGGTGCGCTCAGCGTCGTCGATCACCGCAATGGTGTGGCGGCGCGTCACCTCGGTCGGCACAAAGTGGCGCATCAAGGTATCGATCGAGTAGTCGGCCACCAGTGCACCGACAAACTGGCCGCGCGCCATCATCGGCACCTGCACCTGAAACACCGCGACACCGTGGCTGTCCTTGAACGGGCGCGAGTAGATCGGCTGGCGCAGGTCGCGTACGGCGATGAAAGCCCATTCGGTCTCGCTGCGACCTGGCACTGCGGGCGCGGCAGAGGCGGTGGCGGCAGAGGCGGTGGCGGCAGCAGCCAGCGCGCTGTCTTCGCGGTCGGCCTGGGCCGAGTAGCGTGCGCGGGTGCGTCGGTCTGCTGCCAGCCAGACAAACTGCGTGACCTCGGGGCGGTCGTTGGCAAAGGCAGCTGCCTGGCGGGTGAAATCGGCAGTGTCCTGCTCGCGGCTGCTGAACTCGCGCGCCATGCGCACCAGTTGCTCCTGGTTCTCGATCAGGCGCAGGCGGATCTGCTGCTGCGATATCTCGGTGTCGCGCGCCACCGCCTCCACCTCGCGCTCCAACTCCTCATTGCGCAGGTACCAGAAAGCAGAAATGATCGCCGCCAGAAACAACAACACCGAGGCCAGCGGGCCAAAGGTGGCGAGCCGGTCCTGGCGCGCCGGAGTCTGACGGCGCCACCAGCGGCCTATCAAACGGCGCTGCCCGGTGGTGGAACTGCCACCCGAGGGACCAGGAGAATTGGGCTTCATCGTTTGATTATCCCGGCCCGCTGGAAGGAATGGCGAGCCTGGCGTTGTGGTTTCCCACAATACGAAATCAACTCGCACTATTTGAAAATTACCGAAGTTTGTGCCAAACTACGACCTGTTCTGAGCAAGCCCGAATTGACCCACCCGACCCTGATCGAGGAGACAAACGATGTCCGCCATGCCCCAATCCTTTCTTGGCGCCGCCGCCAATGACACCGATGCCCAGGAAACCCGAGAGTGGCTGGAGGCGCTGGACGCCGTCATCGCCAACGAGGGCCCCGAGCGTGCGCACTTTTTGCTGGAGCAATTGATCGACGAGGCCCGCCAGGCCGGCATTGACCAGCCGTTTTCGGCCACCACGGCCTACGTCAACACCATCCCGACCGACCAGGAAGAGCGCTGCCCCGGCAACCTGGAGATCGAGGAACGCCTGCGCGCCTTCATGCGCTGGAACGCGATGGCGCTGGTCGTCAAGGCAAACCGGCTCGACCCTGCGGACGGCGGTGACCTGGGTGGTCACATCTCGTCGTTTGCCTCGGTGGCCACGATGTTCGGCGCCGGTTTCAACCACTTCTGGAACGCCGAGCACGAAGGCCACGGCGGCGACCTGCTCTACATCCAGGGCCACTCGGCGCCCGGCATCTACGCCCGCGCTTTCATGGAAGGCCGCATCAGCGAGGAGCAGCTGCTGAGCTTCCGGCAAGAGGTCGACGGCAAGGGCTTGTCGAGCTATCCGCATCCCAAGCTGATGCCCAACTTCTGGCAATTCCCCACCGTCTCGATGGGCCTGGGCCCGTTGATGGCGATCTACCAGGCGCGGTTCTTGAAGTACCTGCATGCCCGCGGCATTGCCGACACCAGCAACCGCAAGGTCTGGGTGTTCTGCGGCGATGGCGAGATGGATGAGCCCGAATCACTCGGCGCGATCGGCCTGGCCGCACGCGAGAAGCTCGACAACCTGGTGTTTGTCATCAACTGCAACCTGCAGCGCCTGGACGGCCCGGTGCGGGGCAACGGCAAGATCATCCAGGAGCTGGAGGGCGAGTTCCGCGGTTCGGGCTGGAACGTCATCAAGCTGCTGTGGGGCGGCTACTGGGATCCGCTGCTGGCGCGCGACAAGGAGCACGTGCTGCGCAAAATCATGATGGACACGGTCGACGGCGACTACCAGGCCATGAAGGCCAACGACGGCGCGTTTGTCCGCAAGAACTTCTTCGGCCAGCACCCCAAGGCGCTGGAGATGGTGGCCAAGATGAGCGACGACGACATCTGGCGCCTGCAGCGCGGTGGCCATGACCCGCAAAAGGTCTATGCCGCGTACCACAAGGCGGTCAACACCAAGGGCCAGCCCACGGTGCTGCTGATCAAGACCGTCAAGGGCTTTGGCATGGGCAAGGCCGCCGAGGGCAAGAACACTGCCCACCAGGCCAAAAAGCTGACCGACGACGACATCAAAGGCATGCGCGACCGCTTCAACATCCCGATTTCGGACGAGCAACTTGCCAAGGGCATCCCGTTTTACAAGCCGGCCGACGACACGCTGGAAATGAAGTACCTGCATGAGCGCCGCCAGGCGCTGGGCGGCTACCTGCCGCACCGCCGCGCCAAGGCCGACGAGCAGTTCACCGTGCCGGCGTTGTCCACCTTCCAGGCCGTGCTGGACCCGACGGCAGAGGGCCGCGAGATCAGCACCACCCAGGCCTATGTGCGCTTCTTGACCCAGCTGCTGCGCGACAAGGCGCTGGGCCCACGCACCGTGCCGATCCTGGTGGACGAAGCCCGCACCTTCGGCATGGAGGGCTTGTTCCGCCAGATCGGCATCTACAACCCCGAGGGTCAAAAGTACACGCCGGTCGACAAGGACCAGGTGATGTACTACCGCGAGGCCAAGGACGGCCAGATCCTGCAGGAGGGCATCAACGAGGCCGGCGGCATGAGCAGCTGGATCGCTGCGGCAACTTCCTACTCGACCAACAACCGCATCATGGTGCCGTTTTTCGTCTACTACTCGATGTTCGGCTTCCAGCGCATCGGAGACCTGGCCTGGGCTGCCGGTGACATGCAGGCGCGCGGCTTCTTGCTGGGCGGCACTTCGGGCCGCACCACGCTGAACGGCGAAGGCCTGCAGCACGAAGACGGTCACAGCCACATCCTGTCGGGCACGATCCCGAACTGCGTGTCCTACGACCCGACTTTTGCGCACGAGGTGGGCGTGATCCTGCACCACGGCTTGAAGCGCATGGTCGAGCTTCAGGACAACGTCTACTACTACATCACCTTGCTCAACGAGAACTACCCGATGCCCGGCCTGACCGCTGGCACCGAGGCGCAGATCATCAAGGGCATGTACCTGCTGCAGGACGCCACGCCCGGCCTGGCTGGGCCTGACGGCCAGTTGCAGGTCAACCTGCTCGGCTCGGGCACCATCCTGCGTGAATCGATGGCTGCCAAGAAATTGCTCGAAACCGACTGGGGCGTGGCCGCCAAGGTCTGGAGCTGCCCGAGCTTCAACGAGCTCGCGCGTGACGGCCAGGACGCCGAGCGCTACAACCTGCTGCACCCGACCGAAACACCGCGCCTGCCGTTTGTCGCGCAGCAACTCGGCGGCCATGCCGGTCCGGTAATCTGCTCGACCGACTACATCAAGGTGTTTGGCGAGCAGATCCGGGCCTACATGCCGAGAGATGCACAAGGCCGCAGCCGGACCTACAAGGTCCTGGGCACTGACGGATTTGGCCGCAGCGACTTCCGCAGCAAGCTGCGCGAGCACTTCGAGATCAACCGCCACTACATCGTGGTCGCGGCACTCAAGTCGCTGGCCGACGACGGCCTGTTGCCAATGAGCAAGGTCGCCGAGGCGATCAAGCAGTACGCGTTGAACACCGAAAAGACCAATCCGCTGTACGCCTGACGGCTGCACGCCCCTAACCGCGCTTACAGCGAACGGAGACAAGACATGGCATTGATTGAAGTGAAGGTACCGGACATCGGCGACTTCAAGGACGTGGCGGTGATCGAGCTGCTGGTCCAGGTGGGCGACACGGTCGCGGCAGAGCAAAGCCTGGTGACGGTAGAGAGCGACAAGGCCTCGATGGAGATCCCGTCCAGCCATGCCGGCGTGGTCAAGGCGCTGAAGGTGGCGCTGGGCGACAAACTCAACGAGGGCACGCTGCTGCTGATGCTGGAGACGGGCGAGGCGGCTGTTTCTGTAGCGGCACCCGCGGCAGCCCCTGCGGCTGCCGTGCCGGCCGCTGCCACAGCAGCCGCCACAGCACCCGCCGCAGCACCCGCCACAGCACCCGCCACTGCGGCCACCAGCAGCCCGGTGCAAGTGCTGGTGCCTGACATCGGCGACTTCGACGAGGTGTCGGTTATCGAGGTGATGGTCCGGGTCGGTGACACCATCAAGGCCGAGCAAAGCCTGGTCACGGTCGAGAGCGACAAGGCCTCGATGGAGATCCCGTCCAGCCATGCCGGCGTGGTGCGCCAGGTGCTGGTCAAGCTGGGCGACAAGGTGGCCAAGGGCTCGCCGGTGGTGGTGCTGGACGCCGTGGCCGGCGTGGCCGTGCCTGCACCGGCTGCTGCTGCGACAGTGGCCAACGCCCCGGCCCAGGTCGCTGCGGCACCGGTAGTGGTCAGCGCGGCGGCCGCGCCCACAGCCGATCGCACCCCGCCCACCGCCGCGCTACCGCCGCACGAGCCCGCGGCGCCCAAAGGCGCGCTGCCGCATGCCTCACCGTCAATCCGCCGCCTGGCCCGCGACCTGGGCGTGCCGCTGGCCGAGCTGGCCGGCAGTGGCCCCAAAGGCCGCATCACCCAGGATGACGTGCAGGGCTTTGTCAAGAACGTGATGACCGGCGCGGTGCAGACCACCGCCCAGAAGGCCAAGGCACCGGCTGCGGCGGCTGCAGCGGGTGGTGACGCCTTCCCTGGTCTGCTGGCCTGGCCCAAGGTCGATTTCGCCAAGTTCGGGCCGATCGAGCGCAAAGATTTGTCGCGCATTCAGAAGATCAGCGGCGCCAACCTGCACCGCAACTGGGTGCTGATCCCGCATGTCACCAACCACGACGAGGCCGACATCACCGAGCTGGAGGCTTTTCGGGTGAGTACCAACAAGGACAACGAGAAGTCTGGCGTCAAAGTCACGATGCTGGCCTTCATGATCAAGGCGGCGGTGGCGGCGCTCAAGAAGTTCCCGCAGTTCAACGCCAGCCTGGACGGCGACCAGCTGGTGCTCAAGAGCTACTTCCACATCGGTTTTGCCGCCGACACACCCAACGGGCTGGTCGTGCCGGTGATCAAGGATGCCGACAAGAAGGGCATCTTCCAGATCAGCACCGAGATGGCTGAACTGGCCAAGAAAGCACGCGACGGCAAGCTGGGCCCGGCCGACATGTCGGGCGGCTGTTTCAGCATCAGCAGCCTGGGCGGCATCGGTGGGCGCTACTTCACGCCCATCATCAACGCGCCCGAGGTCTCGATCATGGGCGTGTGCAAGAGCAGCATCGAGCCGCGCTGGGATGGCAAGCAGTTTGTGCCTCGGCTCATCCTGCCCTTGTCCTTGAGCTGGGACCACCGGGTGATCGACGGCGCCGCTGCAGCGCGTTTCAACGTCTACTTTGCCAGCCTGATGGCTGACTTCCGGCGCATCGTGCTGTGATGGCGCACGCCCAGTTCAAACCCAACCCGATCCGGAGACCAGCATGGCGTTGATCGATGTGAGCGTGCCCGACATCGGGGACTTCAAGGACGTGGCGGTGATCGAGATCCTGGTCAAGCCGGGTGACACCATTGCCGTCGAGCAGAGCCTGGTGACGGTAGAAAGCGACAAGGCCTCGATGGAGATCCCGTCCAGCCATGCCGGTGTGGTCAAGGAGATCAAACTGGCGCTGGGTGACAAGATCAACCAGGGCACCGTGATCTTGAGCCTGGAGGCAGCGGCCGGCGCTTCGTCCCCTGCCGCTGCCACGGCGGCATCAGCAGCGCCCGCGTCGGCAGTCGCCCAGCCGCCCGCAGGCGCTGCAGCATCACCCGCAGCACCACCCGCAGCACCACCCGCCGCCAGCTATGCCGGTGGCGCCGACCTGGAGTGCGACCTGTTGGTGCTGGGCGCCGGGCCGGGCGGTTATTCGGCCGCCTTCCGGGCCGCAGATCTGGGCCTCAAGACGGTCATCGTCGAGCGCTATGCCACGCTGGGCGGTGTCTGCCTGAACGTCGGCTGCATCCCGTCCAAGGCTTTGCTGCACGTGGCCGGGGTGATGGACGAGGTCAAGCACTTTGCCGACCTGGGCGTGACTTTTGCCGCGCCGCAGCTGGACTTGCCCAAGCTGCTGGGCCACAAGAACAAGGTGGTCGGCAAGCTGACCGGTGGCCTGGCGGCCATGGCCAAGATGCGCAAGGTGACTGTGGTGCGCGGCTACGGCAGTTTTGCCGACCCCCACCATGTCACGATCGAAGAGACCAGCGGTGAAGCGCAAGGCAAAACCGGCAAGACCCAAACCATCAAGTTCAAGCAGTGCATCATCGCGGCGGGCTCGCAGGCGGTGCGGCTGCCGTTCCTGCCGGACGATCCACGCATCGTTGATTCCACCGGCGCGCTGGAGCTGCGCCAGACGCCCAAGAAAATGCTGGTGGTGGGCGGCGGCATCATCGGGCTGGAGATGGGCACGGTGTATTCCACCCTGGGTGCCCGGCTCGATGTGGTCGAGATGCTAGACGGCCTGATGCAGGGCGCCGACCGGGATCTGGTCAAGGTCTGGCAGAAGCTCAACGCGCCGCGTTTTGACAACATCATGCTCAAGACCAAGACGGTGGCAGCTGAGGCCACCGCCGACGGTATCCTGGTCAAGTTCGAGGGCCTGGACGGCAAGGCGAGCGAAGGGCTGTACGACCTGGTGCTGCAGGCCGTGGGCCGCACGCCCAACGGCAAGAAGATTGCGGCCGACAAGGCTGGCGTCCTGGTGACCGACCGCGGTTTCATCCCGGTAGACATCCAGATGCGCACCAACGTGCCCCACATCTTTGCGATCGGCGACGTGGTGGGCCAGCCGATGCTGGCGCACAAGGCGGTGCACGAGGCGCATGTGGCGGCCGAGGTGGCGGCCGGGGACAATCTTGCACAGTTTGATGCCCGGGTGATTCCCAGCGTGGCCTACACCGACCCCGAGGTGGCCTGGGTCGGCCTGACCGAAGACGAGGCCAAGGCGCGCGGCATCAAGGTCAAGAAGGGCTTGTTCCCTTGGACTGCATCGGGCCGGGCAATTGCCAATGGCCGCGACGAAGGCTTCACCAAGCTGCTGTTCGACGACAGCCCCGAAGCCCACGGCCACGGCAAGATCCTGGGCGGCGGCATCGTCGGCACCCATGCCGGCGACATGATCGGCGAGGTGGCGCTGGCCATCGAGATGGGCGCCGACGCGGTCGACATCGGCAAGACCATCCACCCGCATCCCACGCTGGGCGAGAGCATCGGCATGGCGGCCGAGGTGGCACACGGCAGCTGCACCGACCTGCCACCCGCGCGCCGCTGATACCCGGCGTCGAACTTCGGCGCCGGACTTGGGCGTCAGACCGCAGCGCCACACTGCGGCGCCGAATCTCGGGCTGAGCCAGGCGCCAACTCTCGGTTTGCGAGCCCGCGCTCAAGTTGCGCCAGCCCGGGACGACAACACGCTCAGGTGATGCCCGCAGCGCCCGCCACTTTGGCGGCTGTTGCGGGCTTCTGTTCCCCCGTGTTGCCGACCTGCGCGGCTGTCCGCCGCGCCGCCACCGATGCCTGCCGCCGCCCTGTCCGCACCGCCTGCTTTGATGCCCCACGTCGCCGGTGTGGCCTGGCTGGCGCCTGCGCTGGTGCCCCTGCTTGCATGGGCAGGAGCGGCTTGGCTGGCCTGGGCCGGCCACCTCTTGCCGGCGCTGTTGCTCGCCGCTGCGGGTGGCGCCTGGATCGGCGTCATCTGGGCCCGGCAACGGCTGGCGGTGGCGGCCCAGGGCTTGCTGCAGGACATGCTGGCCGGGGGCGACCACGTCGGCAGCTCGGCCCCGTCGGGTCTGGGCGCAAGCAGCGCGTTTGGCACCGAAGCCTCGGCCGACACGTCGAGCCGCCGCACTGCGCCCGAGTTGCAAGCCCTGGCCGAAGGCCTGGACCGCCTGCTCACGCGCCAGCAAGCCTTGTTCGATGCACAGGCCGGCCAGCTGGAGTCGCTGCGCGAGCAAGCCCACAGCGACATGTTGACTGGCCTGCCCAACCGCCGCCACTTCTTGGCCACGCTGGACGCGATGCTCAACGGCGACACTGCCCCGGCCCAGGTCGGCCTGCTGTTGCTGCGCCTGCGTGACCTGCAAGGCCTGAACCAGCGCATCGGCCATGTCGCCACCGACCACGTGCTGCAGGCGCTGGGCCAGACCCTGCAGTCCTACCCCCAGCGCATCGAGCGCTGTTGTGTCGGCCGGCTGGGCGGCGCTGACTTTGCGTTGCTGTTGCCGGTGGGCGGCATGGCGGCCGAGTGTGCGGCGTCGCTGCTGCGGGCCTTGCGGCTGCCGCTGGCCGGCATCGACCCCGCTGCCAGCGTGGCGGCCGGCGCGGTAGAGCTGCAGTCGCCGCTGTCGGCCACCCAGGCGTTGGCGCTGGCCGATGCCGCCCTGACACGGGCGGAGACCGCCGCCAGCGCCGGCACGGCCGAGCTCGGGCCGTCCAGCCTGGCCGCCGAACCGGTGCAAGCGCGGACGCAGGGCCTCGAATCCTGGCAACGACTGATCGGCCGTGCGCTGATCCAGGGCCGGGTCGAGCTGGGCGCATACCCGGTGAGCAGCGCCGACGGCCGGCAGTTGCACCTGGACTGCCCGCTGCGGGTCCAGATCCATCCCGGCGGGCCGATGGAGCCCGCTTCGCGCTGGCTGGCCCAGGCGATGCGCAGCCGGCTGTGCCCGGCGGTGGATGAAAAAGCGCTGGCATTGGCGCTGCAGGCGATCTCGCAAGACGGCCTGGCGCGATGCGTCAACGTGGCCGCGCAATCGGTTTGTTCGGCAGAGTTTGTGATGGCGGTGTCACGCCAGCTGGAGGCTGCACCTCAGGCTGCCTGTCGGCTCTGGATCGACCTGCCCGAGTCGCTGGCGCTCGAGCGGCCGATGCTGGTGCGCGAGCTGTCACGCCGTTGGCGGCCCCTGGGCGTGATGCTGGGCCTGGAGCATGCCGGCGAGGCGCTGGCCCGCATCCCGAGGTTGATTGACCTGGGGCTGGACTGCATCCGCATCGACGCCCGCTTTGTCAACAGCCTGGGCGGTGCCGAGTCTGACAGCGCACGCCGCTACCTGAAGGGCCTGGTCCGGCTGGTGCAGAGCGTGGGCTTGCAGGTTTTTGCCGAGGGGGTGCGTTCGGCCGAGGACCTGGACCTGCTGTGGGCGATGGGCTTTGATGCGGCGACCGGGCCGGCCCTGGTAGGCGAGCTGAGCGCCGCCTGAGCAGGCGCAGCGCAGCGCTGCTGACCCAGCCCTCAGCCGATGTCTGCCGTGAGCAGCGGATAGCTGCCGGCCGCCCGGCAGGCGAAGTAGTGTTTGAGGGTCTCGCGCACGGTGCGAAAAGCGATCTCGTCCCACGGGATCTCGTGCTCGTGGAACAGCCGTGCTTCCAGCGTCTCGCTGCCCGGGTCCAGCTGGGTGTCGAGCATGCGGGCGCGGTAGAAAAAGTGCACCTGACCGACCCGCACCACGTTCATTACGGTGAACAAGTCCTGCATCTCGACCCGCGCGCCAGCCTCTTCGACGGTTTCGCGCAGCGCGCCATCGGCGACGGTCTCGCCGAGTTCCATGAAGCCGGCCGGCAAGGTCCAGAAGCCGTAGCGCGGCTCGATCGCACGCTTGCACAGCAGCACCTGGTCAGCCCACACCGGCACCGTACCCACCACGTTGAGCGGGTTCTCGTAGTGGATGGTGTTGCAGGCCGGGCAGACCGCGCGCTCGCGGTTGTCGTCTTCGGGCATGCGGTAGGCCACAGCGGTCCCGCATTTGGGGCAGTGCTTGATGCGGCGCATTTCGATCATGGTGAAAAAGTGTAGCGTTTGCGCCGCCGGGGCCCGTGGCATGATCCCAACGACCCTTTCCTGCAACCGCCATCGCGCACCCACCATGAACCACGTCATCACGCCGCCAGCCCTGCCCACCGTGCCTGTAGCCGGTGGTGGATTGTTTCCGGTGCACCGCATCTACTGCGTCGGCCGCAACTACGCCGAGCATGCCCAGGAGATGGGTTTTACCGGTCGCGAGGCGCCGTTTTTCTTTCTCAAGCCGGCGGATGCCGTGTTGCCGGTGGCCGACGGCGAGGTCGGCGAGATGGCCTACCCGCCGCTGACCGCCAACCTGCACCACGAGATTGAGCTGGTGGTGGCCATCGGCGTCGGTGGGCGTGACATCGCTGCGTCCGATGCGCTGAGCCACATCTGGGGCTATGCCATCGGCCTGGACATGACCCGGCGCGACCTGCAAAACGACATGAAGAAACAAGGCCGGCCCTGGTCCATCGGCAAAGCCTTTGATGAGTCGGCACCCATCGGCCCCTTGCACCCCGTCGGCCGCACCGGCGAGCTGACGCAAGGGGCGATTTCGCTCAGCGTCAACGGCGTGCTGCGCCAGCAAGGCGACCTGCGCGAACTGATCTGGAATGTGGCCGAGTCGATCGAGACCCTGTCTCGGGCCTGGACCTTGCAGCCCGGAGATTTGATATTTACCGGCACGCCGGCCGGCGTTGCGGCGGTGGTGCCGGGTGACCTGATGGAGGGGCACATCGCCGGCCTGGGCAGCCTGCAAGTCCGGGTCAAGTGAGGGCGCGGCCAGTCCGCCAGGGGTCTTGAACATGCAGCTCTTCAGCTATTTCCGCTCATCAGCCTCGTACCGGGTGCGCATCGCACTGGCGATCAAGGGTCTGGACTACGACTACATGCCGGTGCACCTGGCCCGGAACGAGCAGTTCGGCGAGTCGTATGCGGCGGTTGCGGCCTCGCGGCTGGTGCCCTTGCTCAAAGACGGAGATCAGGTGCTGACGCAGTCACTGGCGATCATCGAGTACCTGGACGAAACCCATCTCCAGCCGCCGCTGTTGCCGGCAGACCCGCTCGGCCGTGCCCGGGTGCGGGCGCTGGCCCAGGATATTGCCTGCGAGATCCATCCACTCAACAACCTGCGGGTGCTGCGCTACCTGGTGCATGACCTCAAGCTCAGCGAGGACGACAAGAACCGCTGGTACCGGCACTGGGTTGAGTCCGGCCTGGAGGTGGTGGAGCGCCAACTCGCGGCGCAGCCTGCGCGTTTTTGCCACGGCGACCGCCCCACGCTGGCCGACTGCTGCCTGGTGCCGCAGGTCTTCAACGCCCAGCGCTTCGAGTGCCGCACCGATCACCTGCCCAACGTGATGCGGGTGCATGCAAGCTGCATGGCCTTGGAGGCGTTCTCTCGCACCCAGCCGTCGGCTTGTCCGGATGCGGCTTGACGGCGCGGTGCGGCGCGCGCGTCTGACCCGGTGCGAGGCTTCGAGGCTTGAGCGCTGATTTGACCGATGCACTCCAGCCGGCTTGGCCGGCGCCAAAGCGTGTCCGCGCACTGATGAGCACCCGGCAAGGCGGTGTGAGCACCGCAGCTTTTGACAGCTTGAACTTGCGGCCCAGTGGCCTGCCGGCCCCGCCGCAGGCCGACGGCAGCGCTGATCCCTCGGCCTGCGATGCGGCAGATGCCGTTGCGGAGAACCAGCGCCGCTTTGCCGCCGCACTGGGTGCAACACCGGTCTGGTTGAACCAGGTTCATGGCGCAGACGTGGTCCGGCTGGGCACGCATCACCTGCGACCTGGCGCCGAGTTGCCCCGGGCCGACGCCAGCATCAGCACCGAGCCGGGCATTGCCTGCGCCGTGCTGGTGGCCGATTGCCTGCCCGTGCTGTTGTGCAGCGCCGATGGCCAAGCGGTGGGCGCAGCCCACGCCGGCTGGCGCGGCTTGGCCGCAGGTGTGATCGACAACACCGTGGCCGCGCTGTGCGAGGCTGCGGACTGCCGCGCCGATCAGCTGCTGGCCTGGTTGGGCCCGTGCATCGGGCCGCAGGCTTTCGAGGTGGGCGCAGAGGTGCTGACGGCCTTTGGCCAGGACCTGGTGGCGCCCGATCTCAGCTTGTTCTTGCCCAGCCCCCGGCCGGATGGCAGCCCACGCTGGCGTGCGGATCTGGCTGAGCTGGCCCGGCGCCGCCTGGCCAGGCTGGGGGTGCAGCAGGTCAGTGGCGGTGGTTGGTGCACCGCGACCGACGCCTCACGCTTCTTTTCGTTCCGGCGCGATGGCCGAACCGGTCGCCTCGCCGCCGCGGTGGCCCTCTGCGGCTGAGGGCGTGATGGCCATTGCCGCAGGTTCAGCCACAGCTGCCTCAGCGTCCGGCTGCAGGCCCTCAGCCCGCTCGGCGGCTTCGGCTGCACGCCGCGCTCGGCGCCGCATCGGCGTGCCCATCAGGTACAGCACCAGGCCCAGCGGCAGCAAGCCGTACAGCAACAAAGTGAAAAATGCCCCGAGCACGGTGCCCTGGGTCGAGGTGGCTTCGGCCAGTGCCATCAGCAGCACCACAAACATCCAGGCAATCGCAACGGTGTGCATTTCAGATTGTGGTTCGTAATATCACTAATTGAAAAATTGAGTCATTCTGCGGTAAGCTAAATGCCGTACAACCGCAATCCATGCACAGCATCGCACATTGACGAATGATCGGTGCGGACAGTCCAGGAGACAAGCATGACCAAGAAAACGGTACCCGCCCTCGGTGAAATCGGGCAAGCGGCGCAGGCCAACGTCCAGGCTGCAGGCGCGGCCATGACCGACATGTGGAAAACCATGTCGGGCCTGAGTCTGCCGCTGGACGCGATGACCAAGCTGCAATCCGAGTACCTGGCCCAGGCCACCGCGATGTGGAACAACGCCCTGACAGCAGCTCCAGCGGCCGGCAAGACGGCCATGCCGGTGGCTGACAAACGCTTTTCGGCCCAGGCCTGGGTCCAGAACCCCGCCACCGCGCTGGCCGCGCAAACCTACCTGCTCAACGCCCGCACCCTGATGCAGATGGCTGAAAGCGTGCAGGGCGACGCCAAGACCAAGGCCCGCATCCGCTTTGCCGTGCAGCAGTGGGTGGACGCCGCCAGCCCGGCCAACTTTTTGGCGACCAACCCTGAGGCCCTGGCCAAGGCAGTGGAGACCCGCGGCGAGAGCATCAGCCAGGGCATGCAGTTGCTGTGGAAGGACATCGAGCAAGGCCACATGTCGCAGACCGACGAAAGCGTGTTCGAAGTCGGCCGCAACGTCGCCACCAGCGAGGGCGCGGTGGTGTTCGAGAACGAACTGTTGCAGTTGATCGAATACAAGCCCCTGACCGCCAAGGTCGGCGAGCGGCCGATGCTGTTTGTGCCACCGTGCATCAACAAGTACTACATCCTCGACCTGCAGCCCGAGAACTCGGTGATCCGCTACACCGTCGAGCAAGGTCACCGGGTGTTCGTGGTGAGCTGGCGTAACCCGGACGAGAGCCTGGCCGCTACCACCTGGGACGACTACATCGAAAAAGGCCCGATCAAGGCGATAGCGGTGGTGCAGGCCATCACCGGCGCGCCCACGATCAACACCCTGGGCTTTTGCGTCGGTGGCACGATCTTGTCGACCGCGTTGGCCGTGCTGGCCGCACGCGGCGAGCAGCCCGCCGAGTCGATGACCCTGCTGACCACGCTGCTCGACTTCAACGACACCGGTATCCTCGATGTGTTCATCGACGAGGCGGCAGTCAAGCTGCGCGACATGACCATCGGCGCCGAGGCACCCAACGGCCCGGGCCTGCTCAAGGGCAAGGAGCTCGCCACCACCTTCAGCTTCTTGCGGCCCAACGACCTGGTCTGGAACTACGTGGTCGGCAACTACCTCAAGGGCGAAGCGCCGCCGCCGTTTGACCTGCTGTACTGGAACGGCGACTCCACCAACCTGCCGGGCAACATGTTTTGCTGGTACCTGCGCCACACCTACCTGGAAAACGCGCTCAAAGTTCCGGGCGCGCTGACCGTCTGCGGCGAATCGCTGGACCTGTCCAAGATCAAGTGCCCGACCTTCATCTACGGCTCTCGCGAGGACCACATCGTGCCCTGGCAGGCCGCCTACCTGTCCACCGGCGTGCTCTCAGGCGTCAAGGACAAGACTTTTGTTCTGGGCGCCTCGGGCCACATCGCCGGCGTTATCAACCCGGCCGCCAAGAACAAGCGCAGCCACTGGGTCAACACCCAGGTGCCGGCCCAGGCAGACAGCTGGCTCAAATCCGCCACCGAAACCCCGGGCAGCTGGTGGCCGGTGTGGTCGGGCTGGTTGGCCCGCCATGGTGGCAAACCGGTGGCGGCGCCCAAGGGCTACGGCAACCGCAGCTACAAGGTCATCGAGCCGGCGCCCGGCCGCTACGTCAAGCAAAAAGCCTGACCCCGTCGCCTTGCCCGGCCCCAGCCCGAGCTGGCTCGGGTCCGGCGGCTGGTCGGCGGCCCCGCTTACGCTGTAGATTCGCCCATCCGCATTTCATTTCAGGAGACCCCAATGAGTACAGAAATCGTCATCGTCGCCGCCGCACGCACGGCCGTGGGCAAGTTTGGCGGCACCCTGGCCAAGACACCCGCGCCCGAGCTGGGGGCGGCCGTCATCAAGGCCTTGCTGGAGCGCAGTGGGCTGTCGGGCGAACAAATCAATGAAGTGATCCTGGGCCAGGTGCTGACGGCCGGTTCGGGCCAGAACGCTGCGCGCCAGGCAGTGATCAAGGCCGGCCTGCCGCAAGCGGTGCCTGGCTTCACGATCAACAAGGTCTGCGGATCGGGCTTGAAGGCGGTGATGCTGGCCGCCCAAGCCATCCGCGACGGTGACAGCGACATCATCATCGCCGGCGGGCAGGAGAACATGAGCCTGTCGCCCCACGTGCTGCCCAACTCGCGCGACGGCCAACGCATGGGCGACTGGAAGCTGGTCGACACCATGATCACCGACGGCCTGTGGGACGTGTACAACCAGTACCACATGGGCATCACCGCCGAAAACGTGGCCAAGAAGTACGGCATCACCCGTGAGCAGCAGGACGCGCTGGCACTGGGCAGCCAGATGAAGGCCAGCGCTGCGCAAGAGTCCGGCCGCTTCAAGGATGAAATCGTGCCGATCAGCATTGCCCAGCGCAAAGGCGACGCCCTTGTGTTTGCGGCCGACGAGTTCATCAACAAGAAGACCAGCGCCGAGGCCTTGGCCGGCTTGCGTCCGGCGTTTGACAAGGCAGGCTCGGTCACCGCCGGCAATGCATCAGGCCTGAACGACGGCGCTGCCGGCGTGATCGTGATGAGCGCCGCCAAGGCTGCCGCGCTGGGCCTCAAGCCCCTGGCGCGCATCGCCAGCTACGCCAGCGCCGGCCTCGACCCGTCGATCATGGGCATGGGCCCGGTGCCCGCTGCCCGCAAGGCGCTGGAGCGCGCCGGCTGGAAGGCCTCTGACCTCGACCTGCTGGAGATCAACGAGGCGTTTGCCGCCCAAGCCTGTGCGGTGCACCAGGAGATGGGCTGGGACCTGGCGAAGGTCAACGTCAACGGCGGCGCGATTGCAATCGGCCACCCGATTGGCGCGTCCGGCTGCCGCATCCTGGTCACGCTGCTGCACGAGATGATCAAGCGCGACGCCAAGAAGGGCATCGCCTCGCTGTGCATCGGCGGCGGCATGGGCGTGGCGCTGACGGTCGAGCGCTGAGCAGATCAATTTCCAGGGCCCAGGCAGGGCGAACCCGATTGACCGGCGTGGCCCCAGCGGACACGCTTCAAACGTTTGACCTGGCAGTGGGCCGGGCCATTTTTGCAACACCAGAGGAGCGAGAGTTATGACACAAAAAGTAGCGTACGTGACGGGCGGCATGGGTGGCATCGGTACCGCCATCTGCCAGCGCCTGAACAAGGCCGGTTTCAAGGTCATCGCCGGTTGCGGCCCGAGCCGTGACTTCACCAAGTGGCTGGACGAGCAAAAAGCGCTGGGCTACGACTTCCACGCCTCGGTCGGCAATGTCGCCGATTGGGACTCGACGGTCGAGGCCTTCACCAAGGCGGTGGCCGAGCACGGCACGATCGACGTGCTGGTCAACAACGCCGGCATCACGCGCGACCGCATGTTTTTGAAGATGTCGCCCGACGACTGGAAAGCCGTCATTGACACCAACTTGAACAGCATGTTCTACGTCACCAAGCAGGTGGTGCCGGGCATGGTTGAAAAGGGCTGGGGCCGGATCATCCAGATCAGCTCGGTCAATGGCGAAAAGGGTCAGTCGGGCCAGACCAACTACTCGGCTGCCAAGGCTGGCATGCACGGTTTTACGATGGCGCTGGCGCAAGAAATGGCCAACAAGGGCGTGACGGTCAACACCGTGAGCCCGGGCTACATCGGCACCGACATGGTCCGCGCCATCAAGCCTGAAGTGCTCGAAAAAATCGTCGCAACGATCCCCGTCAAGCGGCTGGGCACACCCGACGAAATCGGTTCGATCTGCGCCTGGCTGGCGGGTGACGACTCCGGCTTCACCACCGGCGCCGACTTCAGCTGCAACGGCGGTTTGCACATGGGTTGACCCAGCCTTGCGCTCTGCGCAGGGTTAAAAAAAAAGCGCCTTCGGGTGCTTTTTTTGGGTATCCGGAATCCCGTGTGGGCTGGCGACAACCAGGGACAGGTCTTCTTGAGCCCGTCCAGTGTTGGAACTCAGTCGAAGTGGCCTTCTTCGAGTAGCCGGCAAAGGGTGGGAATGTGTGGGCCGTACTCGACGGTTTTCTCCTCGGTCACATCCCGAACGACCATCCGTGGTGGCTGGTAGGTGCCCGCGAACTCAACCATCCCGCCACCGGCCGGCTTCGCTGCGTGAACCTGTTTGCGCACCTTGGACCGCACCACACCCGACGTGGGTTTGCGCGCTTCCTGATCGAACAGCAGGCGCGCTCTGATGACATCGAAGCTGTAGCCGCGTCCCATTCGGTTCACGTCCTTGGCCAGGCGGTTGACACTTTCAGTGTAGGCATTGGTGACTGGGTGGTCGTAGATGTTGAACACCTCCTCCCACCAGCTGTTCAGGGCTCCAGCCGTCTCTCTGAACTCGGTGGCGATCATTGGATTCAACCGGCTCAGCCATGCACGCGCTTCGGCCTCGGCTTCCTTGCGGGTCGGTTGGTCGTAGATCGCATAGAACCCCTCTTTCGCAGCATGCGCTACGCCGAGCGCGGGGTAGAGCTTCGACCAAGACAGTAGCTTGTCCTTCTCTTCGTCTGTCAGCTCGTGGAATCTCTTGAGAAGCACGCATCGCTCGTTCTTCATCTTGATCCGCGTCTTCGGTTCCAACTCGCGGCGAATGCGCTTGCGGATGCGTTCGATCGCATCGTTGGCCATGCGGACCACGTGGAACTTGTCGACCACCATGGCCCGGCCAGGCAGCTCTGCCGCGACCACCTGGCGGTAGACGCTCCACAGGTCCATCGTCACGACCTCGATGTTTTTCTTGTCGCGCAGCGCCTTGAAGTACGCCAGCAGGTCGACCTTGCGCCGGTTCTTCAGCAGGTCGAACACCGAGTTCTTCTCGATGTTGGTCAGCATGCAGCGGTACGCACCGACGATCTTCAGCTCGTCGATCCCCAGCACGCGCGGCACCTCGTCAATCACCGATTCCCGGGTGCGGCTGGTGTAGTCGTCGAAGACGTGGCGGATGGTCTTGTCATCGACGCCCACCTCGCGTGAGACCTCGGCGAAGGTGCTCTGGATGCAGCGCTGCTCGATGTAGCTGACGAGCCGGCTGGTCATCTGCCGCTTGCTGTCCATCGACGGCAGCGAGTCCAGCAGCGTCTTGCCGCAGGCGGTGCAGCGGAACCGCTTGCGCTCCAGGCTCAGTTCGACGCGCTTGCCATGCATCGGCGTGTCCATGAACGACTGCAGCTTGGTACCGTGGCGGTGCAGTGCCTCGCTGCCGCAATGCGGGCAGGCTGTCGGCTCGACCCCGCCTACAGCGGAGACGACACAGTGCGTCGCGTGCTGCTCGACGCCCACTGCGCGCACGTGCGCCAGGTTCAGGATGTCGTGCTGCGGGTTCACGGAGCGGGCGCTGCGCCGGCGGCCTTGGCCCGCAAGCGCTGCCACAGCTTGCCTTCGCGCAGGGCGATCGTCAGCAGGTCACGCTGCGTGGCGGCAGATTGCAAGGTTTGCCGGCTCATCAGCGCATGCGCAGCCTCGGCATCCATCGCGGCATCGATCAACACGCGCAGCAGGTCGGGTGAGTTGTCGAACTGCGCCTGCGTGTTGTTCACCGCCTGTTCAACCAGCTGCGCGGATTCCATCATCTTGCCGATGATCACGTCATTGACATAGACCAGCTTGTCCCCGGGCGTCAGGTCGCCCTCGAACAGGTCGTTCACCTTGGCGATGAGATCGGCCAGCGCGACCCTGGCCTTGTCCTGCACCTGCCCGGTTCCGACCTCGTCGACGACATACAGCTTTTCCGGCTCGCCCACCGCCAGGTTCAACGCCGGGTTGCCCAGGCTCTTGATCGTGTACGCCGTGAGCTTCAGCGCCGACAGGTCCACGCCCTCGCGCTCGCGCCCAAAGGTCAGCAGCGGGTGCAGCAGGCGGAAAAAGATCGACCGCTTCTCAACGTCGGTGTTGCCGTAGTCGAAGATCTGCGACAAGAAGCCGTACATGCGCACGTAGGCTGCCATGTCGCTCTTGAACAGGATCAACGCCTCCATCCTGTCTTTGGCGGTCTGGGCCTGCTGGCTCCCGGGAGGGGCTGCCGCGAAGGCCCTCTTGGCTTCGGCGTAGGTCAGCAGCAGCCGGCTGGCTACCGGCGTTGTGGCGGCGTCCAGCTCCGACTGCTTGGCCTTCTTGCCCTTCAGTGCCACATTGACGACGCGGTCTACCTCGAACGGCTCGTACAGCGCCTGGCCGTCCAGCTTGGCCTTCAGGGTCAGCACGTTGTCGGGGTCAGTCACGCCTGAGAGTTCCGCCGTCTCGTAGTACGGCTTGAAGGCGGCCAGGATGTCGGCTGCGTCGTTGACGAAGTCGACCACGTAGGTCTGGTCCTTGCCTGGGTGGCAACGATTCAGCCGCGACAGGGTCTGCACGGCCTGGATGCCGCCCAGCTTCTTGTCCACGTACATGGCGCACAGCAGAGGCTGGTCGAAGCCGGTCTGGAACTTGTTGGCCACCAGCAGCAACTGGTAGTCGTCGCCCTTGAAGGCGTTGCGGATGTCCTGGCCGTTCAGCCTGGGGTTCAGCTCGTGGCTGTTTTCAGTGAAAGGGTCGGGCCCACTCTCCGGGTCGATGACTTCGCCCGAGAAGGCCACCAGCGTGTCGATCTTGTAGCCGTGGTCGGCGATGTACTTGCGCGTGGCCTTTTGCCAACGCACGGCCTCTTTGCGGCTGCCGGTCACCACCATGGCCTTGGCCTTGCCACCCAGCAGGCCGGCCACATGCTTGCGGAAGTGCTCGACCACCACCTGCACTCGCTGCGCGATGTTGTACTCGTGCAGCCGCACCCAACCCATGATGCCCTTCATGGCTTCGGACTTGTCCACCTCGGCCGACTCGATCAGCTTGACGCCGTTTTTTCCTTGATGCGCCAGCGAGAAGGCAATCTTGTAGGAGGTGTAGGTCTCCAGCACATCCAGGATGAACTTCTCCTATGGCCTGGCGCATCGAGTAGACGTGGAAGGGCGCCGGGATGTTGTCGGGCGCAGGCTTGCGCGTGGGGTCAGGGCGCGTGCCGAAAAGCTGCAGCGTCTTGTCCTTGGGCGTCGCGGTGAAGGCCACGTAGGTGATGCCG
>JANYKR010000144.1 GCA_025358155.1 Betaproteobacteria bacterium
CGACGAGGTGTGTTACCTGCAAGACCTGTTCACTGTGCCTGAGGCCCGCGGCCAGGGCGTGGCCGCTGCGCTGATCCAGGATCTGGCCCGCCATGCCCGGAGTCGCGGCTGTGCCCGCCTGTACTGGCAGACCCACCAAACCAATGCCCGTGCGAGGGCGCTGTACGACCGGGTGGCGCAGCACCACGGCTTCATCCGCTACGACCTGGCCACGCCGCTCTGACCTGCCCGAGGCGGCACCCACCGGCAGCCCAGGCAGCGCCTGACGACAGTTGTTGATGCGCGGTCATTGGCGACGCGCCACTTCACGTCGTCCCTGGCGACTTGTCCACCTGATCAGGCTGGCCATGCGCCTGCTGCAGGCGCTTAACCCTGGCTTCATCCTGCGCTCATGCCAGCCTCATCTGCGGTGTCGACACTGTGTCCATCGTTCGGGGCGTCCTGCCCTGTCATGGAGTTGAGCCTCATGCAAAAGTTCTTCAAACCACTGGGCTGGGCCTTGCTGGGCGGCGGCGTGGCCGTGATGACCACCGCCGGCGCCATCGACCTGCCCTGGTTCCACAAAGACAAGCCGGCCGCGGCGGTGCCGTCGGCCATGACGCCCGTGGCGGCGGCAGCGCAGCTTGCGCCTTTGCCGCCGCTGCCGCCCGGTAGTGCACCCAACTACCGCGCCATCGTCCAGCAGTACGGCCCTGCCGTGGTCGGGGTGACGGTCGAAGGCTTGCACAAGACTACCGGCGAAGAAGCCGAGGCGATGGCGCAGGCCCAGCGCAGCGACCCGATGTACCGCTACTTTCGCGGTATGCCCGGGTTCCCGGGTGGCCGGGGCGCCGCGCCCGACCAGCCGTTCAAGGGCCAGGGCTCTGGCTTCATCGTTTCGGCCGACGGCCTGATCCTGACCAACGCCCATGTCGTCAAAGACGCCAAAGAGGTGATGGTGCGGCTGGCCGACCGCCGCGAGTACGCCGCCAAGGTGCTGGGCAGCGATGCCGCCACCGACATCGCGGTGCTGCGCATCAACGCCCAGGGCTTGCCCACCGTGCGCTTGGGCGACCCCAAGCTGCTGCAGGTGGGCGACCCGGTGCTGGCCATCGGCGCGCCCTACGGTCTGGAGCAGACCGCCACCGCCGGCATCGTCAGCGCCAAGGGCCGCTCGCTGCCGGGTGATGCTGCGGTGCCGTTCATCCAGACCGATGCGGCGGTCAACCCGGGCAACTCGGGGGGTCCGTTGTTTGATGCGGCCGGCAACGTGGTGGGCATCAACGCGCAGATCTATTCGCGCACTGGCGGCTTTCAGGGCGTGAGCTTTGCGATCCCGGTGGACGTGGCAATGCGGGTGCGCGACCAGATCGTGGCCACCGGCCAGGCCCAACATGCCCGGCTCGGGGTGATGGTGCAAGACCTGACCCAGCCGCTGGCCGAGAGCTTTGGCCTGCCCCGGCCCGATGGTGCACTGGTGGCCCAGGTCGAACCCAAGAGCCCGGCAGCGGCGGCGGGTCTGAAATCGGGCGATGTGATCCTGCGCATCGACGGTGAGCCGATGATCCAGGCTGGCAGCTTGTCGGCCCGTATCGCCCAGTCGCTGCCGGGTGAGCGCATCAAGCTGAGCGTCT
This sequence comes from Betaproteobacteria bacterium, assembly GCA_025358155.1. Taxonomy (GTDB): domain Bacteria; phylum Pseudomonadota; class Gammaproteobacteria; order Burkholderiales; family Burkholderiaceae_C; genus Pseudaquabacterium. Next base: position 1,614 of record JANYKR010000144.1, read on the forward strand.
GGCGCAGCCAGAAGGCCCAGGACATCGAGGTCACGCTCGGCCGGGCCGGTGCCGACGGTACTGCCCAGGCCAACAATGCCAGCGGCGGCGCCGATGAGGCCACTGGCGGTGCACGCCTGGGCCTGGCGCTGCGGCCCCTGACCCGCGAAGAGCGCAGCCAGTCGCAGCTGGAGCACGGCCTGGTGGTGCAGCAGGTCCAGGGCGCCGCTGCCAAAGCCGGGCTGACCCAGGGCGATGTGGTGATGGCGATCAACGGCTTGCCGGTCGACAGCGTGGACGAGTTGAAGCGGGTACTGGCCGGCAAGCCCAAGAGCGTGGCGCTGCTGGTCTGGCGCGACGGTGAGCGCTTGTTTGTGCCGGTGCCGCTGGGTTGAGCCGGGCAGCCCCGGCGGGTCAGGGGCTGCTGTCGCCCGCTGCGGGCGGCTGGGCGTCGGCTCCCGCCACCTCGTCAACTGCCCGGTCACCCACCCAGGCCTGCATCAGGGTGTAGGCCACCGCCAGCACCACCGGGCCGACAAAGATGCCGACCAGGCCAAAAGCCAGCAAACCGCCGATCACACCGCCAAATATCAGCAGCAGCGGCAGGTCGGCTCCCAGGCGGATCAGCATGGGCCGCAAGAAGTTGTCGAGCGTGCCGACCACGCCGGTCACGACCAGCAAGAACGTGGCCCAGCCGTTGTCGCCGCTCCAGTACATCCAGGCCACGACTGGCAGCAGCACCAGCACCGGGCCGATCTGCGCCAGGCAGCAGATGAACATCAGCACCGTCAGCAGCCCGGCATAGTGCACCCCCGCAATCGTCAGGCCGATGCCTCCCAGCACCGACTGCACCACCGCTGTCACGCCCACCCCCAGCGCCACGCCGCGGATCGCCTGGCCGGCCAGTACCACGGTGGCCTCGCCGTGCACCCCGCCCAGGCGCCGTCCCACCCGCAACAGGGCAGCCGCAGCGGTTTCGCCATCGGCGTACATCAGCGCCGAGATCAGCACAATCAGCAGCACCTGCACCAGCAGCCCACCCACCGTGCCCACCTCACTCACCAACCAGCGGGTGGCCTGGCCGATGTAGGGCGTCAGCCCGGCCATCAGGCCGTCGGAGCCCGAGGCAACGGTCTCGGTCCAGAGCACGTCGATCTTGGGCCCGACGACCGGCAGCGACGACAGCCAGGCCGGCGCCAACGGCATGCGCAAGGTGGCCAGTCGCTTGGCCGCACCGACGATCTCGTCCGAATAGTCGATCAAGGTGACGATGCCCAGCGTGAAGGGCAGCACAAACAGCAGCACCAGGGCCAGCGTCATCACCAGCGCGGCCGGCAGGCGGTAGCCGCCAAAACGGCGCTGCAAGTGGCGCAGCAGCGGCCAGGTGGCGACCACGATGGTGGTGGCCCAGATCGCCGGGCCGATGAACGGCCGCAAGATCCAGAAGGCCGCCAGGATCAGGCCGGCGATGAACAGCACGCCCAGCGTGTTGCGGGCCAGGTCGGTGCTTGGCTCAGCCATCTTGCGGCAACCGCAGGCGGGGGCAGCACTGCGGTGCAGTGCGGCGACCTGGCATCCATCGGGGGTGTCGGTTTCGGGTCATGGCAATTCCGGTGTTGGCCGGATTGTGCCCGCTGGCCGGCCGCCCGCTGGCCCACTGTCATGGGCTGGGGCTTGCCGGTACCGGCGTCATCGGTCTGGCAGCTGGTAGGCCAATTGCAGCATCATGGCCGAGTTGCCCAGCAGCGTGAACTGGGCCGAGAACTTTTCATTCAGCTGGTAGCCCAGCGACGGGATCACCACCGGCGACAGGCCCTTGTAGTTCAGCGGCACCTTGCGGTTGTAGGGCGCCACATAGCCGTACACCGGGCCAACCGTCCATTGCCAGTACCATCGATCAGCGCCCATCGGGGCCAGGTAGCGCTGGCCCCATTGCACGGTGACACAGGGCTGGCCGAAGGAGTTGCTGAACACCGCGCCCGAGACCACGGTGCCGTCGCCAGCCACTTTCGAGATGCCGAGCAGACCGACATTCCTGTGCTCGCTGCTGGGCGTGAAATGCAGTGTGAGCGGGCTGAGGTTGAGCTCAACCCCGTCCCGCATCGGCTGCTGGGCACGGGCGGGATCGGTCAGCATCTGGGCCGAAAGGGCCAGCACCAGGACGGTCAACAAACGCGGGAAAGCCATTGAATCTCACTCAAGAAAGTCGAACATGAACCGCCGTGCATGGGCAGGTGGGCGGCGGGGAGGCTCAAGCCGGCTGTTGCTGGCGGCTCTCCTGTGGGGGCTGGTCGGGCTGGCCGGGCTGTCGGGCTGCACCTGGCTCGACGTCAAGCAGCGTGGCTGGATTTACCGGCCGACACCCGGCGCGCTCAGCGATTGGCAGCCGATCACGGCCGCCGACGAGGCGATCTGGCTGCAACTGCCACCTGACAAAGCGGGTGATCCGCCGCAGCGCCTGCGTGCCATCTGGGTGCCGAGTGAGGCGCCGAGCCAATTGCCCAGCGGGGCGCCCGGCGCTGCGGTGGGTGCCGGCTCCGCCGCACCCAGTGTGTTGTACCTGCATGGCACCTTTCGCAATCTGTTTCAGAACCGCAGCAAGATCGCTGCGATTCACGCGGCGGGGTTCTCTGTGCTGGCGGTGGACTACCGGGGTTGGGGCGAAAGCTCGACAGCGCTGCCGTCCGAGGCCAGCATCGTCGAAGACGCCGAACTCGCCTACGCCGAATGGCAGCGCCGGGTGCCCGATCCGGCGGCGCGGATTCTATTTGGACATTCGATGGGCAGTGGCGTGGCGGTTGAACTGGCGCTGCGCCACCGCGCACCGGCGGGCTATGCCGCGCTGGTGCTCGAGTCGGCCATGACCTCGATGCCCGATATCGCCCGCGACCAGGGTGTGCTGGGCAGCATGGCCGCCTGGCTGACCACCCAGCAATTTGCGTCGATCAACAAGATCGACCAGATCAGCGCGCCCAAGTGGTTTCTCAGCGGCACCGCCGACAACACCGTGCCGTCGCGCCAGACCGAGCGGCTTTACCGGGCAGCGCACGACCCGCGTCGGCTGGTGCTGTTTGAAGGCGGCTCGCACAGCGGCCTGGCGGCCGAGTTCGAGGACCGCTACCGGGCGGTCTGGCGGGAGGTGGCCGCCGTGGTTCAGGGCAGCACGCCGGCTGCGGGAGCGCTTCAGCGCTGAGCCTGTTTGCGCCCGGAGATGGGGCGGATCGTCAGGCCTGCAAGATTGCTGAGAGCCGACGCGCGCCGACCGCCGGCAGCCGGCCTGGCCGGGTGTCGCTGCCGGGTGTCGCTGCCGGGTGTCGCTACCAATGGCATCGGCTTGAACAAGCGGGACAATCGTCCAGCGGCCACCGAGGCTGCTGTGCTCGCCGCTGATGCCACCGCTGTCTCCACCCCTGTCTCCACCCTTGTCTCGACCGCCATTGCCGAGTACCCGGTTGCCGATCCGGCCCAGGCTTTCTGGCCCCAGTTCCAGGCTCTGCAGCGGCGCAGGTACGGCGGCAAAGCGCCGATCCGTTCTCAACCCTGACCTCAGGAGATTCACCCTTGGACATTGACGCTCTGCAAGTCTTTCTCAGCACCACCGTCGTCGAACTCGCGATCAAGGTGGTGGCGGCAATCGCCTTCTGGGTCATCGGTCGCTGGCTGATTGGCCGGGTGATCCACCTCATGCAAATGACGATGGGCCGCAACCATGTCGACCCGACGCTGACCAAGTACCTGGGCTCAATCATTGCCATCGCCCTCAACATCACCCTGGTGCTGGGCATCCTGGGCTACTTCGGCATCCAGACGACCTCGTTTGCGGCGATGTTGGCCGGCGCCGGTGTGGCGATCGGTGCAGCCTGGAGCGGGCTGCTGGGCAACTTTGCGGCCGGCGCGATGATGCTGGTGCTGCGGCCGATCAAGGTGGGCGACTTTGTCAGCGTGGCCGGGGTGGTGGGCACGGTGCGCGAGCTGGGCTTGTTTGGCACTGCCATCGTCACCCCGGACAACGTGTTGGCCATCGTCGGCAACGGCAAGATCTTTGGCGACACGATCCAGAACTTCTCGGTGCTGCCGGCCCGCCGGGTCGAGCGGGTGGCGCAGCTGGCCAATGGCGTGGACGCGCTCGATGCCATCGCCCGCTTCAAGGCGGCCGTAGCGCTGATCCCCAACATCTCCAAGGACATGCCGCCCGAGATCAATGTGCTCGACTTCAAGCTCGAAGGCCCGCAGATTTCGATTCGGCCGTACTGCCATACCGACCACTACTGGCAGGTCTACTTTGACACCAACGAGGCGATTTTGCGGGTGTGCAAAGAGGCCGGCTGGCCCGCGCCGTCAGCCTTGCACCAAATCCACCAGGCCTGAGCATCATGATCCGCCTGCGAATTGCGATGGCCGTGTTGCTGCTGGGCTTGCTGGGCGCAGCCTATTTTTATGTCGCGCTGCACTGGAGCTATTCGTCAGGCGAGCGCGCCGGCTGGATCCAGAAGCTGTCCGACAAGGGCTGGGTCTGCAAGACCTGGGAGGGCGAGTTGGCCTTGGTGTCGATGCCAGGCACGGCCAATGTTGAAAAATTCGCCTTCACCGTGGCCGACGACAAGGTCGCCGCCGAGATCGTCAAGCTCATGGGCAAGCGGGTGAGCCTGCACTACGAAGAAAAAGTCGGCTTGCCCAGCTCGTGTTTTGGCGAAACCCGCCATTTCGTCACCGCTGTCACCGTGTCGAGCGAGATCTCGCTGTCGCCCGGGGTGGTGGTGCCGGCGACCGTGCCCGCGCCAATGCCTGGGGCTGCGGCGTCTCGTTGACCCGATTGCCCGGGCCGCCGCAGCGCCGCAGCTTCGGGCCGCCGACCACCGGCGCTGGCCTGGGCTGACCGTGCTGCTCAGTAGTGCGGCGGCAACTCCTCACGCAGGCTGCGAAATCCGTCGGGCTCGGCAGCTGCACCCTGCTGGCGCAGCCGTCCGAGCTCGCGCGCCAGGCGGTCGATCTGGTCTTGCTGCTGCGTCACCAGCCGGTTCAAGGCCTCCACCAGGTCTTCGGTGAAGCAGGCCTTGACTTCCAGGTCCGTCAGTCGCTGGTCGATACGGTGCAGGGGTTCCATGCCTGCATTGGACGACAAAAGACGGCCTCGGCACCGCTGCGGGCGCGGTCGTGGCTCAAGGCCGGTACCGCAGCCGGGACGGCCTGCGCCTAGCATCAGGCCTGAGACTACGGTCCACCCGATCCACCCTACCCTGGAAATCCGCCCATGAGCGACACCCACCTGATCCCCGTCCAGCGCCTGCAAGTTGCCGTACAACAAGTGGTGCGGGGTTTTGGCAGCAGCGAGGCCGAGGTACAGGCCGTTGCCGACAACCTGATCGGCGCCAACCTGAGCGGCCATGACTCCCACGGCATCGGCATGCTGCCGCGTTACGCCGAGGCATTTTTGCAAGGCGGCTTGCGCGTCAACGCCCATGTCAGCACCCTGCTGGATGCCGGCGCGATGTTGCGCCTGGACGGCAACGCAGGTTTTGGCCAGGTCATCGGTGCCGAGGCGATGGCGCTGGGCATCGCGCGGGCGCGGGCGCAGGGCAGCTGCATCATCGCGCTGGGCAACTCGCACCACCTGGGCCGCATCGGCGCCTGGGCTGAGCTGGCGGCGGCCGCCGGCCTGGTCTCGATGCACTTTGTCAACGTGATCGCACGGGCGGTGGTGGCGCCGCACGGCGGGGCCGATGCCCGCTTTGGTACCAACCCATTTTGTGCCGGTGTGCCCTTGACAGGCCGCGACCCGGTGATCCTGGACTTTGCCACCAGCATGATTGCCCAGGGCAAGACCCGCGTGGCCTACAACAAGGGCGAGCTGGTGGCGCCCGGCTGCCTGATCGACGACCAGGGCCGGCCCACCCAGGAGCCGCGCTACAGCGTGGTGCCGCCGATTGGCGCGCTGCTGACGTTTGGCGCGCACAAAGGTTTTGGCATGGCCATGATGTGCGAGCTGTTGGGCGGTGCACTGGCCGCCGGCATGACCCAGCGCGACGACGACGGCAGCCAGCGGCGGGTGCTCAACGGCATGTTCAGCGTGCTGGTAGACCCGGCGATGCTGGCCGACCGCGCCGCCTTCGAGGTCGAGGCGCTGGGCTTTATCGATTGGGTCAAGGCCTCGCCGCCGCGTGAAGGGTTTGGCCCGGTGCAGTTGGCGGGTGAGCCCGAGCGCGCCTGGCGCGCCCAGCGCATGGCCGAGGGTGTGCCGGTGGACGCCACCACCTGGCAGGAGATCCTCGCGGCAGCGGGCCAGCTGGGCGTCGATCCGGTGCAAGTGCAGGCGGCGGCCGGGCTGGGTGTGTAGGTCGAGAGTGGCCCGCCAGGCCAACACCTTAAGCCTGCCGGAAGGGCGGCTTGCGCAACGGTGAATTGTGCTTTGGCCCGGCCGGTCGCACAGTGCAGATTGCGGCGCCCACTGGCGCCGCAGCGTTCTGCGGCCCGCAAAACCGCACTCAGCGTGAGCCCCCATGACCTCCAGCAGCTATTCCGACATCCGTGACGCCGTGCGCGCCTTGTGCGCCGAGTTCCCGGATGCCTACCACCGCCAGATCGACAGCCAGCGTGGCTACCCCGAGGCCTTTGTCGATGCCTTGACCCAAGCTGGCTGGATGGCCGCGCTGATCCCGCAAGAGTACGGCGGCTCCGGCCTGGGCCTTGCCGAGGCTTCGGTGATCATGGAAGAGATCAACCGCGCCGGCGGCAACTCGGGCGCCTGCCATGGCCAGATGTACAACATGGGCACACTGCTGCGGCACGGCTCGGACGAACAAAAGCAGCGCTACCTGCCGCAGATCGCCAGCGGCGCGCTGCGCCTGCAAAGCATGGGCGTGACCGAGCCCAGCACCGGCACCGACACCACCAAGATCAAGACCACCGCAGTCAAGAAGGACGGCCGCTATGTCATCAACGGCCAGAAGGTCTGGATCTCGCGCATCCAGCACAGCGACCTGATGATCCTGCTGGCGCGCACCACGCCGCTGGCGGAGGTCAAGAAAAAGAGCGAGGGCATGTCGATCTTCATCGTCGATCTGCGCACGGCGGTGAACCAGGGCATGACGGTGCGGCCGATCCCCAACATGGTCAACCACGAAACCAACGAGCTGTTTTTCGAGAACCTCGAGATCCCTGCCGAGAACCTGATCGGCCAGGAGGGCCAGGGCTTCAAGTACATCCTCGATGGCCTCAACGCCGAGCGCACCCTGATCGCGGCCGAGTGCATCGGCGACGGCCGCTGGTTCATTGACCGGGTCACCGCCTATGTCAAAGACCGCATCGTGTTTGGCCGGCCGATCGGCCAGAACCAGGGCGTGCAGTTCCCGATCGCCGAGGCCCACATCGAGATCGAGGCCGCCGACCTGATGCGCTGGCAAGCCTGCAGCTTGTTTGATGCCCGGCAGCCCTGCGGTGCCCAGGCCAACATGGCCAAGTACCTGGCCGCCAAGGCCAGCTGGGAGGCCGCCAACGCCTGCATCCAGTTTCACGGTGGGTTTGGCTTTGCCTGCGAATACGACGTCGAACGCAAGTTTCGCGAGACCCGGCTCTACCAGGTGGCACCGATCTCGACCAACCTGATCCTGAGCTACGTGGCCGAGCATGTGCTCGGCCTGCCGCGCTCGTTCTGACCCCGGGACCCATCCATGAGCACCGCCACACACCAGCCCGACCCGACCCGCGCGCTGGCGCAATTTGCCGCCACGCTGCAATTTGCCGACATCCCGGCGCCTGTGCTGCGCCGCGCCGAGGACTTGTTTCTCGACTGGTTTGCGTCGGCGCTGGCCGGCAAGGGTGCGCGGCCGGTGGAGAGCATTGCGCGCTTCATGCAGGCGATGGGTCCGGCTGACGGCCCCAGCGAATTGCTGATCCACCGGCGCGGCAGCAGCCCGCTGGTGGCGGCGGTAGTCAATGCCGCTGCCTCACACTTTGCCGAGCAGGACGATGTGCACAACGGCTCGGTGTTCCACCCGGCCGCGGTGGTGTTTCCTCCAGCGTTGGCGGTGGCGCAGGCGCTGGGCCGCAGCGGCGCGGAGTTGCTGACCGCCTGCGTGGTGGGCTACGAGGTGGGCATCCGCGTGGGCGAGTTTCTGGGCCGCTCGCACTACCGCATCTTCCACACCACCGGCACCGCGGGCACGGTGGCGGCGGCGGCGGCAGTGGGCCGCTTGCTCAAGCTGAATGCAGACCAGATGGCGCATGCCTTTGGCTCGGCCGGCACCCAGGCCGCCGGGCTGTGGGAGTTCTTGCGCACCGCCGCCGACTCCAAGCAGTTGCACACCGCGCATGCGGCCGGCGCCGGGCTGACAGCGGCCTACCTGGCGGCCGATGGCTTTACCGGCGCACGGCAGATCTTTGACGGCCCGCAAGGCATGGCGGCGGGCATGTCGACCGACGCTGACCCGGCCAAGCTGGCCGACCGCCTCGGCCACCGCTGGGCACTGGCGGAGACCTCGTTCAAGTTCCACGCCGCCTGCCGCCACACCCACCCGGCAGCCGATGCCCTGCAAAAACTGATGCACGAACACCAATTGGCGGCTGATGCGGTGGCCGAGGTGACCGCCCAGGTGCACCAGGCGGCAATCGACGTGCTGGGCCCGGTGCTTGACCCGCAGACGGTGCACCAGGCCAAGTTCTCGATGGGCACGGTGCTGGGCCTGATCGCGGTGCGCGGCCGGGCCGGCCTGACCGAGTTTGATGCCGACTACCGCGCGCCGGCGGTGCTTGCCTTTCGAGACAAGGTCGGCATGGTGCTGGATGCCGAGGTCGACAGCGCCTACCCGGCGCGCTGGATCGGCAAGGTGCAGCTACGCACCACCGATGGCCGCCAGTTCAGCGCCCGGGTGGACGAGCCCAAGGGTGACCCCGGCAACAGCCTGGACCGCGGCGAACTCGAAGACAAGGCCCGCCGCCTGGCCGCCTACCAAGGCGGCGCCAGCCCGGCCGAGATGCGGGTGGTGATGGACCAGGTCTGGTCGCTGGCGCGGGCTGCGCGCGTGCCGCACTTCTTGCCAAGCTGCTTGCCGGTCTGACCGGGCGCGCCGGGCGGCTTTTCAGTTCGACCGGGTTCAGTTCAGCAGACCCTCACCGGCGCACAAAGCCCGGGTGGCAGCGGTGATCTCCTCAAAGCGTTGTACCGCCAGCGCCAGGTGGGCAGCGGCCAGCGTGCCTGCCTCGCGGTTGAGCAGGGCGCAGGCCTCGGCCAGTGCCGGCAGGCCCAGGTTGAGCGCGGCGCCCTTGACGGTGTGGGCGCAGCGCCGCAGCGCCTCGGTGTCGGCGTCGCGCATCGCCTCGCGCATGCGGCGAGCGGCGTCCTCGGCCTGGACAAAAAAGCCGCCGTACAAGCGGTTGAGCTGCGCACTGTCCATCAAGTCGATCACGCCATGCAAAGTCGCAGGGTCAAGCAGTCGGGGAACCGCCTCCGACTGGGGCGTTGAAGGGTCGTGCAGCCCCGCTGGCGCCGGCTGCAAGACCCCGGCGGGCAGCGGTGGCAAGCTGCCGAACCGGTTGGCCAGCATCGATCGCAGCCCGTCCAGGCTGAGCGGCTTGGTCAGCACCTCGTTCACGCCGGCCTCTTGACACCGTTGCAGGGTGTCAGCAAACACGTCGGCGGTGACCGCGACGATACAGACCTGGCTGGCTGGGGTGCTCAGGGCGCGAATGGCCAGCGTGGCGGCCACGCCGTCCATCACCGGCATGTGCACGTCCATCAGCACCAGATCGAACGCCGGTGCGTCAGTCGAATCCGCAGCCCGGGCCTGCACCGCCTGCAAGGCCTGCAAGCCGTCGTCCACCAGCACTGCCGCGTGGCCAAGCCGGGCCAGCAGCGCGGCCAGGTACATGCGGTTGACCGGGTGGTCCTCGGCTACCAGCACCTGGAGCGGGCGGGTCGGCGCACTCGAGCCGGGCAGCACGTTGGCTGCGGCGCCGGCGACCCGGTGCAGCGGGCATCGAAAGCTGAACACGCTGCCGGCGCCGGGGCTGCTGCGCACCACGATTTCGCCATCCATCAGCCGGGCCAGGTTGCGCGAGATCGCCAGACCCAGGCCGGTGCCCCCCAGGCGGGCGGACCGGCTCTCGACGCTGCGGCTGTGGCGCTGGAACAGCCGCGCAAGGGTCTCGCGGTCCATGCCTACACCGCTGTCGCCGACGTTGAAGGCCAGCCGCTCAGGGCCACCGTGCTCGGGCGGCAGGCGCTGGCATTGCAGGTGGATGCTGCCGGCATCCGAGAACTTGATCGCATTGGCCAGCAGGTTGAACAGCACCTGCCGCACCCGGGTGGCGTCGAGCTGGGCCTGGGCGCCCAGCGTGGGGTCAAGCTCGATACGCAGGCTCAGGCCCTTGGCGCTGGCCGCCGGCAGCAGCAGGCTGCGGGTCTCGCGCAGCAAGGCCAGCAAATCCACCGGCGTGGGCAGCAGGGTCAGGCTGCCCGAGTTGAGTTTGCTCAGGTCCAGGATGTCGTCGAGCAAACGCTGCAGGTGCTGGGCCGACTCGTCGGCAGTCAGCAACCAGGCTGCGCTGTGCGGATCGCGCGGCGACTCGCGCAGCAGCGCCAGCATGCCGAGCAGGCCATGCAGCGGGGTGCGCAACTCGTGGCTCATGTCGGCCAGAAATTCGCTCTTGCTGTCGCTCGCTGCCTCGGCCTCGATGCGGGCCTCGCGCAATTGGTCGGCCAGGGTTTCGAGCCGGCTGCGGCGCTGCTCGAGTTTGCGCATCTGGCGCAGCGCGATGCCGGCAAACACAGCCACCATCGCGAGCAAAAAGCCGGTCAGCGCCAAGCCGATCTGGTTGTGGTGGCGTACCTTGGCCTGGCGATCGGTCACCTGGGCCGCAACCCGGTGCGAAGCGCCTTGCAGCATGTCGTGGATCGGCGTGTCCAGCGTCTCCAGGTCGGCCAACAATACGCCAGCCGCCTGCGGGCTGAGCTTGGCAGCCGTCTGGCTGCCCAGGTACAGGTCGGCCCGGCGGGTGAAGTTGTCGAGCGACTGCAGTACGCCAGTTCCTACGCCACCACCACCACTGGCGCTGCGGGCATCGCCCTCCAGCTCGCCGATCAGCCGCCGCGCGCGGTCGCTGCCCAGCATCGATACCCGGCTGATGAAGATGTCGTAGCGCAGTTGCAGCGCCGGGCTGCCGGGTGCCTCGACTTCTTTGCGCAGTTGCTCGCGCAGGCGCAGGTATTCGGTCTCGACCTGGTACAGACTGAGCACCAGGTAATCGTCCTGGAAATGCACCGTGGTGTTGAGCAGGGTGTACTGGCGGGCCTGCACAAAAACCGCCGCCAGCAGCGTGGCCAGCAGCAGCAGACCAGCCACACCAAACCAGGGCGAGAGCCGTTGCGGGCCGGCGTCGCGCGCCAGATCATCGGGCCCCCCCAAGGCCTCACGGTCAGCAGCTGCAGCACCAGATGCGGCCGTTGTCATGACACCTCGATCGCCTTGATCTGCCAGGCGCAGCGGGTGTAGTACAGCGCGTTGCGCAGGTTGGGGTGCTGGTGAAACGGGTAGATGATGAACAGCGGACCCCGGTCGCGCACCGCCATCGGCTTGTCGTCGAGCAGGCGCGCCAGCAGTACGTCATAGCGCTGCACATCGTCAATCGGGATGTCGACCCGGTAGTCGTTGAGTGCCACCGCCCTGACCAGGCTGCCACGCACTCCGGCCACTGCCAGCACCTCGCGCAACAGCGGGCCGGTGAACTTGCGGGGCTGCGCGTACCAAGGTGTGAGGGTGCTGAAACTGGTTTGCGGCAGGCGCTCCAGCATGGCCATGTCGAACCTGGCGGCCTGGCCCGGTGCAGACTCGCCCGATTTGCCCGATACCGAAAGCACCACTGGGCCCTCAGGCAGGTCAGCGGCCGCCTGTGCGACGGGTGCCAGCCAAGGCAGCGAGGCCAGACCCAACCAGGTACGACGGATCATTTTTGGGGACAGTCCGGATGATGCTGGTCAAGATGGTAACTTGACGGCCACGGGCGCCAACGCTCTGCTGAACGCTCAGTTTTTCAGAAACCAGAGCCCGGCGTCAGCAGAAACGCGGCTTCTTCAGCGGTATCGGCCCGGCCCAGCTGCGCGTTGCGGTGCGGAAAGCGGCCAAACCGCGCCACGATGTCGTGGTGGCGTTGGGCCCAGTCGAGCAGGCCGGCCAGCGCCGGCTCGTCTCGTCCAAGCTGGGTGAACAGCTGGACCGAGGTGCGCTGGTGCGACAAGTCCTCGGCATGCTCAAACGGCAGGTAGACAAACTGGCGTTGCACGCCGGTGAGCGAGCGGTCCAGCCCCGAAGCCACCAGCGCTCGGGCGAGTTGCAAGGCCTGGGCATCGCCGGCAAAGGCGCGCGCCGTGCCGCGAAAGTGGTTGCGGGTGAACTGGTCGAGCACAATCAGCCGGGCCAGCGCGGGCAAGGCCTGCAGGGGTCGGGCTGTCCAGTCCTGGCTGGGGTCGGCCGCATTGGCCTCATTGGCCGGATTGGCTTCATTGGCCGGATTGGCCAGCAGGGCTTGCTCGATCAACCGGCCAAAGCGCCGGCCGATTTCGGCATCAAAAGCGGCGTCCTTGCGGAACCAGGCGCTGCGTGGCTGGCCGTGGCCAGGGTCATCCGTGGGGCCGAACCAGAAGTCCAGCACTTCGAGGGCGGTGGTGTGCATGCGCAGGTTCCTGGGGCTGATGAGGGCGGCGCTGGGACGGGCTGCGCCAGATTGTCAGGGGTGCTCCAGCAAGTCGTGGGTTTCGGGATGGCGCTGCATGTAGGCGGCGACATAGCTGCACACCGGGCGCACACGCCAGCCCAGGGCCCGGGCCTGCGCCAGCACCTCGTGCACCAGCGCGCCGGCCAGGCCCCGGCCCGCCAGCCTGGCAGGCACGCCGGTGTGCAGGATGCGCATGACGCTGCCGTGCAAGGCGTAATCGACGACGCAGGGCAGGCCATCGACCACGGCCTCGAACCGGCAAGCGCTGCGGTCGTGCAGCACGGCGAGCGGGGCGGCGACTTGGGCGGCGGGAACAGCGGGAACAGCGGGAACAGGCGTCGGTGTCATCGGGCGGCTTTCAGGTGAGGGGCAGCGGCCATCGCCAGGGGCGACAGGTTCAGCGTGTTTGCCCGTCACCGGGCCAGTTGCTGCCACAAGAACGAAAACTCCAGCGCCATCATGTCGGCCTTCTGGCGGTTGTCGGCCGCGCCGGCATGGCCGCCTTCCATGTTTTCGTAGTACAGCGGTGCATGGCCAAGTTCGGTCATTCTGGCGGCCATCTTGCGCGCATGGCCGGGGTGGACCCGGTCATCGCGGGTCGAGGTGGTGAACAACACCTGGGGCAGATGCACGCCGGCTTTGACGTTCTGATAGGGGCTGTACCTGGTGATCCACGCCCACTCTTCGGGCCGGTCGGGGTCGCCGTACTCGGCCATCCAGGACGCGCCGGCCAGCAGGCGGTGGTAGCGCCGCATATCGAGCAGCGGCACTTGGCAGACCACCGCCTTGAACAACTCCGGCCGCTGCAGCATCACCGCGCCCACCAGCAAGCCGCCGTTGCTGCCGCCCTCCATGCCCAGGTGCTTGGCGCTGGTGACCTGGCTGGCGATCAGGTCCTCGGCCACGGCGGCAAAGTCGTCGTAGCTGCGCTGTTTGTTGGCCTTTATCGCGGCCTGGTGCCAGGCCGGGCCAAACTCGCCGCCACCCCGGATGTTGGCCACCACCAGCACACCGCCGTGGGCATACCAGGCGGTGCCGAAGCCGGCCGAATACCAGGGCCTCATCGACACCTCGAAGCCACCATAGCCGTACAGCAGGGTCGGGTTGGCGCCGTCGGCTGTGGCGCCCTTGGGCCAGACGATGAAGTAGGGCACACGGGTGCCGTCCTTGGAGCGGGCGAAACGCTGCTCGACCCGCTGGCCGCTGCTGTTGAAAAACGCCGGCAAGGTCTTGAGCGTCTCGAGCCCGTCGCGCCCGGTGTGGCCGAGCAGCAGCGAGTCGGGGGTCAGGAAGTCGGTGTAGGTCAGCAGAAAGTCTTCAGCCAACGGGTCGGGGCGGCCTTGGCCCCACTCGGGGTCGTGCAGCGCTCTGGCACCCAGCGTGCCGGGCGATGGGGTCAAGACCTCGCGGCCGATCCAGCCGGCGCCAGCAGGCTGCCAGGCTTCGAGCTTGCCGGCGACCTGGTCGAGCAGGTTGAGCAGCACCTGGCTGCGGGTGGTGCTGAATCCGGCCAGCGAGCGGGTGGCGCTTGGGGTGAACAGCGCTTGCAGCGGCGGCATCGCCTCCGATTTGGTGGCAGCCAGCAGGGCTTTGGCATCGCCCACCAGCAGCGAACCGCCTGGCCAGGTGGTGCCGCCCACGGTCCAGTCGCTGCGCAGCCGCAGCAGCGCATGCTCGCGCCAGAACTGCAGGTCGGCGTCGTCGGGCAGGTGGATGCGCTGCAGCGCCTCAGCGCGCTGGAAGAACTGGACGTGGTGGTAAAAATCCGTGCTGCGCACAAACACGGTGCGCTCGAAATCGGGGGTCCGGTCAACGCTGACGCTGACTGAGACGTCCCGGGTCTGGCCCTCGAACACGGTGACGGCATCGGCCAGCGGCTGGCCGCGCTGCCAGCGCTTGATCACCCGGGGGTAGCCCGAGTCGGTGGATGAGCCGGGGCCAAAGTCGGTGCCGACGTAGACAGTGTTGATCGACAGCCACTCGATATCACTCTTGGCTTCGGGCAGGACGAACCCACCCTCGACAAAGCGCTTGGTCACGGTGTCGAACTCGCGCACCACGTGGGCGTCGGCGCCGCCACGGGACAGGCTGAGCAGGCAGCGGGCGTAGCCCGGGCCCAGGCAACGGGCGCCGGCCCAGACCCAGTTTTCGCCCTCGGCTTTGGCCAGCGCGTCGAGGTCGAGCACAGTGTCCCAAGCTGGCTTGGGCAGCCGGTACTCGGCCAGCGTGGTGCGACGCCACAGGCCGCGTGGATGCTCGGCGTCGCGCCAGAAGTTGTAGAACAAGTCGCCCTGGCGGCTGATGGTGGGGATCTTGTCGCGCGAGTCCAGGATCGCCCGGAAGCCGTCACGCATCGCGGCAAAGCGGGGCTGGGCTTCGAGCACGGCGCGGGTCGCGGTGTTGCGCTCGCGGACCCAGGCCAGCGCACGCTCGCCTTGCACGTCTTCGAGCCAGGCGTAGGGGTCGCTGACTGGGGCGCTCGCAGGAGCGGTGTCCCCGGTGAGCGCGGCGGCCGGCAGTTCAGCGGTGGCGGTGGTAGCGGTGGTGGCGGCGGGCAGGGCGGTCATGGGCAGCAGCGCGGTCAGCGTGGTCAGGAGGGCGGCCAGCAGCTGGCGCCACAGCCTGGGCTGCGGGTGCTGCGGGCGGCTTCGGGCAAGTCGGGGCAGGGGCATGGGGTCTCCGTGAGACTCAGTCGCCGCCGCGCCAAAGCGCCTGGGGCAGCACCTCGACCGTGTGCTTGCCGTCGCTGACGTAGACATGGCCGTCCTGGATGCTGACCTGCAACTGCATCGAGCGCTGCGCCATTGCTGCGAGCGCCTGGCTTTGCTCGGACGGCAGCTGCCAGATGTCGAGGTTGCGCAGCCGGCTGATCTTGTTGGCAATGCCGGCATACCAGATCGGGGCCGAATTGCTGTAGCAGTACAGCGTGACCCGCCGAGCACGGCCGCAGGCCTTGGCCAGCCGACGCTCCTCGGGCTGGCCCACCTCGACCCAGTGCAGCAGCTGGTCGGACAGGTCTTTTTGCCAGAGGTCGGGCTCATCGGCATCGGCCATGCCACGGGCCAGCAGCAGCGCGCCCTGGTGTTCGTCGGCGGGCACGTTCAACGCAAAGGCCAGCAACCGGGCCATCAAGCGCTCTTCGGTCTCGGACGGCTGCAGCGGCAGGGTCAGCAAATGATCGCCGTAGACATTGCGGTCCATGTCGGCGATTTGCAAATGGGCTTTGTAGATCGTGGCTTTAATGGCCATCAGGGGCGAGCTCCGTGCGTGCCTTGGGGGACAAGGCCAAACCGGCACTGTGCCACAGCGCCTGCCTGATCGCCGGCAGGGCGGTTCAGGGTGCCTCACGCTGCCTGTCCCACCCGACCCCACTGCCAGGTCTGGCCGCTGACTCTGGGCCTTGGGTGCTGGCTGCGCAGCCTTTGAACGCCGAAGCCCTACCCCGGCCTGCCCGGAGCGAGGCGTGCAATCCCCGGTTTGCCGGAGGCCGCTTCAACGTCAGAATGGGCCATGCCTGCTGCACCAGCCCGTAACGAGCCCCATCCCGTCCCGTCTGCAGCGGGGGACGCCCGGCGTTCGCGCTTGCGGGCTTACCAGCGCAGTGCGCCGCCTGCAATGACGGCCAACGCGCTGGCGGCCGCGCTGTTGTTGTGGATTTTGGCCAACGTGGGGGCCACGCCCTTGCGCCCGGCCTGGCTGGGCGCCCTGGCGTTGATGCTGGTGTTGCGCGCTGCGCTGTGGTGGCGCCACCGGCAGGGTCCGATAGCGCTCGCCGCACAGCAAGGCTGGATCAACGGCTACCGGGCGGTGATAGCCCTGCAGGGGCTGGTCTGGGGCGCCGCCGCCTGGTTGCCGGCCGACCTGGGCGATGCGCAGGTTCAGGCCGCGATGTTGTTCTTGCTGCTGGGCCTGACTTTTGGCGCGATGACGCTGACCTTGTTCGACCTGTCCGCAGCCCTGCTGTTTGCCGGCGGCGTCGCCGTGATGCTGATCTGGCGGCTGCTGGCATTGGCGCAGCCGCTGCCACTGTCCACCCAGGTTGCCGGGGGGGTGGCGGCGCTGTTGCTGGTGATAT
Organism: Betaproteobacteria bacterium; assembly: GCA_025358155.1. Taxonomy (GTDB): domain Bacteria; phylum Pseudomonadota; class Gammaproteobacteria; order Burkholderiales; family Burkholderiaceae_C; genus Pseudaquabacterium. The sequence goes on from JANYKR010000144.1 coordinate 18,373, forward strand.
GGATCGTCGGCGCCCGCCGGATCGACCGGGACCGCCAGGTCTGGGCCGCCACCCGTCGCGCCGAGGCGGCCAGCGCAGCAGGCGCGCGCGCCGCACAAAAGATGCTGCAGCTGATCTTTGAGCATGCCAGGGCCTCTCGGTGTTTGGCCCGAACTTGCGCCTGCTCGCCTGGAACAGCCTGTCGCTGGCACACACCGGCATGCCTGCCGACCAGGTGCGCCCAGGGCTGACGCTGCGCGAGTGCCTGCTGTGCCTGGCGCGCCAGGGTGAATTTGGCGCGGTCGACCCCGAGCGCGAGGCAGACCGTCGGGTGGCGCTGCTGACCCAACCCAAGCCGAGCGTGACGCAGCAGGTGCGGCCGGACGGCCGCCGCATCGAGATCCACCTCAACCCGCTGCCCGATGGCGGCCTGGTGTTGGTGTATGTCGACATCACCGAGCGCGTGGCGTCGCAGGCGGTGCTGGCGGAGCAGCAGCGCATGTTGGCCTTGGTGCTCGAAAACACGGAGCAAGGCTTCTGGTACATCGACAACGACCTGCTCACCACCCATGCCAACCCTGCCATGTGCCGCATGCTGGGCATTGACCAGGCGCAGATGCTGGGCCGCAGCATCTACGACTTTGTCGACGAGGCCAACGCCGAGATCTTTCGCCACCACGTGCGGCTGCGCGCTCTGGGCCAGGCCGAGGGCTATGAGATCGCACTCAGGCGGGTTGACGGCACGCTGGTGCACTGCTTCAACAACGCCACGCCGGTGTTTGACGATCAGCGCCGCAAGATTGGCGCGCTGGGGTTGTTCTCGGACATCAGTGCGCAAAAGCGCGCCGAGCAGCAGATCAGGCACGCCGGTGAGCTGCTGGCACAGAAGTCCCAGGTCCTGACGGCCACGCTCGACAACCTGGCGCAAGGCGTGCTGAGCGTCGATGCCCAGGGTCGCTGCAACACCTGGAACCGCCGGTTTCTGGAGCTGCTGCAATTGCCCGAATCCCTGATGTTGGGCCGGCCGACGTTGGACGCCTTGCGCCAGTACCAGACCGCGCAAGGCGATTTTGGCGAGCAGCTGGAGCGCCTGGACACTGCGGGACAACAAAGCCTGCGCGGCTATGTGCTGGGCGACAGCCGCACCGTGGTGGGCCGCTACCAGCGCACCCGGGCGGACGGCATCGTGCTGGAGGTGGCCTCGCACTTTGCGCCTGACGGCAGCCTGGTGCGCACCTTCACCGACGTTACGGCGTCCATGCAGGCGCAGCAGGCCTTGCGCGTGAGTGAAATGCGTTTTCGTACCCTGGCCGACGGCGCGCCCGCACTGATCTGGCTGTCGGACGCCGAGGGCTTGGCGGTCTGGTTCAACCAGCGCTGGCTGAGCTACACCGGCCGCAGCCTGGCCCAGGCTCTGGAGGGTGGTTGGGCTGAGTGCATCCATGCGCAAGATCTCGACCACTGCCGCGTCGGGTACAGCCAGGCGTTCGAGCAGCGCAGTGCCTACACACTGGAGTTCCGCCTGCAGCGCGCCGATGGCCGGTGGGGCTGGATCGCCGACCAGGGCATCCCGCGCTTTGACCTGGACGGCGGCTTTGAAGGCTTCGTCAGCTACGGCTGGGAGATCACCGAGCGCAAAGTGGTTGAGGCGGCGCTGCTCGCGGCCAAAGACGAAGCCGAGCAGGCGCGGGTCGAGGCCGAGCGGGCCAACCGCACCAAGTCCGATTTTCTGTCACGCATGTCGCACGAGCTGCGCACGCCCATGAACGCGATCTTGGGCTTTGGCCAGTTGCTGGAGGCTGACAGCAGCGAGCCGCTGAGCCCGGTGCAGCGCCAACGTGTCGGCGAAATGCTGCGCGGTGGCCACCATTTGCTGGAGCTGATCAACGAGGTGCTCGACATCGCCCGGATCGAAGCCGGCACCTTGCAGCTGGTGCTGCAGCCGGTGGATGCCGTAGCGCTGGCACAGGATTGCCTGAGCCTGGTGCAGCCGGTGGCGCAGGCGCGTGGGGTGGCTTTGGTGCTGGTTGCAGCCGAGGCAGCCGAAGGCGCCGACCTGAGTCGCCAGGCCAACGCCGCCCACCCGCTGGCTCTGGCTGACGCCACCCGTTTGCGCCAGGTGCTGCTCAACCTGCTGTCGAACGCGATCAAGTTCAACCGGCTGGCCGGTCAGGTCCGGCTGAGCTGCCGCGCCGAGGCGGACGTGGTGCTGATCGAAGTGGCGGACCAGGGCCCGGGTATCACGCCTGAGCAACTGCCGCGCTTGTTCCAGGCCTTCGAGCGGCTGGATGTGGACGGTGCGGTCGAGGGCACGGGCATTGGCCTGGCGCTGAGCCGCAGCCTGGTTGCACTGATGCACGGTGAGATCGGTGTGCACAGCACGCCTGGCCAGGGCAGCGTGTTCTGGGTTCGCCTGCCCGCCAGCAGCCGGCCTCTTGCGGCGCCCCAGGCGTTTGAAGTGGCGGGCGCCGTGGCCGCGCCGGGCCGGTGCCAGCGCGTGCTCTACATCGAAGACAACGAGGTCAACCAGTTGCTGATGGAGGGCATGCTGAGTCACCGGCCGGCGCTTGTGCTGCGCCTGGCCGGTCTGCCCGAGGATGGCCTGGCAATGGCGGCGGCCGAGCCGCCCGACCTGATCCTGCTCGACATCCAGTTGCCGGGCATGGACGGTTTTGAGGTGTTGCGGCGCCTGCGGGAGATGCCGGCCTTGCGGTCGGTGCCGGTGGTTGCCGTCAGCGCCAACGCGATGGCCGCTGACCTGGAGGATGCCCAGCGCGCCGGTTTTGCCGACTACCTCACCAAGCCCTTGCACCTGCCCCGGCTGCTGGCGCTGGTGGACCGCATGCTGGCCGGGGCGCCGGTTCGGCCCTGACAGCGGGCCGCGTCGGCGCCCGTTTGATTCAGGTCGCCTGGTACGCCAGGCGCACGTAGATCGGCGCAAACGCCTCAGCCTGGGTGAGCTCCAGCAGGTGCTCGCGCGACAGCTCCAGCATCGCGATGAAGGTCACCACCAACACCGGGTTGCCGCCAGTGGCGTCGAACAGCTCATGGAACTCGGCAAAGCGCCGGCCAGCGAGCTTGCGCAGCAGCAGGCTCATGTGCTCGCGCACCGACAACTGCTCGCGGCTGATCAGGTGGTGCTGGTTGAGCCTGGCGCGCTTGATGATGTCGGCCCAGGCCGACTGCAGGTCGGCCACACCCACGTCCGGCAACCGGGCCTGCAGGCTTTGCTCGATGTGGATCTGGGCCCGCAAAAAGTCTCGCCCGATCATCGGCAGCCGGTCGAGCCGCGCGGCGGCGAGCTTGATCTGCTCGTACTCCAGCAGCCGTCGTACCAGCTCGGTGCGGGGGTCGGGGCCCTCGGCGCCGTCGTCTTGCTTGCGGACCGGCAGCAGCATGCGCGACTTGATCTCGATCAGCATCGCCGCCATCAGCAGGTACTCGCTGGCCAGCTCCAGGTTGTGCTTGCGGATCTGGTCAACGTAGGTCAGGTACTGGCGCGTCACATCCGCCAGCGGGATGTCGAGGACGTTGAAGTTCTGCTTGCGGATCAGGTAGAGCAGCAGGTCCAGCGGGCCCTCGAAGGCCTCCAGAAACACCTCCAGCGCATCCGGCGGGATGTAGAGGTCGTGCGGCAGCGCAAACAGCGGCTCGCCGTAGAGCCGGGCCAGCGCCACCCGGTCCACCGGCAGCGTTTCGACGTCGATGGCGATGTCGATGGCGGTGTGGCTACCGGCATGGGCGCCTGAATCGGTATGGCGGTCAAGCTCGGCCATGTCGAGGCTCAGGCCTTCAGCCAGCGGGCCCGACCCGGCAGACTGACCTCAGGGCTTGGCCGGCCGCGAGAAGTAGACGTAGGGCGACTGCGGCACGGCAGCATCGCTGTACTCGGCCTGGGCGGCGAGGTCGAGCTGCTTGTCCCACAGCAGAGCCCGGCCGGCGCGCTGCTCGGCCTCAAGAGTCGGCTTGTCGGCCTTGAGCTGGCGGATGAACTGCGTGACGTCAGAGGTGTAAGGCTTCCAGAAAAGCGGCATGGCGGGCGTCCGGTTCAAGGCTAATTCAGTATTTTAGTCGGCCATCCGGGCTGATGGGCCCGAAACTCAGTGGCTTGGCGGGGCGCGGTCATGGCAGCATGGACGCATGGCAACCGAAACCGAGCTCAAGTTCCGCATCCCGGCAGCGCGCCTTGCCGCTGTGCGGCGGGCCGTGGCCACCCGCACCGCTGTGGTCGAGCCGCTGGCTGCGGTCTATTTCGACACCCCGGATGAGCGGCTGGCCCAGGCCCGGATCGCTTTGCGCCTCCGGCACGAGGCCGGTGGCTGGGTGCAGACCCTCAAGGCCGAGGGCACGCTGGCCTTGCAGCGGCTGGAGCACAACGTGCCCTTGGTGGCTGCCGGCCTCGGCGGCCCTGGCGCCACCCCCACCCGGCCCAGGCTCGACCTGCAACGCCATGCCGGCAGCGAGGCCGGTGCGGTTCTGGCGAAGGTGTTGTCGCGGGGGTTGGGGCAGGCGCCGCGGGCAGCGCCATTGCCGCTGCCCGCAGGCGAGTTGCTGGTGGCGCGCTACGCCACCGAGGTTCGGCGAACCCGCCGCGTGCTGCGGTTTGAGGGGGCACGGATCGAGCTGGCGCTTGATGAGGGCCGGATCACCGCCGGTGAGGCGGACTGCGCGGTTTGTGAAATCGAGTTTGAACTGCTCAGCGGCCCACCGCAGGCGCTGCTGCACCTGGCAGCGCGCTGGGCGGCGCGTTTTGGCCTGGTGCTGGACGTGCGCAGCAAGAGCGAGCGTGGCCACCGGCTGGCCCTGGGCCAGCGCAGCAGCCCGCCCACCCGGGCCCGGCCGCTCAGGTTGTCGCGGCGGGCGGCACCCAGCACCGCGCTGGCGGCGATGCTGGGCAATGCGCTGGGACAGGTGCTGGCCAACGCCAGCCCGCTGGCTGAGTTGGCCGAGTCGGCTGGTTTGCCCGGGTTGGCCGGTTTGGCCGGCTTGACGGCGCCCAGCACCGCAGCCCGGGCGGTAGAACCCCCGTCCGGCGCGGCGCCTGACCCCCAGCCCGACCCCGAACTGCTGCACCAGCTGCGTGTCGGCCTGCGCCGCCTGCGCACGGTGTTGCAGGTATTTGCGCCGCTGCTGCCGACATCCGTGACCGACCTGGCGCCAGCCTTGGTCGATTTGTTTGCCCAACTAGGCGCGGCCCGAGACCGCGACGCGATGGCCGAATCGCTCTGGCCCGCCCTGCGGGCTGCGGGTGCACCCTGGGTCGGGAGCCCGGCCACGCCGGCGCTGGCCGGGCCCGACCCGCTGCCCGTGCTGCTGGCCTCGCCGGCGGTGCAGCAACTCTGGCTGGCACTGTTGGCCACGGCCCTGGCGGCGCCCTTGGCCACACCCCTGGCAGCCGAATCGGCCCCGACGACTCCGGCCGATACGGTCGGCCATGCTGCAATGCAGGCCGCTGCGAGCGCGGTTACCGCAACACCCGCCGCAACGCCCGCCAAGGCAGCCGCCAAGGCACCCGCCAAGGCACCCGCCGAAGCGCCCGCCAGCCTGCGCAAGGCCTTCAGCGCGCCGCTGCGCCACCTGCTGCGCCAGGTGCAGCGCGACGCAGCGCGCTTCGAACGCCTGGACGACGCCCAGCGTCACCGGCTGCGCCGGCGCATCAAGCGCTTGCGCTATGCCACCGAACTGACCTTGGCGCTGTGGCCGGCCCGCCCGGCAGCGCGCTTGCTGCGGCGGCTGGCGCAGGTCCAGACCCCGCTGGGCAATCTCAACGACTGTGTGGTGGCCCAAGCCCACTGCCGCGACCTGGCAAGCCATACGCCGCAGGCCTGGTTTGCGGTGGGCTGGCTGAGCGCCCGGCGCCAGACACTTGAGCCCGCTTGCATCGCTGCGCTGGCGCGGCTGGCCAAGTGCAAGGCCGGCAAGGCCTGCTGGCCCGGCTGAGGGTCAACGCCCGTTCCGGTCGGCAGGCCCCGCAGGTGCCCGCCGGTCCGCCGGCGGTCAGGCCAAGGCCATCAGCGCCAGCACGGCGGCATCGACCGTAGGCACGATCTGCTCGGCCCCCAGTTCGGCCTCGAAGCCCGAGCGCCGGATCAGGCCGAGTGGCTGGGGGTTGACATTGGCCAGCACCAGCGCAATCTCCAGGCGCTTGAAGGCCCTGTAAAGCTGCTGCAGCGCGTCGATGCCCGAGGTGTCGATCGAGATCAGCCGGTGCATCTCCAGCACCACGCAGCGGGTATCGGCCGGCAACTGTGCCGGCAAGGCCTCGATCTTGCCCACCGCGCCAAAAAACAGCGAGCCGAACAGCTCAAACACCACCACCCCAGGCGGCAGAACACCCGCCGAGCCGGCGGTGTTGAGCGGCTTGACCGAAAACAGCGTGCTCATCCGGTAGATGAAAAAGCCGCAGGCCATCAGCAAACCCATCTCCACCGCTACCGTCAGGTCAAACACCACGGTCAGCACGAAGGTGCCCACCAAGGTGGCGCGGTACGGCAGCAAAAAGCGCTTGAGCCGGACAAACTCGCGCCACTCGCCCATGTTCCAGGCCACAAACAGCAAGATGCCGGCCAGCGCGGCCAGCGGTACATGCAGCGCCAGCGGTGCGGCCACCAGCACGACAGCCAGCAAGGCCAGCGAATGCACCATGCCGGCCACCGGCGAGGTGGCGCCGGCGCGCACATTGGTGACCGTGCGGGCGATGGTGCCGGTGGCCGGGATGCCGCCAAAAAACGGCACGATCATGTTGGCAATGCCCTGGCCCATCAGCTCCTGGTTGGGGTCGTGGCGCGGGTTCTGCGGCGCCATGTTGTCGGCCACCCGGGCACACAGCAGCGACTCGATAGCCCCCAGCAGTGCAATCGTGAGGGTCGGGATCACCAGCAGCTTGGCCGTGGCCCAGCTGAAGTCGGGCAGCGCAAACGCGGGCAGCGACTGGGGGATACCGCCAAACCGCGAACCGATGGTCTCGACCGGCAGCTCAAGCAGCACCACCGCCCCGGTGGCCAGCACCAGGGCGACGATGGTGCCGGGCAGGTGCGCGGCCCAGCGCCGCAGGTGCGGCAGCACGCCCTGGGGCGCGACCGGCATGGTGTAACTCTTGGGCCACAGCACCACCAGCCCCAGGCAGGCCAGGCCCAGGCCCAGCGCGACCGGGTTGAAGCTGTCGAGATGCCGACCCAGCACGCTGAGCTGGCCGAAAAAATCGCCCGGCATCTTGTCGATCTTCAAACCCAGCAAGTCCTTGAACTGCGACAGCCCGATCAGCACCGCAATGCCGTTGGTGAAGCCGATGACGATCGATACCGGGATGTAGCGCACCAGCGCGCCCAGTTTGAGCCAGCCCATCACAAACAGCAGCACGCCGGCCAACGAGGTGGCGATCAACAGGTTGGCCAGGCCGAAGCGCTCGACGATGCCGTAGACGATCACGATGAAAGCACCCGCCGGGCCGCCGATCTGCACCTGCGAGCCGCCCAGCGCCGCGACCAGAAATCCGGCGATGATGGCGGTGAAGATGCCGGCCTCGGGCTTGACGCCTGAGGCAATCGCAAACGCCATTGCCAGCGGCAAGGCCACGATGCCGACGGTCAGGCCGGCGCCCAGGTCGGCGCCGAAGCGCTGGCGGTTGTAGCCCTTCAGGGCGTCGAGCAGACGCGGGCGAAAAGGGTGGGGCTGGAAAGGCAATGGCATGCAGGCTCCTGGCGGACGACGGGATCAACCGGGCGTTGGCCCATGAATGGCCGCTGCGGAGGTCCGCCGTGCTGCACCCGCGCCAGGTAACGCCGCCGGGCTGACACTTGCGCCACACGGTGGCCCGCGATGGATCGAGCTTGCATGGGCGAATGATGCCACTGTTGCAGCGTGAAACTGGGGGTTGTCCGTGCGGGGTGCTGCTGGCGCGGGCTTGAGGCGCTAGGATCAGGTGGCCTGTTTTTTTTGTCAAATTTCAACCGGTCGGCTGCGTATGTTGAACACGGTGATGGTGATCGACGACAGTGAGATCGACCTGCTCTACGCGCGCATCGTGCTGGAGCGCTCGGGGCTGGCCCGCCAGCTGCTGCTGGTGGAGTCGGCCAGCGACGCTTTGCAGCAGTTGTTGGGGCCAGACGCCACGCCGGTCGACCTGATCTTGCTCGACATCAACATGCCGGGCATGGACGGGTTCGAGTTTCTGGCAGCCTACGGGTTGCGGTGTGCTCAGCCGGTACCGGTGGTGATGCTCAGCGCCTCGCCCGACCCGGCCGACCGGGTGCGCGCGCTGCGCCACCCCTTTGTGCGCGACTGCCTCACCAAGCCGCTGGCGCCGTTGGTTGCCGCCAGCTTGGCCCACCGTGTCCGGATCTGAGCGACACCTGCCAGGCCTGGCGGCGCGGGTGCCGTCGTGGTGGGATTTGAGCGTTTTGGCAGGGGCCTACACCGTGCTGGCCTGCTTGTCGATGGGGGTGTCACGCCAACCAGGGCAAATCGCCACGGTCTGGTACGCCAATGCTGCAGCGGTGGTGCTGCTGGCTCGGGCACCGCGCCGGCAGTGGCCGGCGATGCTCGGGTTGGTGGCCATCGTCAATGCCACCCTGAATCGGCTGTGGGGCGATGCGCCCTTGGCGATGCTGGCGTTTTTGCCGCCCAACCTGCTGGAGATCTTGCTCGGTGCCTGGGCGCTGCAGCGGGCCGGGCTGGCCGCATCGGCCTTGCGGTCGCCGGCCGAGCTGCTGCGCTTGTTGCTGCTGGGCGGTGTGCTGCCGCAGGCTGTGGCCGCCGGGTTGGCGGCGCTGAGCTTTGGCCTGCTCGGGCGGGAGGCGGTGGCATTGCTCGGGCTGGCCTGGTTCGAGAGCACGGTGATCGGCGCCATTTCGGTGCTACCTGCCGGGTTGTTGCTGGCCAATCAAAGCCCGCAGCGGCTGCGCCAGGCCTTGGGCGACCGGCGCCTGTGGCTGCTGGCGCCGCTGGCGGTGTTGAGCAGCTTGTTTTGCCTGGGCTTGATGCCGTATCCCTTTGTGTACCTCGCCATGCCCTTGCTGGCCGCTGCAATATTGCTGGACATGGTGGCGGTGGCGCTGTTGACCGCCCTGGTGTCGGTGACGGTGGCCCTGGGTTTGGCCGGCGGTGTGTTTGTGCCGCCGCCGGCCCTGGCCTATGGCCAGGCCGGCTTCATCACCTTGGCCTTTGCCGCGGCCCTGGTGCCGGCCCTGCTGCTGGCTGCGGCGGTGGCCGATCTGCGCGACAACCAGGCGCGGCTGCTCGAGCGCAAGGCCGAGCTGCGAGCCGCCCATGCAGCGCTGCAGCAGTTTGTCCACATCGCCTCGCATGACCTGCGTGAGCCGCTCAACACCATCACCCAGTTCAGCGACCTGCTGGCCCAGTACCACGGTGTCGACCTGCCGTCGGAGGCTGGACGATACCTGGCGCTGGTGCGTCAAGAAGCGAACCGCATGCGTGTGCTGCTCGACGATGTGCTGCAGTACTCGCAAGTCCAGCAGGGCGAGCTGCCCGCGCCGCAGCCGGTGGCGCTGGACGGTGTGCTTGAACAGGTGCGCCAGGCGCTGGCGCCGCGCCTGGCCGAGAGTGGCGCGCAACTGCGGTGGGTGCCGCTGCCGGTGGTGTCTGGCCATGCCAGCTTGCTGGTTTTGCTGCTGCACAACCTGCTCGACAACGCGCTCAAATTCGTCGCGCCCGGCCAGGCGCCCGACGTACAGATCGAGGCCCGGCAGTCCGGTGGCGAGGTCTGGCTGACGGTAGCCGACCGCGGCATCGGCATCGCGCTGGCTCAACAGGCGCGCTTGTTCACGCCTTTTCAGCGGCTGCACTTGCGGCGCGAGTACGACGGCACCGGCCTGGGCCTGGCCTTGTGCCGGCAAATCGCCCGGGCCCACGGCGGCGATATCGAGCTGCAGTCGGCGCCGGGCCAAGGTAGCCGCCTGACCGTGCGCCTGCCGTTGTGGTCGGGCGTCGCAGCCCGTCTGCCCAACTAGGGCTGGTCGCGCGCGCGCAGCCGGGGGTCGGGCGACAGCGGGTTCCAGACCGGCGTGAAGCCAAACGGCGGGCCAGGGGCGTCGGAACGGTTCACCCGCACCCGCACTGCATGCATGCGGGGGTTGCCAAACACCTCCAGGCGCCAGAGGTTTTGAATCGGCTGGCGCTGCGGGTTTTGAAACGGCTGATCGACGGTGTAGTGGTGGCCGTCGCCATGGATCAACAGCACCGGATGCGGCGCCGCCTCGGCCAGCGGCAGCAGGGTCTGGCCAATGCTGCGGGCAAAGCCCTCGCGCACCTCGCCCAGGTGCGGCTGGTGCTGGTGCTCGCGGTAGCGCAGTGACTCGCCCTGGGTCATCAGCACCAGGGCGCGCGCGCCCTGGCTGCGCGCCGCCGCAAAAGCGGCGCTGATCCAGGCCGCGTTGGCGGCTTCGCGGACCAGGGCCTCGGCGCGAACGGCATCAGACGCAGCGTCAAAGCCGTTGTCCGGTCCGATTGTGTGGACGCTGGCAAACACCACGCCTTGGGGCCCGGCCGGGTAGGTCCAGCGCAGGTTCTCGACGTAAGCCGCAAAGGCCGGCATCACGTCGGCCTGGCGCAGCAGCGCCAGCGGCCGCTGGCCGAGCGAACGCGGGGCCGCAAAAAAGCGCTGGCGCAGCGCCTGCAAACGCTCCAGCGGGTCGTCGCCCCGGCGCTGGCAGTCAAACCAGTCGTTGTCGCCCGGGGTGTAGACCAGCGGGTGCTCGAAGCGCTGGAAGTTGCGCTGTTGCAAGGCGTATTCGCTGTCGCTGCAAGCGGCCACACCGCTCTTGAAATCGCCCACATGCAGGCTGAAGGGCGGGTTCAGCTGGTTGACCATGCCGATCAGGTGGCGGTAGGCCGCGCCGGCGATGGCGTCAGGCCCATACGGCATGTCGCCCAGCGCGATGAACTCGAAAGCGGCGGCGGCGGCGGTTGCGGTTGCGGCGGCGGTTGCGGTTGCGGTTGCGGGTACCGGTGTCTGGGCTCGCACCAGACCTGCGGCCAGACCGGCCCAGCCCCCCACGGCCGAGGCCGCACCGACCCCCGCACCCAGCCTGCCGAGCGCGGTGCGGCGCCGGATCACCGCACCCGCATGCCGGGCTGCGCGCCGGGGCCGGGCTCCAGCACAAACAGGCCGGGCTGGGCGGTGTCGTCGGCGTGGCTGGCGGCCAGCACCATGCCCTCGCTGAGGCCGAATTTCATCTTGCGCGGGGCCAGGTTGGCCACCATCACGGTCAGCTTGCCGATCAGCTGCGCCGGTGCGTAGGCGCTGCGGATGCCTGAGAAGACATTGCGCAGGATAGGCTGGCCCTGCGGGTCGCTGCCCTCGCCCACGTCCAGCGTCAAGCGCAGCAGCTTGCTGCTGCCGTCCACCGTCTCGGCGTTGACGATGCGGGCGATGCGCAGGTCAACCGCATTGAATTCGTCGATGCCGATCTCGGCGGCCAACGCTGTGCCGCCGGGCAGGGCGGGCAGGCCGGTGCCTGACCCGGCAGCCGCCAAGTCCGGCGTTTCAGGCGGTGCCAGCAGTGCCTCCAGCTTGGCTGCGTCCACCCGCTGCATCAGGTGCTGGTAGCTGGCAATCGTGTGGTGGCCGAGCGCCCGGTCAGCATCGGCAAACTGCAAGGGCGCAACTTGCAAAAAAGCCTCGACCTGGGCCGCCAGCGCCGGCAGCACCGGTTTGAGGTAGATCGTCAGCAGGCGGAAGGCCTCGATGCAGACTGAGCAGACATCGTGCAGCGCGGCCAGCTTGGCGGCATCCGCGCCGGCGTGTTTGGCCAGCTCCCAGGGCTTGTGCAGGTCGACAAAGGCGTTGACCCGGTCGGCCAGCGCCATCGTCTCGCGGATCGCCTTGCCAAACTCGCGGGTCTCGTAGAGCGCCTCGATGGTGGCACGCTGGGCGCGCAGGCCGTCGAGCAGCAGCCGGCCTTCCACGCCCAGGTCGGCCGACAACCTGCCGCCAAACCGCTTGGACAAAAAGCCCGCCGCCCGGCTGGCGATGTTGATGTACTTGCCGACCAGGTCGCTGTTGACGCGGGCGATGAAGTCTTCGGTGTTGAAGTCGATGTCCTCGACCCGGGCGTTGAGCTTGGCGGCGAGGTAGTAGCGCAGCCACTCGGGGTTCATGCCCAGTTCCAGGTACTTCAGCGGGCTGATGCCGGTGCCCCGGCTCTTGCTCATCTTGTCGTGGTTGACCGTCAAGAAGCCGTGCACATGGATGTGGTCGGGCACCTTGCGGCCCGAGAAGTGCAGCGTGGCCGGCCAGAACAAGGTGTGGAAGGTGACGATGTCCTTGCCGATGAAGTGCACCTGCTCCAGTTCGGGGTCGGCCAGGTAGGCGTCGCAGGCGGTGATGGCCTCGGCCGCATTGCCCAGGCGCTTGGCAAACAGGTTCTCCAGCGCGGCCAGGTAGCCGATGGGGGCGTCGAGCCAGACGTAGAAATACTTGCCCGGTGCGTCGGGTATCTCGATGCCGAAGTAGGGCGCATCGCGGCTGATGTCCCAGTCGTTGAGCGCGGCCCGGCCGTCTGCGTCGCGGCTGAACCATTCCTTGACCTTGTTCGCCACCTCGGGCTGCAGCTTGCCGTCCTGGGTCCATTGCTCCAGATAGGCCACGCAGCGCGGGTCGCTCAGCTTGAAAAAGAAGTGCTCGCTGGTGCGCAGCACCGGCGTGGCGCCTGAGAGCGCCGAGTACGGCGCGATCAGGTCGGTCGGGGCGTACACCGCGCCGCAGTTTTCGCAGTTGTCGCCGTACTGGTCGGCCGCGCCGCACTTGGGGCACTGGCCCTTGATGAAGCGGTCGGGCAGGAACATGCCCTTGTCGGGGTCGTAGAACTGCTCGATCGTGCGCACGTCGATCAGGTCGTTGTCGCGCAGGCGGCGGTAGATGTCTTGCGCCAGGCGGTGGTTCTCGGGCCCGTCGGTCGAGTGCCAGTTGTCGAACCCGATGTGGAAGCCGTCCAGGTATTGCGCCCGGCCCGCTGCGATGCCCGCGACAAACTGTTGCGGGCTGAGGCCGGCCTTTTCGGCCGCGATCATGATCGGTGCGCCGTGGGCATCGTCGGCGCAGACAAAAGTGACCGCTGTGCCCTTCATGCGCTGGGCCCGCACCCAGGTGTCGGCCTGGATGTACTCCATCATGTGGCCGATGTGGAAAGCCGCGTTGGCGTAGGGCAGGGCGGTGGTGACGAAGAGCTTGCGCGGCATGGGGCCATCCTTGGGCAGAGCAGGCGATTTTAGGGCTCGGCCCGGCAGCGACTGGCGCCAAAGCCTTGTCGGGCGGCGCGGTCGGGCGGTCCGCTAGACTCCCGGGTCGCTGGATATTTGGCCAACACCTGCGCTCAGACTGCTGCCTGTTTGCCGCGCCCCACCTCCACCCTGACCACCGCCACCATGTCCACTGTGACCGAAGCCGCACTGCTTGCCGCCCTCAAGACCGTGCTGGACCCGCACACGGGCAAGGACTTTGTTGCGGCGCGCCAGATCAAGCACCTCAAGATCGAGGGCGACGATGTGGCATTCGATGTCGAGTTTGGCTACCCCGCCAAGAGCCAGCACGCCGCGCTGCGCCGCCAGTTCATTGCTGCTGCGCGCAGCGTGCCGGGTGTGGGCAACGTCAGCGTCAACATGCTCACCCGCATCACGGCGCATGCAGTGCAGCGCGGGGTGCAGTTGCTGCCGGGCGTCAAGAACATCATCGCCGTGGCGTCGGGCAAGGGCGGGGTGGGCAAGAGCACCACCGCCGCCAACCTGGCGCTGGCGCTGGCGGCAGAGGGTGCCACCGTGGGCGTGCTGGACGCCGACATCTACGGCCCCAGCCAGCCGATGATGCTGGGCATCAGCGGCCGGCCCGAGAGCATCGACGGCCAGAGCATGGAGCCGATGCAAGGCCACGGCCTGCAGGTGGCGTCGATCGGGTTTCTGGTCGATGCCGACCAGGCCATGATCTGGCGCGGCCCGATGGCGACGCAGGCCCTCGACCAGTTGCTGCGCCAGACCAACTGGAAAGACGTGGACTACCTGATCGTCGACATGCCGCCCGGCACCGGCGACATCCAGCTCACGCTGAGCCAGCGGGTGCCGATCACCGGCGCGATCATCGTCACCACGCCGCAGGACATTGCGCTGCTCGACGCCAAGAAGGGTTTGAGCATGTTCGAGAAGGTCGGCGTGCCCATCCTCGGTCTGGTCGAGAACATGGCGGTGTACTGCTGCCCGAACTGCGGCCACACCGAGCACATCTTTGGCGCCGACGGTGGCAAGAAGATGGCCGCGCAGTACAAGCTCGACTACCTGGGAGCGCTGCCCCTGAACATGAGCATCCGCGAGCAGGCCGATTCAGGCCGGCCCACGGTGGTGGCCGACCCCGACGGCGAGATCGCCGCGATCTACAAGGCGGTGGCCCGCCAGGTGGCGGTCAAGATTGCCGACAAGGCCAAGGACTTTTCGAGCAAGTTCCCGACCATCAAGGTCAGCAAGGACACCTGAGGCCTTGGCGGCAAGCCCCGGGGGTCACTGACACCTGCGGGCACCAGTCCCGCCGAGCGCCGCGCTCGGCGCGTCAGGGGGCGGCGGTTTCCCAGGGCGGCAGGTCGGTGGAAGCGGCCGGTTTTGCGCTGACAGGCTGCGCTGCAGGTGATGGTTCGGCCCGTGTGGCAGCGGCCTGTTTGGCAGCGGCCGGGGTGGCAGCGGCCGGGGTGGCTGCAACCGCTGCCGCGACCGGCGCGTCGCCAAACACTTGCTCGCCGCCCAGCGCGTCCAGCAAGTCACTGATCAAGGGGGCCAGCTCGCCGGTGGCAATCGCCGCATCGGCATCAAAGCCTTCATCGCCCTTGGCGGACCGGCCCTCGAACACGCCGTCCAGAAAGCTGATCTTCTTGATCTGCAAACCCTCGGTCAGCATGAACGAGACCCGGCCCTGCCAGGTCAGCGCCAGCCGGGTGGGTTGCTTGCCGGCCTGGATGTGCTCGCGGATCTCGGCGATGTCGAGCGCGTGGCGGGCATAGCGCACCACCGGCTTTTCACCGTCGGCGGCCTTGAGCTCGCAGTCGCGGTCGATCGTGAAGCCGGCCGGCGCCTCGCCGCTCACCAGCCATTCGGCCATCGCCGCCGCCGGTGACACGGCGGTGTTCACCAGCGTGGCCGACAGGCCGGGCAAGGCCTGGGTCAGCGCGGTCAGCACCTCGTCGGCGCGGCTGGCGCTGCCGGCGTCGAGCACCAGCAGACGCTCGGCCGGGGATATCCAGACCTTGACGGCGGCACGTTTGGTGAAGGCCATCGGCAACAAGTCCAGCAGTGCCTGGTCCTTGAGCTCGTTGCGCTGCTTTTTGCCGGGTTTGCGGCCGGTCTGCTTCTCGACCTGGGCGGCCAGTGCGTCAACCTGGCGTTTGACCACCGAGCCGGGCACCACCTTGCTCTCGACCATCAGCTGCAGCAGCCACTGGCCGGCAATCGCCTCGATCAGCGCGCCGTGCTCCTCGCCCCGGGGTGGCACCCAGCCGACGGCACGGGCCTGGGTCAGGCCGCACTCGGTGAAACGGGCGGCGCCCAGCGCGGCCTCAATCTGTGCCACGGTGGCGGACCAGTCGGCCGCCAGGCGGTACACCATCAAATTCTTGAACATGCGCACCTTTTCGGGCGGCCGGATGCCCCCCGCAAAAAGGCGCGATTGTGCCTGTTGAGGTGGGGCGATCTCAGGCGGTGGCGAGCTCGCCGGCGGCCGGTGCGGCGCTTGCTGGCGCCAATGCAGGTGCCAAATCTGGGCTCGGTGCCGGCATCGGGCTGCGAATCAAATGGTCAAAGGCGCTCAGCGCGGCCTTTGAGCCCTCGCCCGCGGCGATGATGATCTGCTTGTACGGCACGGTTGTCACATCCCCGGCGGCAAAGATGCCTGGCACGCTGGTGTGGCACTTGGCATCGATCAGGATCTCGCCGAACTTGCTCAATTCGACCGTGCCCTTCAAGAACTCGGTGTTGGGCACCAGGCCGATCTGGATGAACACGCCGGCCAGGTCGAGTTGGTGCTGGTCGCCACTGGCGCGGTCCTGGAAGCGCAAGCCGTTCATCGTTTGTCCGTCACCGGTGATCTCCAGGGTCTGGGCACGGGTGTGGACGGTGACGTTGGGCAGGCTCCTGAGCTTGTTCACCAGCACCGCGTCAGCGCGCAGCTGGCTGTCGAACTCGAGCAGCGTAACGTGCCTGACCAGGCCAGCCAGGTCGATCGCAGCCTCGACGCCCGAGTTGCCGCCGCCGATCACCGCCACGTCCTTGCCCTTGAACAGTGGCCCGTCGCAGTGCGGGCAGTAGGCCACGCCCTTGTTCTTGTAGGTTTGCTCGCCGGGCACGTTGATGTTTTTCCAGCGGGCGCCGGTGGCCAGGATCACAGTGCGGCTCTTGAGCTCGGCGCCGTTGTCGAGCAGCAGGCTGGCGTAGCCGCCGGGCGTTGCAGCCGGAGTGATGCGGGCCACCCGCTGCAGGTTCATCAGCTCGACGCCGGCGTGCCTGACCTGTGCCTCCAGCGCCGCAGCGAACTTGGGCCCTTCGGTCGCCAGCACCGAGATGTAGTTTTCGATGCCCATGGTGTCCATCGTCTGACCGCCAAACCGCTCGGCGACGATGCCGGTGCGGATGCCCTTGCGGGCGGCGTACACCGCTGCTGCGGCACCGGCCGGGCCGCCGCCGACGATCAGCACATCGAACGGCGCCTGGGTGCCCAGCTTGGCGGCGTCCCGCGCGGCGTTGCCGGTGTCGATCCGGGCCAGGATCTCGCCGATCTCCATCCGGCCGCTGTAAAACGGCTCGCCGTTCAGGTAAATGCTGGGCACGGCCATGATTTGGCGCGCATCAACCTCGGCCTGGTGGAGCGCGCCGTCGATCGCCACATGGCTGATCCTGGGGTTCAACACCGCCAGCATGTTGAGCGCCTGCACCACGTCCGGGCAGTTGTGGCAGCTCAGCGAAATGTAGGTCTCAAACCGCAACTCACCGTCAATCGGCAGCGACTGGATTTGCTCGGCCACGTCGGCCTCGAGCTTGGGCGGGTGGCCACCGGCCTGCAGCAGCGCCAGCACCAGCGAGCTGAACTCGTGGCCCATCGGGATGGCGGCGAATTGCACGCCGGTGTGGGCACCGACGCGGCTGATCTGGAAGCTGGGCCGGCGTGCATCCTGGCCGTCGAAACGGGCGCTGATCTTGGCCGGCGCAATGGCCGCGATCTCGGTCAGCAGCCCACGCATCTCGGCCGAGGCGGGCTGGTCATCCAGCGAAGCGATCAGTTCGATCGGGCTGCGGATGCGCTCGAAGTAGGCAGCGAGTTGTGCTTGGGTGGTGCTGTCGAGCATGACGGTGTCCTTTTGGGAGGGTGTTTCAGGCGTGTTCGGTCCGACCCTGTTCAAAACACCCGGCGGACCTGCCGTGGGCACTTTGAACCGGGTCTGAGTCCGGTGGTGGTAGCGGGCGCGGGGCCCGCTGGTGACTGGGCGGCAAGATCCGCAAGGCGGGCTGCGCGCCCGCCTGCGCCATGGGCCGTGGCTTAGATCTTGCCGACCAGGTCGAGCGACGGCGCCAGCGTGGGCGCACCGACATTCCACTTGGCGGGGCAGACCTGGCCGGGGTTGGCAGCGGTGTACTGGGCGGCCTTGAGCTTGCGCACCGTCTCTTTCACGTCCCGCGCAATCTCGTTGCTGTGGATCTCGGCGGTCTTGATGATGCCGTCGGGGTTGATCACGAAGGTGCCGCGCAGTGCCAGGCCTTCTTCAGGGATGTGCACGCCAAAGTTGTGGGTCAAGGTGTGCGTCGGGTCGCCCACCAGCGGAAATTTGGCCTTGGCCACGGCCGGGCTGGTCTCGTGCCACACCTTGTGCGAGAAGTGGGTGTCGGTGGTGACGATGTAGACCTCGGCGCCAGCCTTCTGGAACTCGGCGTAGTTGTCGGCCGCGTCCTCGATCTCGGTCGGGCAGTTGAAGGTGAAGGCTGCCGGCATGAAGATCAGCACCGACCACTTGCCTTTCAGGCTCTCGTTGGAGACTTCAATGAACTCGCCCTTGCCGGCGCGGTTGACGAAGGCGGTGGTCTTGAACGGCAGAACTGCGGTGTTGATGATCGACATGGTGATTTCCTGGGAGTAGGGGTTGAAAGCTGCGATGGAAGAATCTTAGTTGCGCTGCAGCATTGTGCGGGTTGATTGAGTTAATGGAATCGATTTAAAATGGCTATAGCATAAAACCAGGCAGGCTCAGCGTGGTCGGCGCAGGGCTGTCAGCGCAATCCGACGGCGCGACCCTGATCCTCATGCCGGCCAAAGCAGGCCGCATGCCTCAAAGGCGATCCAGCCCTCTTCGTCGGCCGGCAGTACCCAGGCCTGCACCCGGCTGCCCGGCCGGGTGATGCAGCCCTCGCCACGGACGGCAGCCTCGGCATGGGCCTCGGGGTCAAGCGCCAGCCCCAGCCAGGCGGCGGCCTCACACACCGCTTGCCTCACCGGCGCGCTGTGCTGGCCGATCCCTGCGGTGAACACCAGGCTGTCGAGCCCGCCCAGCGCAGCGGCCAGACTGCCGATTTCGCGGCCGATGCGGTAGACAAACAAGCCGATGGCGGCCTGGGCACGGGGGTCGTTGCTGGCTTGCAGCACCCGCATGTCAGCCGACAAGCCCGACACGCCGAGCAGCCCTGACTGCTGGTAGAGCAAATGCTCGACTGCCCGCACGTCCATGCCTTGCTGGTCGATCAGGTAGAGCACCACGCCGGGGTCGAGCGCGCCGCAGCGGCTGCCCATCACCAGGCCGTCCAGGGCGGTAAAGCCCATGCTGCTGGCAACGCTCTCGCCGTTGCGCATGGCGCAGGCGCTGGCGCCGTTGCCCAGGTGCAGCACGATGGTGCGCAAGCCGACTGATGGCCGCAGGCTGGGCAGCCTGGAGGCGATGTGGGCGTAGGACAGGCCATGAAAGCCGTAGCGCCGCACCCCCAGGTCGGTGATCTGCGGTGGCAGCGCATAGGCCTGGGCGACTGCGGGCTGGGTGGTGTGGAAGGCGGTATCGAAGCAGGCCACTTGCGCCAGCGCGGGTGCTGTTGCCATCAGCTGGCGAATCGCCGCCAGGCCCTGGGGCTGGTGCAGCGGCGCCAGCGGCACCAGGGCGTCCAGGTCGGCCAGCACGGCGGTATCCAGCCGCACCGGCGCGCTGTAGTGCATGCCGCCGTGCACCACGCGGTGGGCCACCGCCGCCACCGTGTGCTCACCCAACCAGTGGGGCAGCGCCGCGAGCAGGTGCGCCAGCGCGCCCTCGTGGCCCGGCGCCTGGTCGGGCGGCCAGTGCCGTTCTTCGAGCAAGCGGCCGTCGGCGGATTCGGCCCGCGCATGGGCTGCGCCGTTGACCGCATCGACCTGGCCGGTCAGCAACCGCTGCGGGCCGTTGGCGTCGCTTTGCGTCGGTGTGGCCACGGCATACGCCGAGAACTTCAGGCTCGACGAGCCGGCGTTGAGCACCACCAGCGCCGGCGAGGTCATGGCGCCGTGCGCCGCGTGCCGCGCTGGGCCTGCGCCACCAGCGCCACCAGCGCCGCCGACGACAGCCGGGTGCGCACCGAGTCGGCCCGGCTGGTCAGCACGATCGGCACCCGCGCCCCCAGCACGATGCCGGCGCTGTCGGCCCCGGCCAGGTACTGCAGCTGCTTGGCCAGCATGTTGCCGGCCTCCAGGCCGGGCACCAGCAGGATGTCGGCCTGACCGGCCACGGCCGACACGATGTGCTTGGTGCGCGCCGCGTCAAGGCTGATCGCGTTGTCAAACGCCAGCGGGCCGTCCAGGATGCCGCCAGTGATCTGGCCCCGGTCGGCCATCTTGCACAGCGCGGCCGCGTCCAGCGTCGAGGCGATCTTGGGATTGATCGTCTCCACCGCCGACAGGATCGCCACCTTGGGCAGGTCCACACCCAGGATGTGCGCCAGGTTGATCGCGTTTTGCACGATGCCGACCTTGTCCTCCAGCGTCGGCGCGATGCAGATGGCGGCATCGGTGATCAGCAGCAGGCGCGGGTAGGCCGGCACATCCATCACAAACACATGGCTGATGCGCTGCCCAGTGCGCAGGCCGGTGCTGGCGTTGACCACCTCGGCCATCAACTCGTCGGTGTGCAGGCTGCCCTTCATCAGCGCCTCGACCTCGCCGGCGCGGGCCATCGCCACCGCGCAAGCGGCCGCAGCATGGCTGTTGTCGACGTTGACGATGCGCCAGGGCGCCAGGTCGATGCCTTCGGCCGCTGCCAGCGCCCGGATGCGCGCCTCCGGCCCCACCAACACCGGCGTGATCAGGCCGCGCTGCTGCGCCGCGGCCGCGCCGAGCAAGGCGTCGCGGTCGCAGGGGTGGACAACCGCGCAGGTGGCCGGCGGCAGGCCCTGGCAGCGGCCCAGCACCTGGGCAAAGGCATCGGTGTGGCGGATGATCACCTCGGGCGTGGCGAACTCGCCGTAGGCGATGCGCTGGGTGGGTGCGATCACCCGGCTGCTGCCGGTCAGCAAGGTCTCCCCCAGCTGGTTGACGATGCTGCAGTCCAGCCTGATGCTGCTGTCGGTGGCGGATTTTTTGCGCAGCGTCAGGTTGACGGTGACGCTGTCGCCCACCGCCACCCGGCCCTGGTAGTGCAGGTCTTGCGCCACGATGCGGCTGCCGGGGCCGGGCAACTGGCGGTTGATCAGGCCCGAGACCAGCGCGTTCAAGCCGGTGGCGCTGACGCTGCGCGCCAGCGTGGCATGCGGTGCCGGCTGGCCCGGGCCGCCCCGGTCCAGGTGCAGCGCCTCGGGCTCGCCGGCCACCATGCCCAGCGCGTCAATCTCGGCGGCCGACAGGGTGCGGGTCACGCTCAGCGTGGCGCCGGTGCTGAGTTCGTCAAACGTGGTGTTGTGCAGGCTTTCCATGGTTTGATTTTGCGGCGGCGCCGGGGCGGCGGCACGATGCGGATCAAGCCTGGGTCAGTGACCTGCCGGAGGACGCCGATATGCCTGCGAGGAGCGCCAAAGGTCTGCATCCGGCGGTGTTGATTGGTCTGACCGACCTGCGGCACAAGGGGTCGACTGCCGTGCGGCCTGTACCCGCGAATCTGTTCACTGTCACAAGTGTGGACGGCTGAGGCTTGTCAATGACTACGGATTGCTGCTCACTCGGCGTGGATCGCATCGAACTGACGCAACGTGGATGAGCCAATTGCGGAATCCGTCCGGTAGAGCCAGGCAATTTGAGGCTATGCCGGACCGTCCTTGCTGGTTCGGATTGAGGCACTGTGACTTGCAGCAAGTGACAAATGCACAGCGTGCACAGAGAGCATTGCTGCCTTGAGGAAGCCAGGGCAGTTGTTCCGGCTCAATGAAGCATCCTGCCGCACAGTGCATGTCGACGTTTTGACAGAGGGCTGACCCACAACTTATCGAGGCCGGGCTTTGCGGTCAAAGATCAGTTCGTGCACGCGATCACCCTCGGCCGGAAGGTAGCCGATGACAAGACGCCCGGTCGGCGTGTCGCGCAACTCGTAGGTTGGCGTGCCGTGCGGCGAGCCGGCAAGCGGGCCTTCGACGCTGGTGACCGCGCTGAGGCGATCCCGCAGTTCCTGGACGGCGACCGGGAGGCTGGGTCGCAGGGTGAGTATCAGCAGTGCCTGGCCTCGTCGGCCGGCGTCCTTGGAGACCCGGAGTTCGAGCGTCTGCACCGGCGACGGATCAGCGACAGTCGCCACGAACACGTCGATATACGGGTTGCCCATGTCACGGGGACGGCCGAGGGCGACGCCCAGCAGGCGTTCGGTCGCCGCCTTGTCGAGCAGTGCCGTTTGCTGGATGCGTTCGATCAGCTCGATGGTGCGCAGGTCAATCGACATGGCGGAACCTTCTTGCGGACGCGAGCGGTAGGCGCTAGTCGTGCTGTGGGTCATAGCGGCGTCGTGCTCGTCCGCACCGGCGCGACAAGGCAGCAAGAATGCGGCAATCGACGAGGCAATCAATGCGATGCATCGGCTCAACGCAAGGCTGCTCGGTTCGCCCTTCCGCTGTGCCGAGTGCCGCCGGCCCTACGCGGGCTGGCGCGCCAGACTGGCACCGCAAGCGGCACCGCCAGAACTCCGCCGCGCGATCACTCGGGCGCGCTGCGGCGGCTGAACTCCACCGGCACCAACAGCACCGCTCAGCCCATCAAGAACGCGGTGACAATTTTGCTTCGATGCGCCGGCTTCGATTGCGAAGTGACACCTTTGCTTCGCAAACCTTGGAAACCCGCGCCGTTGCTGGGTTTTGGCCCACCGGCCGTCATCATCATTGGCGGAGTGTCAGATTTAGTCTCACAACTGTGACGAATTTGCTTCGGTCTACGGACTTTGCCGCGCCCGACTACCGCGTGCTGATGCAGCGCTGGCTGGCCAGCGTGCCGGTGCACGGCGCATTGCTGTTCTGCCACCCGGGCCGCCGCGACACGGCTGCACCGCCGCGGGCCGACCCGATCGGCGCTGCGCGTGAACGCGAGGCCGCCTACCTCGGCAGCACCGCCTTCAGCGATGACCTGGCGGCGGCGGGGGTGCGGCTCGGTTCGGCCTGGCCACTGGCGTGACCGGTTCGGCCTCCGCCGCCCGGCCGAAGGTGAAGCGCCGGTTGACCGCGAAGGTCAGCAGCAGCGCTGCCACGGTGGCCACGCCCTGCGCCAGCAGGTAATGCGCGCCGGCGCTGACGCCGAGCGCCACCACACCCATGCCGAACAGCGCCCCGAGCAGGGCGGTGCCCTGAAACCGCAGCCACGCCGGGCCGAGCGGCCCACGGTCGGCAAACGTGAACTGCCGGTTGCCGGCGAAGGCCAGTTGCGCCCCCGCCGCCGCGCCCGCCCCTGATGCCGCCCAGGGCAACCAGCCCTGTGCTTCGACCAGCCAGGCCAGCAGCGCGTAATGCAGGGCCGTGGCCGCTGCGCCGACGAGGGCATAGCGGCCGATGCGCCGTCACGGGCAGGCCCGCGGTGGCGAGCGCCACAGGCGCAGGTTGCGGTCGGTGTGGGCCAGCGTGGCACCCACCACGCCCGGCGGCGCAAGTTCCACCGGCCCGCGTTCCGCGTTGACCACGAACCAGGTCGCGTGCGCGGCCTCGCCTGGGCGCTGGCAGGTCAGCTCCGCCAGGCGGCCGATCGGCCACAGCAGCTCGCGCCCGCGCGCCGGGTCGAAGCGGGCGGCGTCGGCCAGTTCCTTGCGCCAGTTGTCGCGGCGCTGAATGTCCGGATCGGCCCAGTCGCTGGCCACTGTCACCGGTTCGCGCAGGCCGGCATAGAACGGCAGGTCGTAGAACATCTCGCCGACGAAGACGACCCGGTCACCCGCCGCCCGCCGCCCGCCGCCCGCCGCCCGCTGCGCCGCCAGCGCTTGCCCGGCTGCCTTCGACGAATGCGGCGCCACCACCGCGAGCGCCAACGCGACGCCGATGCACAGCAGTGCCGCCAGCGCGAGCGTGGCCCGCGCGGGCCGGCCGAACGCGCTGACGCCCGCCGCCAGCAGCACGCACCACGGCGCCAGTGCCGGCAGCACGTAGCCCACGAGCTTCGAACTCGGCAGCGAGAAGAAGCCGACGATCACCAGCACCCACCAGCCGTACAGCGCCAGCAGCGGAGCGGGCGCGGCCGGCGTGCTGCGGCGCACCGCGCGCAGCGCCTTCGGCAGCCACGCCACCCAGGGCAGCGTCAGCGCTGGCAACACCACGGCATAGAACCACACCGGGTGGACGTTGTTGAAGGTCGCCGAGGCGAAGCGGCGGAAGTGCTGTTCGACGATGAAGTAGTCGAAGAACCCCGGGTAGCGGGCCTGCATCGCCAGCATCCACGGCAGCGCCAGCGCGGCGAACACCGCGAGCCCGGCCGGGTGCAACAGGCGCTGCACGCAGCGCCAGCGCCGCTGCGCGAGCAGCCAGGGGCCGACCACCAGCATCGGCAGCACGATGCCGATCAGGCCCTTGGCCAGCACGGCCAGTGCCGCCAGCGCAAGGGCGCGCTGAGGGCCGGCGACGCCCCGTCGACCGCCCGCACGAAGGCCAGCACCGTCGCGGTGATCAAGCCGGCGACCAGCATGTCGAGGTTGGCGTACTGCCCGCCGATGAAGAAGAAGGGCGTGGTGGCCAGCACCAGCAGTGCGCGCTGCGGCAGCACGGCGCCGTGCCAGCGGCGCAGCGCGAGAAAGAGCGACGCGCCCATCACCCAGGCGCCGACGAAGGGAGCGAAGCGCGCCGCGAACTGGTGAATGCCGAGCGCGCCCATCGCGGCCATGTCCAGCCAGTACATCAGCGGCGGCTTGTGAAAGAAGGGCAGGCCGTTGAGCAGCGGCACCCAGCCCCGACCGTCGGCCACGCTGCTGGCGTTGCCCGCGAAACCGACGCCCAGAAGCATGTCGCGCGCCACGTCCACGTAGCGCCACTCGTCGGGCAGCAGCAGCGGGCGCAGGCCGGTCAAAGCCAGCAGCCACACCGCCAGCTAGGCCAGCTGTGCCTGCGCCAGTCGGGCGCTCAGGCGGTCGATCGGGGGGAGCTTGGGCGCGGCGGCGAGGGTGGTGGGCATGGGCCGTGACTCTACGCCGAGCCCGCGCCGGCCCGGGCCCGGCGGGCGGCGTTGAAATTCTCACACGGCAGCGCGTGTTGTGGTGCAACAATCCCGTTGTGCGGGGTCGGGCGTTCGGGTCGGGCGTGGATACTCCGCGGCTGGGCGCACCTTCTGGGTGCGCGTGCTGGTTTTCCGTCCGACGTCGAGACCATGCTCCTCACCTTCCAGAAGCACCAGCTGCAGCAACTGGGCGACAGCCGATTCGCCGGCAAATTGCGCAACATCCTGCTCGAAGGGGCGGCCGACCCGGCAGCCACGCGCGCGCAGCTCGCCAGCCCGCAGGGCGATGCCGCGTTGCGCGGGCAGATCGCCAAGGCCCACGGCCACGGCCTGAGTTCCGAGCTCGACGTGGCCCGCTATGTCATCACCTCCTGGCTGCTCGGCCTCGACTTCGACACTCGCTTCCCGGCCATGGCCGAAGTGCTGGCGAGCGACCGCCTGACCCCGTCGCAGAAGGCCGAGGCGCTCGAGCGCATCGCCGAGACCCTGCTGGCCACCCTGCGCGGCGAGGTGTCCTGATGGGCTGGGGTGATGCACTCAGCAACGCCTTCAGCGCGGCGACCGACGCGGCGAAGCAGGCCGGCGCTTCGATGATGTTGTCCGCCGCTTCGGCGGCCGACGCGGCTGCCGCCGCCGCCGCCCGCGCCGCACAAGCCACCGCCCAGGCTGCCACCCGCGCCGCCGTGGCCTCGCGGGACGCAGCGGTCTCGGCCGCGCACATGGCCGGCAACGCCGCCAGTTTCGGCGGCCGGGCGGTGGTCGACGCGGCCGGCATCACCACCCGTGCCGTCACTGGTGCCGCCACCAACGTGATCACCGCGCCCTACCGCGCCGCGCGCAACCTGCTGGCACCCGCCGCCACGCCCGCACAGACCCTGGTCGAGCCCTGCCCCGACGCCTGGGCCGGCAAGAAGGCGCGGCTGGAAAAGCGCCAACAGATGATCCGCGATGGCCAGCGCAGCCCCGACCCCGAGGTGCGCGCCGCCGCCGACCGCTTCCAGCAGAACAACCAGGCGGTCGAACTGGCGCGCCTGTCGAACGACTGCTATGCGCAGTACCCGCCGAAGGACCCGCCGACGGCGCCGCCGGTCGGGTGGTCGATCGTCGGCAACGACGCGCTTGAGGCCAGAGGCGTGAGTCCGGACCAGATGGACAAGGCCCGCGCCGTCATGTACGAGACGCCAGACGACTGGCCCGGTGGCAAGCAAACGGTGCTGGCGTTCCGCGGCACGGCCGAGCTGGAAGACGGCATCGTCGACCACGACCAGGCGATGGCGCTGGAGACGCGCCAATACCGCGCCGCCACGGGCCTGGGGCAGGACGTCCGCAAGGGGTTTGGTGAAAACGTGCTCGTCACCGGTCATTCCCTGGGCGGCGGCAAGGCGCAGGCGGCCGGCGCGACCGGTGGCCTGCACGGCATGATGTTCAACTCGGCCGGGCTGCACCCGGACACGGTCAACGGCCGCATGCCGAGCCCCGATCAGTTCACCCAATACCGCACCACCGGCGACCCGCTCACCGGCGCACAGAACTCGCCCGCAGTGCAGGCCGCCATCGTCGGCATCGTCGGCCCGTTGGCCGGCGCGCTCGGTGGCGGCATGAAGATCGGTGACGAGATCGGCAAGGCCTTCGGCGGCAGCGGCCTGTCGCCCGACGTGGCCGACTACGCCGACAAGGCCTTCAAGGCGCTGCCCCGCAGCATGCGCAACGTGCTGCAGAACGGCGATGTGATGCCGCCTGCCATCGGGCCGATCCACCAGGTCGAGACCATCAACGATGCGGGCGAAGTGGTGTCGCGCGCCAACCTGACCGGGCAGCATTCCATCCTCAGCGCGATCAACGGCATCGAGAAAGAAAAGACCGAAGACATGGCGGTTCTGGCCGCGCACTGAGGCCTGTCACCATTCGTGCATGAATGCATCGCCTGAACCGTTGCATCGACGCGCGGCGCGGCTCCTTTCGGCCACGCTGTTCGCCTCGATCACCCTTTTGCAGATTTCCGCGTGCCAGGAGGCACAATCGATGGACGCACTCAAATCCAGCCGCTACTTTTCAGACCCGGTCGTGGCCGCCTTCGTCGACGACGTTCAGAGCGGCAACGTCGCGCGGGTCAAGAAGGCGCTCGCCGCCGGCGTGTCGCCCAACGCACCGGGCAGCGACGGGTTTCGGCCGATCCATTTCGTGTTCGTCGCCCCGAAAGCCGATGTGCTGCGTGAACTGCTGGCGGCCGGCGCCGACCCGAATGCACGGCTGACCAACGGCAACGCGCCGCTGCACTTTGCGGTGCGCATGCCCAACCCGGACTTCGTGGCCGCACTGGTCGCGACCAAGGCCGACGTCAATGCGATCGGTGACAGCAAGGAACCGGTGATTCACACGGCGACCGCATTCCCGGGCAACCAGGCGCTGGATCAACTGGTCAAAGCTGGCGCAGACATCAATGTCGTTTGGGCCGGCAAAACGCCGCTGATTCACGCCATCGCAGAAATGACGTGGAAGAGCGCCGCCACCCTGCTGCGCCTGGGGGCCGATGTGTCGCTGAAAGACCGCCGCGGCGAAACGGCGGCCGACTGGTGGTGCGGCCAGCTCAAGGGCCAGCCGGTCGTCGACAAGTACCGCCCGGACGTGCTGGCGCTGGCCGACGCCTTCGCCGCACGCGGCGTCACGCTGGCGTGCGCGGCCGAGGTGCAGCGCTGTCGCTGATGTCTCGGGGCGTCAGTCCACCGTCGCGCCCGAGGCCTTGACCACCTTCGCCCATTTCGTGGTTTCGGCCGCGATGTAGCTCGCAAACGCGGCCGGCGCCATGCCGCCCGGCAGCGCGCCTTGCGACAGCAGGCGCTCCTTCAAGGTCGGTGTGCCCATGGCGGCTGCGCTTTCCTTTTGTACGCGGTCGACCACGTCGGCCGGCGTGCCGGCCGGGGACAGCAGGCCGAACTGTCGAAGTACGAATAACGTGGCAGTACGAACGAATGAAGTGGCAATGGAATTCAAGGCGATCTGCGTTTGCTGACAACGACTTAGCTCGTCCTCGCCGGAACATGCCGTTGTAAGCCGGCAGGTCCTCGATTCGCTCGTTTGAACTCAATTCCTGGCATTGAGTAGCCGAACAGCAGCATTAATTCCAAATAGAGCCGAACCGGCCCTTGCCTTGAAAAGCCGTGTGCCGCAGCACGCGCCATGCCGAAGTCGACCACCCTACGCATTTGCTCGGCACCAACGGCCTCGAACAAAGGGGGAGAGAAAGCAGCCAGGTGATCGACCAACGTCGCGGCAAACCGAAGACATGCCAGCTCGCTAAGCTGCGCAATCTGCGACTGCTTTATCACCAGCATGAATAGGCCCTCTGGCTTGCGCCGATGTGGGAGCACCGGATTCGCAGTGCGCGTTTTTACATTGCCAGCATACTTCAGCGCCATCCCCAAGCTGCTCATCGGTGCACCAGAGACATTCAGCGCGTCAACGCGCTTTTGCGGGCCCGAGTCCATAAAGACGGACGATGTCGTTATCGACATCTTCAATCAGCAGCAGTGAGGTGGCGGACGCGCTGTCTGCTGCACCGGAGCCAAACTTCACCAAGTCGCTCGAAAACCAGGCCAGATCTCCGTCTCCGGCGCGGTCGCAGCGCGCGTTCATCAGGATGCGGTCGCCTTGAAATACGGCCAGCCCGGCGCGAAACGCGCAAGAGCCACCGGTGCAGGCGCTCAAGAGGTAGCGCACCTCACCCAGATCAAACCAGACCTGGCTGACAGAAGCACCGGGCCGGGCTGGCGACACCGTGCCATGGAAGCGTCTGCCGTTGTCAGCGCTGGCTACAAAAGTCTTCTCTATGTGCCTGGCAGCCCCGTAGCGATAGCTCAAGGACTCGGATGCACCCGATTTGCCGGCTGCACAAAGCGAGACGAGCTTGCGTCCGATCGGGCACGAGAACCGAACTGCCTCGTCAGGATGGCATAGCGAGACAGCGGCTGGCGGCGAGGCTTTGGCAAAACCTGGAGCTGCGCAAGCCAGCAAAACCATGCACCGCAGAAGCGCTCGGCCGCTCAGCCATTGCTCAGATCTTGAATGCATCAAGGGCGGTTTTGAAATTGCTGCGGCGGTTGGCATAGCTGTCGGTATTCAGGTTGATCACTTCGGTGATGCTGTCGACAGCTGCATCGGTCTCGCCCTTGTCGGCAAGGGACTGCAGGCCATGTTCGATCCAGAAACAGACAGCCGAACGCACAGTGAAGGGAAATTCCTCCATTTTTTCAGGGTTTGCCTCGAAGTCCACGGCGTCGCCGTACAACTTGCCGTACTCGGCCGCCGCCGCCTTGTAATTTGCACGGCCAGTGACCTGGATAAGGCCACGACCCCGGAATTTCCAGCCGTCACCGCTGGCTGAGTTGCCGTTCCCGTTTCGACTCGC
>JANYKR010000155.1 GCA_025358155.1 Betaproteobacteria bacterium
ACCTGCTTGGCGATATCCACACCTACCCGAGCGATCAAACGACGTGTAACCTCAGACATGGGACTTCCCCTTTCCGGTTGCAGATTGACTTCCAACACGCCGTCAATCTTGGTGCCTCGACACCGGTTGTGGACTGGGGAAGTCCCTTCCTATTCGCTCAAGCGGAGCGCCAACGGCAGGCCACCAGGCCCGGGCCGGCGGTACGCGCTACATTTTCGCCAGCCCGGGCCTGGCGTCCTGCCGTCGTCGCCCGGTTAGCTCAAACGTTAGGCCTGCCACGCAAAAGTTCTACCACTGACACGAGAAAAGACAAAATTGAATACAGAAGAACTTGAATATGTTATTGACGCTTACCCAGGCATCAGTCTCCGAAAGCCAAAAACGAGGTACGAAGCACTATACGAAACATCGAATGGACGACACTTGGCGATAGACCGTCGTTCCCAAACCCAGTTCAAGCTATTTCTGGAGGGGTCATTTAATCCGGTGGCGGTCACCCTCTCCAATTCCGCAGTGGTTGAGCAATTGTCAAAGGAAACTGCGAGAATTCATCTCTCATCTGATCGTCTTGCCGGTCCTTATCAAGGGAAGCCGGGGATTGCCGCGTGGCTATTGAAACTCTCCTCAGAGCGTGACTTATTGAATGTTCTACAAAGCTATAGTGGCAAGCCTAAACCCGACGCAGCAACTTCGTCAGTTCTCGATAATCTGCCCGTAGGCGAGATTCAGGATGAAAGTGATGAGTCATCATTTGCCGAGGGAAAAATTCGGTATGCCATGCATCGCAAACTTGAACGCGATGGGGCATTGGCAAGTCGCGCCAAAGCTAGCAGACTGAAACAGACCGGGAAACTGGTATGCGAAGTCTGCAGCTTCAACTTCTCCGAAGTATATGGAAGTCTTGGCAGCGGATTTATTGAGGCACACCATACAAGTCCGGTAAGCACACTAGATGGCGAAAGCAAGACAAAGATCGAAAGTCTGGCAATGGTCTGCTCGAACTGTCATCGAATGTTGCATCGGAGCAATCCATTGCTCTCCCCGACAGAACTGAAAGCAAAGATTGGTGCCAGGCAGGCCTAGGCGGGCGGCTCAGCCCGAACTACAAGCTTGAAACCGCCTAGTCCCTTCCTATTCGGCTCGGCTCGCATAGCCTCGCCGGCGGGCCACCAAAACACACCGGTAAAGGCAAATTCGTGAGCAACTTCAGCATTCGAGGGCCGATCTGTACCGTACTGGATGCTTTACAAATCGATGCTGGAACGCTTTGCCGATCCGCGTCAGCGGTGCCGGGGGTTTTGCACCACCACCATGGCAAAAAGCATCACCACCACGCCCACCGCGACCATTCGGGTCATCGGATCAAAGCCTTGGCTACCGCCGTTCCTTCTTCGCCCAGTGCCGGCCTGACCGATACCGATTACAACAGGGCCGCGCTGGCGCTAGGTGACGGTATTGAGCCAGCGCTGGTTCGCGCATTCGCTGAAGTGGAGTCCGCCGGTAAAGGCGGCTTTGGTCCGGCCGGGCTGCCCATTATTGCTTTTGAAGGCCATTGGTTTCGCAGGTACACTCACGCCAAATTCGACCTCACTCATCCGATGTTGTCTTACCCCTATTTGGAGAAGGCAGGATCGCAGTGGCGCGTCAATAACGAGAACCAGGCGACTGCCTGGGAAACCTTGAAAACCGCAATGGCCCTGGATCACGATGCAGCATTGAGGTCTTGTTCTTGGGGCATGTTTCAAGTGATGGGCTTTAACTTTGAGAACTGTGGGTACAGCACGGTGGATGACTTTGTGACCGCCATGAAGGGCGGAGAAATTGGTCAGCTGCAGGCATTTATAGGTTACTGTAAACAATCTCCCACCTGCATCAAGGCCATGCAAGCAAAGGATTTTGCGGCGATGGCTCGTTCGTACAACGGCGAAGACTATGGTGACTACGACAAGCAAATCGCTCGCGCTTATAAAAAGCATGGTGGCACCTAGTCTTCACCGCAGCAGGCAGTGGCGAATTGCGGCGTCCGTCTGGTTGTGGCTGACCGCAGCCGCTGTCGCTCAGGGTACCGAGACGGGAGTTCGTTCGGGGCAGTTTGAAGGGTTGACCCTGGCGGTT
This sequence comes from Betaproteobacteria bacterium, assembly GCA_025358155.1. Taxonomy (GTDB): domain Bacteria; phylum Pseudomonadota; class Gammaproteobacteria; order Burkholderiales; family Burkholderiaceae_C; genus Pseudaquabacterium. The sequence continues at coordinate 2,116 of JANYKR010000155.1, forward strand.
TCAGGAGACGGCCGGCTCGTTGGTGAGTACTTTGAAGTGCAAGGCGCGAACCCTGGAAAAAAGTGTCAGTTCTTTTTGACTGGAGATGTCAACTCAAGCGACCATTCAATGGTCAGTTGGTCGAGTCACAGTCTGCCGGGAATAATCACCGCCGAACCCAAAGGTGTGGTACTTAAAATACCCAGAGGTCGAACTCATGATGGTTGCGGCCTGGTACTGCCACCCGAGATTTCAGAGGGCCTGTTTTTATCCTTGATAAAAATTGAGCCGTGGATTGAATTGAGAACCGTTACGGCAAAGCGCGCTTATTTTCACAACCAGCCTGATCGCAAAGATCGACAGCGCGCCTACGTTGTCGCGGGCGACACCTTGCAGGTACGGGCGCAGCAACATGACTGGCTGCAAGTTGATTTTGTGAAGGGCGCACGAAAGTACACCGGCTGGATGTTGGCCGCCGACAGTCGCAATGTTGCCAGCCCAACACCCCGCTGATCACCCAGACGCCAGTCAAGTCGCGAAACGGCGACCCGGGCACTTGCCCAGACTCTCACCCCAGCCGCGCCCGGTGCCGCGCAATCTGCGCCAGCACCTGGGCCGGCGCCGTACCGCCCCGCACGTTGCGGGCATTCAAGGCGCCGCGCAGGCTCAGCGCCCCGGCCGCGTCAGCGCCGATCAGCGGGTGCAGTGCCTGCAACTCGGCCAAGGGCAGTTCGGCCAGGTCCAGCCCTTGCTGCAGGCCGAGCTTGACAGCGTGGGCCACCACCTCGTGGGCATCGCGAAAGGGCAGGCCGCGCTTTACCAGGTAGTCGGCCAGGTCGGTGGCGGTGGCATAGCCACGGCGGGCGGCGGCCTCCATCGCCTGCGGTTTGACGATGATGCCGGCCACCATCTCGGCCAGGATGCGCAAAGTGGCAGCCAGGGTGTCGACGGTGTCGAACAGCGGCTCCTTGTCCTCCTGGTTGTCCTTGTTGTAGGCCAGCGGCTGGCCTTTCATCAGCGTGATCAGGCCCATCAAATGGCCGATCACTCGGCCGCTCTTGCCGCGCGCCAGTTCGGCCACGTCGGGGTTGCGCTTCTGCGGCATGATGGACGAGCCGGTGCAGTAGCGGTCCGACAGGTCGATGAAGCCGAAGTTCTGGCTCATCCACAGCACCAGCTCCTCGGCCAGGCGCGACACATGCACCATCGTGATCGAGGCAAAGGCCAGAAATTCGAGCGCAAAGTCGCGGTCGCTGACGGCGTCGAGGCTGTTTTCGCACAAGCCCTCAAAGCCCAACGCTGCGGCCACGGCCTCGCGGTCCAGCGGATAGCTGGTGCCGGCGAGTGCTGCCGCGCCCAGTGGCAGGCGGTTGGTGCGGCGGCGCACATCGGCCAGGCGCTCGGCGTCGCGGGCAAACATCTCGACGTAGGCCAGCAGGTGGTGCGCAAAGCTCACCGGTTGGGCCACCTGCAGGTGGGTGAAGCCGGGCATCACGGTCTGGGTGTGCTGTGCGGCCACATCCACCAGCGCGCGCTGCATCTCGGCCAGCAAGCCGGCCAGCGCGTCAATCTCGCCGCGCAGCCAAAGCCGCACGTCGGTGGCGACCTGGTCGTTGCGCGAGCGGCCGGTGTGCAGGCGTTTGCCGGCATCGCCCACCAGTTGGGTCAATCGGGCCTCGATGTTGAGGTGCACGTCTTCGAGTTCGAGCTTCCACTCGAAGCGGCCGGCCGCGATGTCCTGGCCGATCTGGCCCAGGCCGCGCTGGATCTCGGCCAGGTCTTGCGCGCCGATGATGCCCTGGGCCGCCAGCATGCCGGCGTGCGCCAGGCTGCCGGCGATGTCGGCCTGCCACAGACGCTGGTCGAAACCGACGCTGGCGGTGTAGCGCTTGACCAGTTCGCTCATCGGCTCGGTGAACAAGGCCGACCAGGCTTGCGCCTTGTTGGCGAGGGGGTTGTCGTGAGGGGTGCCGGACATCGGGGGCGCGCTTCGCTGGCTGGGGTTTCACAGGGGCGGCCCGCTGCGGACCGCCCTGGCCGTATTATCCGGCCGCCTATCTGATCAGGACTTTGGCGTTGACCGCCAACGCTGCCGCCAACCCGTCCGCCAACCCGTCCGCCAACACGACTGCCACGCCGTCCGTCAGCATGTCATCCGCCAAGCCGGCCCACCCGCCGGCCCACCCGCCGGCCAGCCCGCCGGCCAGCCCGCCCGCCAACCCCGCTACACCCGGCGCGGCCAGCGGGGACGAGACCGACGCCGACAGCCGCCAGCCCAGTCTGTGGCCCGACACCGGGCGTTTGCGCGGTGCCGGTGCCAATTCGCTGTTCGAAGCCAGCCGCTTTGACCCGCTGCATGCGCAAAAAGCCAGCGAGCGCCAGCGACTGGCCAGCCAGTTCGACCTCTGCCGTCCGGCGCTTGGGCTGCGGGTTTTGTTGTTTTTGCAGATCGCCGTGGCCTTGGCGGCCTTGCCACTGGCCCGGGGCCTGCTCGATGCAGGGGCCCGGGCGGCGGTACTGGCTTTTGCGGCCCTGGTCGGCGGACTGCTGTGGCTGTGGGCGGCCTGTGCGTTGCGGCCCTGGCTGGCGCAGCGTGAGCGCCGGGCGCGCGACGCGGCGCTGGCCGGGCTGGGTGCGGTGGCGGCAGTGGCGGCCTGGGCTGCGTTGGCCGGGTTGAGCCTGGCGCCGCTGCAAGCCATCACGGCTGCGGCCAGTGCGGCCTGCGGCGCGGCACTGGCACTGCTGGCGTGGCACTGGCTGGGCTTGCGGGCTTCGGCGGCCCAGCCGGTTGAGGCCAGCGCCCGGCTGGCCGAGTTGCAATCCCGCATCCGACCGCATTTTTTGTTCAACGCGCTCAACACCGCGCTGGCGCTGGTGCAGGTGGACCCGCACCGGGCCGAGACCGTGCTGGAGGACCTGGCCGAGTTGTTCCGCGTGGCGCTGGCTGAAACCGGTGTGGCGGTGACGCTGGACGAGGAGATCGATCTGGCCCAGCGCTACCTGGCGATCGAGCAGCTGCGCTTTGGCCAGCGTCTGGCGGTCGAATGGGACCTGGACCCGGCGGCGGCTGCCGCGCCGCTGCCCCCACTGGTGCTGCAGCCCTTGGTTGAAAACGCCGTGCGCCACGGCATCGAGCCGGCGCTGGAGGGTGGCCGCATCGTGGTGCGCACCCGGGCCGTGCGGGGCATGGCCGAGGTGCTGGTCAGCAACACCTTGCCCGAAGAGCCCGGCCGACCCGGCAGCGGCATCGCGCTGGCCAACGTGGCCGAGCGGCTGCGCCTGCTGCATGACGTGGCGGCGTCGCTGACCACCGGCGTGGACGGCGGTTTGTACCAGGCCCGCATCGTGGTGCCGCTGTGAATTCAGCCCCCCCCGGCGGCGTTGAACCGCAGAACCTGCTGGGTGACGAGCCGGGTGATCAGCCGGGTGATCAGCCGGGTGACGAGCCCGCTGGCCGGCCGGATAAATCACGGCGTGAGGCAACCACCACCGCCCACCCGGCCGCCTTGGCGGTGCTGATCGTCGACGACGAGCCGCTGGCCCGGCTGCGGCTGCGGGGCCTGGTCGAGGCCTGCAGCGAGCCGCGTGCCGTGGTGGTGGGCGAGGCCGGCACGGTGGGTGAGGCGCTGCGCCAGCTGGACGCCACGCCCTGCGATTTGGTGCTACTCGACATCGTGATGCCGGGCGGCCATGGCCTGAAACTGGCCGACGACATCCGGCGCCGGCCCAGCGCACCCTGGGTGGTGTTTGTCAGCGCCCACAGCGAACATGCGTTGCGCGCCTTCGAGGTCGATGCCGCCGACTACCTGACCAAGCCGGTGCGGCGCGAGCGGCTGCAGGCGGCATTGCTGCGCGTGGCGCAGCGCCGCGCCCAGGCGCCGCCGGCCACGCTGGCCGGGCCGGTGATCGTGGTCAGCGACCGCGGCCGGGTGCTGCGGGTGCCGGTGGTCGAGGTGCTCTACCTCAAGGCCGAGTTGAAATACGTCACGCTGTGCAGCAACCGCGGCCGCTGGCTGCTGGACGACTCGCTCGGTGAGCTGGAGCAGCGCCTGGGTGACGGCTTTTTGCGGGTGCACCGCAACGCCGTGGTGGCGGTATCGGCGGTGCGGGCGCTGGCGCGTGGCGGTGCTGCCGGGGTGAATGCTGCCGGGCTGACTGCATCCGGCCTGGCCCCGTCTGAAACCGATGACGGCTGGCAGCTGCAACTCGTCAACGGCGACTGGCTGGCGGTGTCGCGCCGGCAGCTGCCTGCGGTACGTGAGGTGCTGGCGCGGGCAGCCGGGTGACTGCCGCCTGCGCTGCGGTGCCCGGCGCCCGGCGCGCCGCCTCAACCGGTGTTGCGCAGCCCTGCCGCCACACCGTTGATCGACAAATGGATGCCGCGCTTCAGCCGCTCATTGGCCGGGTCACCCTCCAAGCGGCTGCGGTAGCGCCGCATCAATTCGACCTGCAGGTGGTTGAGCGGGTCGAGGTAGGGGAACCGGTGCTCGATCGAGCGCGCCAGTGCCGGGTTGCTTTGCAGCCGTTCGGCCTCGCCGGTGATCAGCGACAGCGCGTGGTGGGTGCTGTCCCACTCGGCACGGATCGCCGCAAAAATGCGCTTGGCCAGGCGCTTGTCTTCGACCAATTCAACGTAGCGGGCGGCGATGCGCAAATCGCTCTTGGCCAGCACCATGTCCAGGTTCGACAACAGGGTACGGAAAAACGGCCACTGCTTGTGCATCTTCTGCAGCAGCGCCAGCCGGGCCGGCCGGCCGTCCTCGGCGCCCAAGAAGTCATTGATCGCCGAGCCAAAGCCGCACCAGCCCGGCAAGGCCACCCGGCACTGGCCCCAAGAAAACCCCCAGGGGATGGCGCGCAAGTCCTCGATTGCGCGGCTTGCCTTGCGCGAGGCTGGGCGTGAGCCGATGTTCAACTCGGCGATCTCACGGATCGGGGTGGCGGCAAAAAAGTACTCGGTAAAGCCCGGCGTCTCGTAGACCAGCTTGCGGTAGGCCGCAAAACTGGCCTGGCTGAGCGCGCCAGCGGCATCGAGAAATGCCTGGGGCGCACCGGCCTTGCTGGCCGCAGGGCTGTGCAACAGGGTGGCCTCCAGGGTGGCGGCGACCAGGGTTTCGAGGTTGCGGCGGCCGATCTCGGGGTTGGCGTACTTGCTGCCGATCACCTCGCCCTGCTCAGTCAGGCGGATCTGGCCATTCACCGTGCCGGGCGGCTGCGCCAGGATCGCCTGGTAGCTCGGGCCGCCGCCGCGCCCCACCGTGCCGCCCCGGCCATGGAACAGGCGCAGGGTGATGCCCTGGGCCGCACGCAGCGGCCCAAACAGGCCCACCAGGGCCAGCTCGGCCCGGTACAGTTCCCAGTTGCTGGTAAAAAACCCGCCGTCCTTGTTGCTGTCGCTGTAGCCCAGCATGATGTCTTGCTCGCCGCCGCCGCGATTGACCAGCTCGGTGATGCCGGGCAGGGCGTAGAACTCGCGCATGATCGGTTCGGCGCAGCGCAGGTCGCCGATGGTCTCGAACAGCGGCACGACGATCAGCGCGCACTTTCCGCCGTCGTCCAGCGTGCCGGTCATCAGGCCGCATTCTTTTTGCAGCAGCAGCAGCTCCAGCAGGTCGCTGACCGACTCGGTGTGGCTGATGATGCAGTGGCGCAGCGCCTCGTGGCCGTAGCGTGCCAGCATCTCGCGCGCAGTCTCAAAGATCGCCAGCTCGCCCTGCGCCAGCTCGGAATACGTCGCACCAAACACGCGCAGCGGCCGGGCGTCGTTGAGCAGGCCCAGCAACAGGCTGCGACGGTCCGGCTCGGCCAGCGATGAATAATCGGCGTGCAGTCGCGCCACCCGCAGCAGCTCGGCCAGCACCGCCTCGTGCTTGTCTGAACTCTGGCGCAAGTCCAGCGTGGCCAGGTGAAAGCCGAATACCTGCACCGCCCGCATCAGAGGTGCCAGACGGGGCGCCACCAGCGCCTGGGCATGGTGCGATTGCAGGCTGCCGGCAATCACCGCCAGGTCGGCCAGGAAATCGGCTGGCGCGCTGTACGGGTCTTGCGGTGACACGGCGTGGCGCAGCGCCTCGGTGCCGGTCAGCGCTTGCAAGGTGGCGGCCAGCCTGGCATAGATGCCGACCAGCGCTCGGCGGTAGGGTTCGTCCTCGCGGTGCGGGTTGTGGTCGTGCGAGGCGGCGGCCAGCGCCTGCATCGCCGGCGTCACGCCGGCCAGCATCTGGCTGATGGACAGCTCGGCGCCTAGCGCATGCACCTCCGTCAGGTAAAAGCGCAGCGCCACCTCGCTCTGCCGGGCCAGCGCCATGCGCAGGGTCTCGGCGGTGACATTGGGATTGCCGTCGCGGTCGCCGCCAATCCACTGGCCCATGCGCAAAAAGCTCGGCACGGCATGGCCGGCCAGATGCTCTTCGATCTCGCGGTAGAGCCGGGGAATCTGCCGCAAGAAGGTGCTCTGGTAGTAGCTCAGCACGTTTTCGATCTCGTCGGCCACCGTCAGCTTGGTGTAGCGCAGCATGCGCGTTTGCCACAGCTGGGTGATGCGGCCGCGCATCAAGGCCTCGTTGTCGCGCCGCTCGCGCTCGCCGCGCAGGTCGTCACGTTCACTCACCAGCTCGGCAATCGCCCGCTCGGCATCCAGGATGCTCTTGCGCTGCACCTCGGTCGGGTGGGCGGTGAGCACCGGCGAGATGTAGGCATGGGCCAGCATCGCCGCCACGTCGACCGCGCGGATGTCGGCCTGGTGCAGGCGCTCGAAAGTCAGCGCCAGTGATCCTTCTTGCTGATGGCCCTGGCGCTCATGGTGCTGGCGCCGGCGCACGTGGTGGCGGTCTTCGGCGATGTTGGCCAGGTGCGAGAAATAGCTGAAAGCGCGGATCACGCTGACGGTTTGGTCGGATGACAGGTTCTTCAGCAGCCGGTCCAGCACGCGGCCGGCGGAGGCGTCTTTTTTCAGCCGGTAGGCCACCGAGAGCTGGCGTACCCGCTCGATCAGCTCAAACGCCTCCTTGCCCTCTTGCTCGCGGATCACGTCACCCAGCATCCGGCCGAGCAGCCGGATGTCCTCCATCAGCGGCTTGTTCTTGGCAGCGGCGTCCGCTGCATCGACGGGCTTGGCGGGCGTGGCGGGCAGGCTGGCGGCGCCCGGCCGGACGGGTCGGGCGGATTTGCCAGCGGGGCGGACTTGTGGCATGACAGTCTCCAAACGTGTAACCAAATTACCAATCGGCGAATGCTCGGCATCGTAGCAGCCGACCTGCCGCTGTGCTTGCACCGCGTCGGCCGCCGCAAAGTCATGGGGCGGGCCCCGAGGCGGGGCGATGCCGCCCACGCTGCTAGCGATAATTGGGCCACCATGACGGACAACACCCCTGACACCGCTACCAACCCAGCCCAAAGCGCCACCCTGATCGCCACCCGCGAGAGCCGGTTGGCTCTCTGGCAGGCCGAGCATGTGCGTGAGCTGCTGGCGGCGCGCTTTGGCCTGCAGGTCGGCCTGCTGGGCATGACCACCCGGGGCGACCAGATCCTGGACCGGGCGCTCAGCAAGGTCGGCGGCAAGGGCTTGTTCGTCAAGGAGTTGGAGGTGGCGCTGGAGGAGGGCCGCGCCCACCTGGCGGTGCACTCGCTCAAGGACGTGCCGATGGAGTTGCCCGAGGGCTTTGTGCTGGCCACCGTGCTGGCGCGTGAAGATCCGCGCGACGCCCTGGTTTCTGGCCGTTTTGAGTCGGTCGCGGCGCTGCCGCAGGGTGCGGTGGTCGGCACCTCCAGCCTGCGCCGCGTGGTGCAGCTGATGGCGCAACGGCCTGACCTGCGTATCGAGCCGCTGCGCGGCAACCTCGACACCCGCTTGCGCAAGCTCGACGACGGCGGGTTTGATGCCATCGTGCTGGCGGCGGCGGGCTTGAAACGCCTGGGCCTGTCCTACCGCATCCGCGCCTGCTTCGACCCGGCGATGATGATCCCGGCCGCCGGCCAGGGCGCACTCGGTATCGAGGTGCGCAGCGACGCCGGCACCCTGCGCGCCCAGCTCGCCCAGCTCACCCACGTGCCGACCTGGCTGGCGGTGCATGCTGAGCGGGCGGTGTCACGGAGCCTGGGCGGCAGTTGCAGCATGCCACTGGCCGCGCACGCGGTCTGGCAGGGAGATCGGCTGGTGCTGGACGCCGCGCTGGGCGACGCTGAGAACCCGCGCCGGCCTTTGCTGCGCACCCAGGTGTCCGCACTGATCGCGAGCGTGGCGGATGAGGCCACGACCCGCGCCGCCAGCGCGCTGGGCGAACAGGCCGCCGCCCAGCTGCGCAGTCTGGGTGCCGACACCTACCTGGCTCAGGCGCCGGCCTGAGTCTGGCGGGCCACCGTCAGCGCGTGCCGCCCGTGACCCCTCCACCGGATGCCGCCTGCCCGGCGCCCGATCCGCTGGCCTCAGTGGATCTGAATCCATCAGCCTCGCCGCACCTCCGGCCGAAACTTCAGTGCGCGCCCAGCGTGATCGTGACTCGGCCCCAGCCGCAGGCCGATGAGTGGGTGGCCGGCCTGCAGGCCTTGGGCATCCAAGCCGGCGCCTTGCCCTTGCTGGGCATCGCGGCGCCGGCTGACGCCAGGCCGGTGCGGGCGGCCTGGCAGCGCCTGCTGCAAACCCCGGCGGGCTTTGGGGTGGTGATGTTTGTCAGCCCCAGCGCGGTCGAGCGGTTTTTTGCCCAGCGGCCGGCCGGTAGTGCCTGGCCGCCGCAGGTGCTCGCCGCCGGCACGGGCCCCGGCACCCGGCGCGCCTTGTTGCAAGCCGGGGTGCCGGCGCCGGCAGTGGTCACGCCGCCTGAGGCAGCAGGGCAGTTTGACTCCGAGGCGCTGTGGGGCGTGCTGGGTGGCCGGTTGCAGTGGCCGGGTCGTTCGGTGCTGGTGGTACGCGGCGAGGGCGGTCGCGACTGGTTGGCCGATACCTTGCGCCAGCACGGCGCGCAGTTGCACTTTGTCGAGGCCTACCGACGCACCGCGCCGGTGCCGGATGCCGCCGGGCTGGCGCTGCTGCAGCAGGCGCTGGCCCGGCCTGAGGCGCACTGCTGGCTGTTCAGCAGCAGCGAGGCGGTGGGCCATCTGCCCGCGTTGGCACCCGCAGCCCGCTGGCTTGACTCGAGCGCGCTGGCCAGCCACCCGCGCATCGCCGAGGCCGCCACTCGGCTGGGTTTTGGTCGGGTTCAGCAGGTCGCGCCGTCGCCCGAGGCGGTGGCGGCAGCGCTGCGCAGGGCTGGGCTGTCCGGGCCGGCTGCCGTCTGACCCAAGAGCGACAGCGGGGCCGTTTTTGGCCCGGTCTTGCTGGCAAGCCCCTCGATACAATGCTTTTGACGTGACCGACAACGCCCAATCCGCCTCCGCTGAACCCGTGCCCGCAGCCCCAGTGGCTGCCGAGCCTGCCAGTGCAGTCCGCCCGGCCGGCCTGCCCGTCAATTTCAGCCACATCGCCTTGACCGTGGGCGGCGCGCTCAGCGTCGCCGCGATCACGCTGGCGCTGCTGGGCCAGCAGCGCATCAAGTCGCTGGAGCAAGAACTGGTGCGGCGCCAGCAGGACAGCCAGGGCCAGGCCATCGAGGCGCACACCCTGGCCAAGCAGGCGCAGGATGCCGCCCGCGCCGCCGAATCCAAAGTGGTCATGCTCGAAGCCCGGGTGGCCGAGACTGCGCTGCAGCGAAGCCAGCTGGAAGACCTGATCCAGCAGCTGTCTCGCTCACGCGATGAAAACGTGCTGGCTGATGTGGACGCCGCGCTGCGGGTCTCGGTGCAGCAGAGCGCCATCACCGGCAGCGCCGAGCCGCTGGCCGCTGCACTGCGCCAGGCCGAAGAGCGGCTCGCCCGCATGAACCAGCCGCGGGTCGAACGTGTGCGCCGGGCACTGGCCCGTGACCTGGACCGGGTGCGTGCGGTGGCGGTCACCGACATTGCCAGCCTGACGATCAAGCTCGATGAAGCGGTGCGCATGGTCGACGAGCTGCCGCTGCTGGCGCAACCCCAGTTGCGTGCCGCTGCGGCCCGCTCGGCGGCGCTTGCGCCCGTTGCGGCAGGCCCGGCAGCTGCCGCTACCCAGCCCAGCGATCTGGCGGGTTGGTGGTCGTGGCTGAAGTCGGGTTGGCTGCTGGCCAGTGAGCGGGTCTGGGGCGAGGTCAAGGGTCTGGTGCGGGTGACCCAGATCGACAACCCGGAGGCGATGCTGGTCGCGCCCGAGCAGGCCTGGTTCCTGCGCGAGAACCTGAAGCTGCGGCTGCTCAATGCCCGACTGGCGCTGCTGTCGCGCCAGTTCGACACCGCGCAAGCCGATTTGCGCGAGGTGCAATCGGTGCTGGACCGCTACTTCGACCGCAGCGCGCGACGCGTGGTGATTGGCACCGAGCTGGTGCGTCAGGTGGCCGCGCAAGCCCGTCAGCTCAGCGTGCCCAGGCCCGACGAATCACTGGCCGCGCTGGCCGCAGCGCAGGCCGGTCGCTGAGCATGATCGCGCCCTGCAAGCCCTGGGCTGATGCTGGTGGGTCGGGTCGGTCCGCGCTCTGCCTGCAACCCGGCTGTCACTGAGCATGCGCACCGTCATCTGGCTGGTTCTGCTGTTTGTGGTGGCGGTGGTGGCCGCGCTCACGCTCGGCGACAACGACGGCCTGGCCTCGTTTTACTGGGCCGGCTGGCGACTCGACCTGTCGCTCAATTTCTTCTTGCTGGTGGCTGTGGCCAGCGGCTTTGCGGTGGTCACGGCGGTGCAGGCAGTCGGTGCCCTGATCGGCCTGCCGGCCCGCGCGCGGGAGTGGCGCGGCTTGCGCGTCGAGCGGGCGGCGCAGGCGGCTCTGCGGGAGTCGTTGTCCGAGTTTTTTGGCGCCCGTTACAGCCGGGCTCACAAAGCGGCACAGCGCGCGGCCAGTCTGCGGCGGGATGTGCCTACGCTGGCCGATGACCACGAGTTTCACATGCTCGCCAACCTGCTGGCAGCCGGCAGCCTGCACCGCCTGCAAGACCGCAGCCAGCGCGACGCCTTGTTGCAGCAGGCCTTGAGTGCCGGCCGGCGCGGTAGCGGCGCGGCGGTAGACGACGGCGCGCGCCTGCTGGCGGCAGAGTGGGCGCTGGACGACCGCGACGGTCCGCGCGCCGAAGACCTGCTGGCAGAACTGCAGCCCGGCGTGGCACGCCGCACCCAGGCACTGCGGCTCAAGTTGCAAGCCGCGCGCTTGGCCCGCCGGCCGCTGGACGCGCTGCACACCGCGCACCTGCTGGCCAAGCACCAGGCGTTTTCCACGACTGCCGCGCAGGCCCTGTTGCGTTCGCTGGCGATCGAGGCGTTAGCGCCGCCGCACGACGCCGAGCAACTGCGCCAGACCTGGCAACAGTTCGACAGTGCCGACCAGCGTGACCCCTTTGTGGTCGCCCATGCCGCGCGCCGCGCCGCCGCGCTGGGCGTGCCTGAAGAGGGCCGGGCCTGGTTGCGTCCGCTCTGGGATCGGCTGGACACGCTGGGTGCCGATGGCCGCGCTGAAGTCGCATTGGCCTTGACCGACACCGCCGCTGGTTTGGGTGCCGATTGGCTGCCCCGTGTCGAAGCTGCGCAGCGTGCCTACCCGGCTGAGGCTGCAGTCCAGGCTGCGGTGGGTGCGGCATTGGTTGAACGCCAACTCTGGGGCAAGGCCCGCCTCCCGCTGGAGCAAGCCGCACAGGACCACAGCCTGATGCCGCGCGCCCGCCGCCAGGCTTGGCGCGCACTGGCCCGGCTGGCTGCCGAGCAAAACGACGACGAGCGTGCCAACGTTTGCCATCGTGCTGCGGCTGCCATCGATTGAAGGGTTCGCTGAGCCCCACCGGGTCTCTGGGTCTGCCTCAGCGCAGTCGAAACTCTGATCGCTAAAAGAATTCAATGTATACTTCAAGGCTGTGCGGCTGTAGCTCAGCTGGATAGAGTACTTGGCTACGAACCAAGGGGTCGTGGGTTCGATTCCTGCCAGCCGCACCAGAAAACAAGAAATGGATCAACGGCTTAGGCGCTTCTGCACCTAGGCTGTTTTTCTTTGAGCATTCGAAGATGGTGCCAACATGGCCTCTGGACGCTGCATGGTGACTACTTCTCGCCCGCTGCACTGATCCCAGGCGGCCGTCATCCCCTCGCTCTGGCTGGTTTTGCCAAACCGATTTACCGCCAAGACACCATCTCAGCCTCGAGGCCTTCAAGGCCGGCCAGCAGCAGGCCAAGCCTCTTGGTCATGCCCGCCAGCGACAGCCCCTCGAACACATCGTGTTGTGCCAGCAACCGCATGCAGGTGCTCTGGTGCCTGCCATTGGGCTTCAGGTCCGTGCCGTTCAGGATGCCCTGCTGCCACCCCAACCGCTTGCGCTGGCGCCCGCACGGCCCGGCGGGGTCGAAGACACTGGCCTGTGCGCACACTCTTTGCACGGGAACCGCGAAATCTCGGGTTTGACCAGACGCTGTACGGGTTGGCCCGCATTGGGAAGGCGAGGAGGAGCCGTAGCCAATGATGAGCCAATCCGAGAAGTCAGACTCGGTCGTGGCAGCTGCGAAACCTGCAGACAAGGCCGGTCCGCCGATTACGGGGGGTGGAACCAAGGACCGGGACCGAGGGAAACACAGGACAACCGCACACGCAACGGACTTGTATGTTTCAGCGCAGACCAGCGCGGTAAAGTTTGGGCGCCGTTAAAGCGGCCAGACCGGTCCGTGCAGCCTGGTAACGGCTGGGGCTTTGAAGCCCGTCTCTGAGTACATCGCGCACGGGTTCCGTGCTGGTCTTCCTGAAGCCCGAACGGTTACGCGCGCCGGCTCGTCCGAGCGCGCATTCACAAGCAAGGGATCTGAAGACCATGTCTGCTTCCTCAGTGGTGGTGGGCATCGACGTAGCCAAGTCACACGTCGATGTTTCGGTGCTGGGCGCCAAGTTCGATGCCCAGCGTTTTGACAACGAGGCCGAGGCTCACTCGGCGCTGGCGGCGGCCTTGAAGCCGCTGGGCGTGGCGCTGGTGGTGATGGAGGCCACCGGCGGCTACGAGGCGGCGCTGGCCTGCGCGCTGCAGGCCGCGGGCTTGCCGGTGGCTGTGGTCAACCCGCGCCAGGCACGCGACTTCGCCAAGTCCATGGGACGGCTGGCCAAGACCGACCGCATCGACGCCCGCATGCTGGCCGAGTTTGCGGGCGTGCTCGTGCGCCGCAACGACCTGGCCAGCTTCATCCGCCCTCTGGCCGACGCGCAGCAGCAGGCATTGGCGGCAATGGTCACGCGCAGGCGCCAGCTCGTGACGATGATGCTGTCGGAGCGTCAGCGGCTGCAACTGGCCATCGCGGTGGTTCGTCCGAGCATCGAAGCCATGATCGAGGCGATCCGCAAGCAGCTCGATGACGTGGAAGCCCAGATGGTCACCCACGTCCAGGCGCACCACGCGGAGCTCGACAAGCTGCTGCGCTCGGCCAGCAGCATCGGCCCGGTAGCCAGCGCCACGCTGATTGCCGAGCTGCCCGAGCTGGGCAGGCTCAATCGCCGCGAGATCGCCGCCCTGGTGGGCGTGGCCCCGATGGCCAACCATTCGGGCAACTCCAAGGGAAGACGACGCGTGCAAGGCGGTCGCTTCGAGATACGCCGCGTGCTCTACATGGCCACGCTGACCGCCGCACGCCACAACCCTGCCATCAAGGCCTTCTACGACCGCCTCAAGGCCTCCGCCAAGTTGCCCAAGGTCGCACTGGTGGCCTGCATGCGCAAGCTCCTCACCACGCTCAATGCCATGGTCAAAACCAACAAACCTTGGGACAAATCGCTTCACGGCGCTTGACTTCTAAGACGGTTACTTGTTTGCTGCAAACCCGTCGGAGTCTACCGGCGAGGACAAACCGGGCCGAAATCTGTGGGCCGACACTTAAGCTGCCGCCTTGCGGGCCCGTGCTGCAGCAGGTTTGAGTCCTCTGGCTTGTCGCAGGCAGGGGCAGGCGCGTTGATCGCAGCGGTTTCGGTCGGCTCGCAGCAAAGCTGAAGCCCGCAGTTCTCAACCCTGGGTCATCCGGCAAGCCCTGCCGGACGCTGAGGCCTGCAGCGCCGTGGCCACCCCCGTCACGCTGGCGGGGCGGATGGGCCGACTAAGATTGATCCCCAATCCGCTACCCGCCGTTCGGCCCCGCGCATGACCCCCAGCCCTCCACGCCAACGGCCGCACGATGCCGAGCCCGCCACAGCGACCGGTGCCGCGACCGTAGCCATTGCGCCCGCTGGCGCCGCGACCAACGCGCCGGCCCCCACCGCAGCCCCTGCTGCAGGGGGCGCGCCCGCGAGCCCCCGTCCCCGCGGCCGGCTCGACTGGCACCAGTTGCTGGGCTGGCTGCGGGCCGACGACTGGGTGGGCGAGGACGACGCCCAGCGGGTGGTCAAGCGTTTTGGCGCCGGGGCGTCCAGCCTGCATGCGCTGGTGCGCCTGGGCGGCGCCGGGCTGCAGCGCGCCGGCCGGTCGCTCGATACCGAGGCGCTGACCGAATGGCTGGCGCAGCGGGTGCAATTGCCCTACCTGCGGATTGATCCGCTCAAGGTGGATGTGGGCCGCGTGGCCGAGGTGATGAGCCTGCAATACGCCGAGTTGCGCAAGGTGCTGCCAGTCACGGTCACGGCCGACGTGGTGACGGTGGCCACCAGCGAGCCGTTCGATACCGGCTGGGTTGGCGAGATCGAGTCCCACACCCGGCGCCGCGTGAAGCTGGTGCTGGCCAATCCGGAGGACATCGCCCGCTACACCGCCGACTTCTACGCGCTGGCGCGCTCGGTGCGCCAGGCCCAGAAGACCGGCGAGACCACCGCCACCGCGAGTTTCGAACAGCTGGTCGAGCTGGGCAAGACCAGCAAGCAGCTCGACGCCAATGACCAGGGCGTGGTGCAGGTGGTGGACTGGTTGTGGCAGTACGCGTTCGATCAGCGCGCCAGCGACATCCACCTCGAGCCCCGGCGTGAAATGGGGGCTATCCGATTTCGCATAGACGGCCTGCTGCACACCGTCTACCAGGTGCCCTTGTCGGTGATGAACGCGATGACTGCACGCATCAAGCTGCTCGGTCGGATGGACGTGGTCGAGCGGCGCCGGCCGCAGGATGGCCGCATCAAGACCAAGCGGCCCGACACCGCCAGCGGCGCAGGCGACGAGGTCGAGATGCGGCTGTCCACCCTGCCCACCGCCTTTGGCGAGAAGCTGGTGATGCGGGTGTTCGACCCGGAGACGGTGGTCAAGAGCGTCGAGGCCTTGGGCTTCTCGGCCCATGACGGCGAGCGCTGGGCCCAGTTGATCGGCCAGGCCCACGGCATCATCCTGGTCACCGGCCCGACCGGCAGCGGCAAGACCACCACGCTGTACTCCACGCTCAAGTCGCTGGCCACCGAGTCGGTCAACGTCTGCACCATCGAAGACCCGATCGAGATGATCGAGCCGGCCTTCAACCAGACCCAGGTGCAGGCCGTGCTGGACATGGGCTTCGCAGAGGGCCTGCGGGCGCTGATGCGGCAAGACCCGGACATCATCATGGTCGGCGAGATTCGAGACCTGGCCACTGCCGAGATGGCGATCCAGGCAGCGCTGACCGGGCATTTGGTGTTCTCCACCCTGCACACCAACGACGCGGCCTCGGCCATCACCCGGCTGGTTGATCTGGGGGTGCCGGCTTACCTGATCTCGGCCACCGTGATCGGCGTGTTGGCGCAGCGCCTGGTGCGCACGCTGTGCCCCGCCTGCAAGCAGCGCGACGACAAGGCCACGCGCGAGGCGCTGGACGAGCTGGCCAAGCCCTGGCGGCTGGGGGGCGGCGTGCGGCCTTACAAGGCGGTGGGCTGTCTGGCCTGCCGCCAGACCGGTTTTCGGGGTCGGGTCGGGCTCTACGAGCTGTTGGTGATGGGCGACGAGTCGCGCCGCGCGGTGCACCCGGCGCACGACATGGCCGCGCTGCGCCGGCAAGCGGTCAAGGACGGCATGCGGCCCCTGCGTCTGGCCGGCATGATGAAAGTGGCCGAAGGCCACACCATGGTGGACGAGGTGTTGCGCGGTACGCCGGCCTGGTCTGAGGACTGATTGACAACGCCCTACCGGGTTCGCTGACCCCCGCCTTACGTGGAAACCACACCGGCCGCGGCGGGGTGCCTCCCTAGAATCCACGCAACCGTTTTCAGCCGTCGAGGAGACACGCAGTGAAGATCAAGAGCCAGAAAGATTTCTGGTCGGGGTTGATGTTCGTGGTCATAGGCATCGGGTTTGCCTGGGGCGCCACCAACTACAACTTCGGCTCATCGGCCCGGCCGGGGCCTGGGTTTTTTCCGATGGGATTGGGCCTGCTGATGGCGATCCTGGGCGCGGTGGTGCTGTTCAAGGCGCTGGTGGTCGAGACCGAGGACGGTGATCCGATCGGCGCCTGGGCATTCCGCCCGCTGCTGATCCTGATGGCCTCGGTGGGTCTGTTTGGTTACACCCTTCCGCTGCTGGGCATGGCGGTTGCGCTGCCGATCATGATCGTGATGTGCAGCCTGGCGGGCGACGAGTTTCACTGGAAGGACGCCCTCATCAGCTGCGTCGTGCTGACGGTCGGGTCCTGGTTCATCTTCATCTACGGACTCAAGCTGGTCATCCCGCTGTGGCCCAAGTTCATCACCGGTTGAGGGCATCGCCACCATGGAACTGATCAACAACCTGATGCTGGGTTTTGGCGTCGCCTTCACGGCGCAGAACCTGCTGTACGCCTTTTTTGGCTCGGTGCTGGGTACGCTGATCGGCGTGTTGCCCGGCTTGGGCCCGGTCGCGACCATCGCGATGCTGCTGCCCTCGATCTACGCGCTCGACGCCACGCCTGCACTCATCATGCTGGCCGGCATCTACTACGGCGCCCAGTACGGCGGGTCGACCACCGCGATCCTGATCAACGTGCCGGGCGAGTCCAGCTCGGTCGTCACCGCGATCGACGGTTACGCGATGGCCCGCAAAGGCCGCGCCGGCCCGGCTCTGGCTGCTGCCGGCCTGGGTTCGTTTTTTGCGGGTTGTGTCGGCACCATCATCATCGCGGCGTTTGCGCCGCCGCTGACCGAACTGGCCTTCAAGTTCGGCCCTGCAGAGTACTTCTCGCTGATGGTGCTGGGCCTGATCGGCGCGGTGGTGCTGGCCTCGGGCTCGCTGGTCAAGGCCATCGCGATGATTTTGCTGGGCCTGCTGCTCGGCCAGATCAATACCGACGTGATCTCGGGCGTACCGCGCTACAGCTTTGACATCCCCGAGCTGACCGACGGTATCGGCTTTGTGGTGATCGCGATGGGCATCTTCGGCTTTGGCGAGATCATCGTCAACCTGGGTCAGCCGGCCGAGAACCGCGAAGTCTTCACCAAGGACGTCACCGGTCTGTGGCCGACCTGGCAGGATTTCAAGGACGCCTACCCCGCCGTGCTGCGTGGCACCGCGCTCGGGTCCATCCTCGGTGTGCTGCCAGGTGGCGGCGCGCTACTGGCCTCGTTTGCTGCCTACACGCTCGAAAAGAAGTCCAAGGGCCGCATCGGTGAGGTGCCGTTTGGCCAGGGCAACATCCGGGGTGTGGCCGGGCCCGAGTCGGCCAACAACGCCGGCGCGCAGACCAGCTTCATCCCGATGTTGACGCTGGGCATTCCGCCCAATGCGGTGATGGCACTGATGGTGGGCGCGATGACGATCAAGGGCATCCAGCCCGGCCCGCAGGTGATGACCAGCAACCCGGAGCTGTTCTGGGGCCTGATCGCCTCGATGTGGGTGGGCAACGCGATGCTGGTGATCCTGAACCTGCCGCTGATCGGCATCTGGATCAAGCTGCTCACCGTGCCCTACCGTTTTCTGTTTCCGGCGATCGTGGTGTTTTGCGGCATCGGTTGCTACACACTCAACAACAGCTCGTTCGACGTCTACATGACGGCGGCCTTCACGCTGGTGGGCTATGTGTTTTACAAGCTGGGCTGCGAGCCGGCGCCGCTGCTGCTGGGCTTCATCCTGGGCCCGATGATGGAGGAGAACCTGCGCCGTGCACTGCTGCTGTCGCGCGGCGACTGGACCACCTTCGCCACCCGGCCGCTGTCGGCGGCACTGCTGGCTGCGGCGGCCCTGATGGTGGTGGTGGTGTTGCTGCCCTCGATCAAGAACAAGCGAGAAGAGGCGTTTCAAGAAGAGTGACGGCCGGGGGGGTGCTCTGGCGCCGGCCCCGTGTCGCACTGGCCCCTTCGGGGGCTTTTTTGATGGTCGCCGGAACAAGCCCGTCACAAGCCGGCAACAAGCCCGGCCCGCCCGGACGAGATGCCGGCCAAGCCGCACAATCGATGGTTGATCGCCTCGCCTCCAAGGACACCGCACCATGAGCCGCACTTTTGATTACCGTAACGCCTACCGATCCGCCCGCTTGCCGGTGTTTGCCCGCAATGTGGTGGCCACCTCGCATCCGCTGGCCGCCCAGGCCGGGTTGCGCATGATGGCTGCCGGCGGCAATGCGGTGGATGCGGCCGTGGCCACGGCCGCGGTCATGACCCTGGTCGAGCCTTGCAGCAACGGCCTGGGTTCGGATGCGTTCTGCATCCTGTGGGACGGCCAGCAGTTGCACGGCCTCAACGCCTCGGGTGGCGCGCCAGCAGCCTGGACGCCGGATTACTTCAAACGCAAGCACGGGGTGGATGCGCGCAACCTGCCGGTGCGCGGTTGGGACTCGGTGACCGTGCCCGGTGCGGTGTCGTCCTGGGTGGCGCTGAATGAACGCTTTGGCAAGCTGCCTTTTGCGGATCTGATGGCGCCGGCCATCGAGATCGCCGAGCGCGGCTATGCCATGCCGGTTGTCGTGCAGGAGAAGTGGGCTGCCGCCGCTGCGGTGCATGACCTGGCGTCGCAGCCCGGCTGGGCCGAGACCTTTTTGCCTCGGGGTCGCGCACCGGCGGTGGGTGAACTGTTCAGGTTTCCGGGCGCCGCGCGGGCACTGAAATTGATCGCCGCCTCTCGCGGCCAGGCGTTTTACAGCGGTGAGATCGCCGAAACCCTGGCACGCCAGTCTGCCGCGCAGGGCGGCGCCATGACCCTGGCCGACCTGGCGGCCTACCAGCCCGAGTGGGTCACGCCGATCGGCCAGGATTACCGGGGTCATCGCCTGCACGAGATCCCGCCCAACGGCCAGGGCATTGCGGCCCTGATCGCGCTGGGCCTGCTGCAGCACTTTGAGGTGGCCGCGCACGGCGCAGACAGCGTGGCCGCCCAACACTTGCAGATCGAGGCCATGAAGCTCGCCTTTGCCGATGTCTACCGCTACGTGGCCGAGCCCGCCAGCATGGACGTGACGGTGGAGCAGATGCTGGACCCGGCCTACCTGGCCGCCCGCGCCAAGCTGATCAACCCGCGCCGTGCGCAGGACTTTGGCGCCGGCAACCCGGTCAAGGGCGGCACCATCTACCTGACCACGGCCGACGAACACGGCATGATGGTCAGCTTCATCCAGAGCAACTACATGGGTTTTGGCTCGGGCGTGGTGGTGCCCGAATTCGGTGTCAGCCTGCAAAATCGGGGCTACGGCTTCAACCTCGACCCGGCCAGCGCCAACTGCGTGGCGCCGGGCAAGCGGCCGTTCCACACCATCATCCCGGCGTTTCTGACCCAGGACGGTCAGCCGGTGATGAGTTTCGGTGTGATGGGCGGCAACATGCAGCCGCAAGGCCACATGCAGACCCTGGTGCGCATGCTGGACTTTGGCCAGAACCCGCAGGCCGCCTGCGACGCGCCACGCTGGCGCTTCAATGAGGGCTTGTCGATCAACGCCGAGGCCCAGATGGACCCGGCCACGGTACAGGGCCTGATCGAGCTGGGCCACCAGGTCGAGGTGCTGCAGGACAGCTACCAGGACTTTGGCGCCGGCCAGTTCATCTGGCGGTTGGGCGACCCGGGCTCGGACGGCTACGTGGCCGCCAGTGACCCGCGCCGCGACGGGCAGGCGGCCGGCTTCTGAGTTTCGCGGTGGCAGGCTCGGCGGCCGCTGGCCGCGCCTCCTGACGGCTCAGGCCAGGCTCTCGTCGATCGCTCGCAAGGTTTGCTGCGCATCCAGCGGCTTGGTCAAGAACTGCGCCGCGCCGGCATCAAAGCATTCGTCGATGCGCTGAGGCCGGCTCTCGGCCGACACCACGATCACCGGCGTGCGGCGCAAGCGGGTATCGCTGGCGAGCGCCCGCAAGACCTCGATGCCGGGTGGGTCGGGCAGGTCCAGATCGAGCAGCACCAAGTCGGCATCCAGCGCCAACTCCAAGCCCTCGGCGGCGCTACGGGCGCACACCAGGCGGATGCCCGGGCGCAGCAGCAGCAGCCGGCGCATGGTCTCGATATCGCCCATGTTGTCCTCGATGTAGAGCACGCTGCCGATGCTGATGCCCGGCCCCAACGGGGCCAGGTTGCTGTTGACGACAGTGCGGCTGGGCTCGCCGTCCGGTCGCGGCAGGCTCAACGCAAACACCGAGCCCTGGCCGTCTTGGCTGCGCACGCTCAGCTCGCCGCCCATCAGCTCACACAGCTTGCGGCAGATCACCAGGCCGATGCCGGTGCCCTGGCTGCCGGGTGCGCCCGGCACCCCTTGCTGCTCGCGGCCGAGGCGGTGAAAGGGCGTGAACAGCTCGCCGATTTGCGACTCGCTGATGCCGATGCCGTTGTCCTCGACCTCGATCTGCACCTCACCCGCCGCGCCCGGCCGGGTGCGCAGGGTCACCTGGCCACCGCGCCGGTTGTACTTGATGGCATTGCCCAGCAGGTTGATCAGGACCTGGCGCAGGCGCACCGCGTCAGCCTGTACCTGGTCAGCCTGCGGCGACAGCGACAAGTCGACGCTGATGCCGGCCTGCAGGGCGGCAGGTTCGACCATCGTCAGCGCCTCCTGCGCCAGGTCGGCCAGCGAGAGCGGTGCCAGCGTCAGGCGCAGGCTGCCGGCCTCCATGCGCGAGAGGTCGAGCACGTCGTTGATCATGTCGAGCAAATGCCAGCCGGCCTGGCGGATCTGGGCCAGCCGGTGGCGGTGTTGCTCGGGCAAGTCGTCATCGCTGCCGTCACTCTCCGCGCTGCTGCGGCCCAGCATCTGGGCAAAACCGATGATGGCGTTGAGCGGGGCGCGCAACTCGTGGCTGAGCTTGGCCAGGAATTCGCTCTTGGTCCGGTTGGCGATCTCGGCCTCGTCGCGTCCTCGTTCGGCCTCGCGCAACCGCAGCACCTGGGTCAGGTCTTGCAAGGCGCCCACCGTGGCCACCGGCTGGCCGCTGGCGTCCAACAGCGTGCGCAGGCTGGCGGCCACCTGCAGCACTTGGCCGTCGGGCGTGAGGTAGCGCTGGCGCCGGGCCTGGGCACCGCCCATGGCCACCGCCGTACCGTCGTCGCCGGTGACATCGGGCAGCTGAAACTCGGCCAGCGGGCGCTGCAGCAGGTCGGCCGGGGCGCAACCCATCATGCTGCAAAAGGCCGGATTGACCTCGACGATCAGGCCGGCCGGGTCCACCACCGTGACACCGATGTTGACGCCATCAAAGATGGCCCGAAAGCGCTGCTCGCTGACCGCCAGTCTGGCGTCGGCCTGCGCCCGCTCGTCGATTTCGGCGCGCAAGGCCGCCGTACGCTCACCCACCCGGTCCTCGATCCGGCGCAGCCGGCCGGTCAACGCCAGCAGCAGCGCGCTGAGCATGGCCGCGCCCGCCGCCGCCGGCAAAGCCAGTAGCCAGACGGCGGTGAACAGCCGGTTGTCGGCGGTGATGGGCTCGCTGATCAGCAGGTCGAGCCGGTGTTCACCCACCATCACCCGGCCGATCTGGCTGCGCAGCGCATTGCGCGGGCTGTTGTTTTCGCAGCCGGGTGGGCCTGCCAGCCGGTGCCGGGTGGCGCCCGCCTCGGGTGGGCTGTCGGTCAGACAGACCCGCAGGTTGGGGTCGTCGTTGTCGGGCAGCACGTCGGCCAGCAGCGCGCTGGTGTCGACCACCGCAAAAACCAGCTGCTGGCGCGCAGCGCCGGGCGCTGTTGCCGGCACAGGCATCATCAGCAGCAAGGCGGATTCAAACGACGGGCCTGCGCCGTCGGTTGGCGCAGGCTCGGCCGCAGCCCGGGCGGCTGCCACCGCCGAGACGGTCACAGCGGCATCGCTGGCCAAGGCCTTCTCGGTGGCCCGCCGCAATACCGGGGCCAGCACCAGCTGGCCGTCGGCATGGGCCTGCGCACCCGGCAAGGTCCGCGGACCGGCCGGGCCGGTATGGATTTGTTGCAGGCGCCAGGCGGCTTGACCCTCCACAGGCCTCGACTGGGTTTGGCCTTGGACCAGCCAGCCCAGGCTGCGCAGGCCGGGTACCCGGTCCAGCCAATCTGCGGCCAGGCTGTCAAACAGACTGGGCGGCAACAGGTCACCGCCGGCAGCGACCACACCGCGCAAGGCCACTGTGGCATCGACCGGATCGGTCAGCCGCTGGCTGATGCGCAAGCGGCGGGTGTTGGCGTCTCGCTCGAAGGCACTTTGCAGCCGCACTTCGTCCCGCCGCGCCACCTGATCAAAACCCGGCAGCATCATCCCCACCAGCACCAGCAGCGGCAAGGCCACCGGGCGACGCCGGGGCCGCCAGGGCGCCTGGGGTTGGGCCAGCCAGCACAGCAGCACCGGCGCCGTGACCACGATGCCAGCGGTGTCGGCGATGAAGCGGCCCACCGCACCGGCCAGTTGCGGGCGAGACAGCGGCAGCGCGGCAGCAGCATCCACACCCCACTGCGCCAGCATGGCGGCGGCCACACCCACGGCGGCTGCGGCCGGCGCCGCAACCAGCACAAACCGCCGGAGACGAGGTGCGGTGTCGAGTTGCAGCAGCTCGGGATCGGGCGTGTGGCGCATCAACCAGCCCGCCGTCGTCGCCTGCAGGCCCAGCACCCCAGCGGCCAGCAGCGCCGCGTTGAGCGGGCTGCCGCCCAGCAGATCGGCTACCAACACGCCCACCAGCGCGGCGGGCACGGTCCAGCGGCCGCGCGTGATGGCCGCCGCCACCGTGACCCCCAGCACCACCGACAGCGGCGCCAAAGCGGCAGCTCCCAGGGTGTAGCGCGGCAGCAGCGCCTGCAGGCCGCCACACAAAAGCGCCAGTGCGATGGTGCGCAGCAGCGCTCGAGACACGGTGCGCGACCCGGGTGGAGCGGCGGGAACAGAGGGTTGGTGCTTCATGGCGTGTTCATCAGCGTGCAAGTATGCCCAGGCGGGGTGCTTGCGGCATCAGGACTTGACCGCGTCAGGGCAAGTTCGCCGGGGGCCCGGCCTGTGCCAAGCACAAAACAGGCCTTGCGCTTTGACCCGACCCGCAGCGGCGTGGTGCTTGAGCCGGCTTTTTACAATGCCGCCCATGGCTCAACCTTTCGCATCGGCCGGCGCATCGAAACCTGCTGACGCGCCGCCAAATCCCTGGGCAGCGCCCTTGCTGGCGATGGCCGGTGCGGTGGCGTTTTCGGGCAAGGCCATCATCGTCAAGCTGGCCTACCGGCACGGCGTCGATGCGGTCACGCTGATCATGTTGCGCATGGCCATTGCCTTGCCCTTGTTCTTGCTGATGCTGTGGTGGGCCGGCCGAGGCAAACCTGGTTTGAGCTGGCGCGACCGCGCAGCTGCGGCGGCGCTGGGGTTTTGTGGCTACTACCTGTCGAGCTACCTGGACTTTCTCGGGCTGCAGTACGTCACGGCCAGCCTGGAGCGGCTGATCCTGTATCTCACGCCGGCGGTGGTGCTGCTGTTGTCCTGGGCGATTTTTGGGCGCCGCGCCAGTCCGCGCCAGTGGGCGGCCATGGCGGTGGGCTACAGCGGCTTGCTGCTGGTGTTTGGCCATGAGCTGCGTCTGGACGGCCCGCGCGTGCTGCTCGGCACCGGCCTGGTGTTGGCCAGCACCTTGAGCTATGCGGCGTATCTGCTCTACAGCGGTGAGGTGGTGCGCCGCATTGGCTCGCTGCGCCTGACCGGCTGGGCCAGCAGTGTGGCCTGCGGCTTCTGTCTGGCGCAGTTTGCGCTGCTGCGCCCGGTCAGCGGCCTGGCGCTGCTGGCGCCGGCGGTGTGGTGGTTGTCGCTGGTCAACGGCACGGTCTGCACGGCACTGCCGGTGTGGTTGGTGATGCGCGCCATCGAGCGCATCGGCCCGGCCCGCACCGCGCAGTACGGCATGGTCGGGCCGGTCTCGACCATCCTGCTCGGCGTGCTGATCCTGGATGAACCCTTCACCGCCTGGGTGGCGGCGGGCTCCTTGTGCGTGCTGTCAGGGGTGATGCTGCTGGGCCGGGCGCGGTAGCGGCGTGGGGGGGCAGAAATCCTGGCCCGCGTTGGCCAGGCGTTGGGGCAGCCGCGCCACTGCACTGACTGGCCTGCCCGCACGAGCCTGCGCCAGCGCGCATCGCTACACTGCGCAGCCGATTGCAACCCGTGCCCACTGTGTCTGATCGCTTCGCCGTCCTGCCGCAATACCTGTTGCCCCAACAAGCGCTGACCCGGTTTGCCGGCTGGGTGGCCGGCCGGCGCGGCGGTGCCCGCACCACCGCCTTGATCCGCTGGTTTGTCGGCCGCTACGGCGTGAACATGGCCGAGGCCGCCGACCCGCGCATCGAGTCCTACGCCAGCTTCAATGACTTTTTCACCCGGGCGCTGCGCCCGGGGGCCAGGCCGCAGGCCGCCGCCGACCTGGTCTGCCCGGTGGACGGCGCCATCAGCCAGTTCGGGCCGCTGCGGCGCGACCAGATTTTTCAGGCCAAGGGCCATGACTACAGCAGCACCGCTCTGGTCGGCGGCGACCCTGGGCTGGCCGCCCCTTTTGACGGCGGCTGGTTTGCCACGCTCTACCTCAGCCCGCGCGACTACCACCGCATCCACATGCCTTGCGCCGGCACGCTGCGCCGCATGCTGCATGTGCCCGGCGCGCTGTTCTCCGTCAACCCGACCACCGCACGCGGTGTGCCAGGGCTGTTTGCGCGCAACGAGCGCCTGGTCTGCCTGTTTGATGACGATGCCGGCCGGCCGTTTGTGCTGGTGCTGGTGGGTGCCACCATCGTCGGCAGCATGGCCACGGTCTGGCACGGCGTGGTCAACCCGCCCCGGCCGGGCCAGCTGCGCGAGTGGCGCTACGACGAAGCCCCGGTCCGGCTGGCGCAGGGCGCCGAGATGGGTCGGTTTTTGCTGGGTTCGACCGTGGTGATGTTGTTCCCGGCGACAGCGGCAAAGCCTGTGCAGGCCAACCCGACCTGGGCGCCGGGTGGGGCGATCCGCATGGGTGAGCTGATGGCGCAACGCGGCGGTTGAGGCCGGCCCGGCCACGTCGGCCAGCGCCGTAGGCGCTGCTGGCGTGCGGATTTAGCCGCCCGACAGTGCCTGCTTGTCCTCACCCACGCCGCTGTCCAGGTGCGCGCTGCAGTCCAGCAGGCTGACGGTGTGCGGCGCCGCAGCGCTGGCCACCGTCAACGAGGTGTTGGCGATGCTCTGGGGCGATGCCCAGCCCGCAGGCAGGCTCAAGGGGCCGCGCTGCAGCCACTCGCGGATCACCAGACCGTGGCTGACCACGGCCAACGGCCCGCCCAGCAGCGACTGCTGCGCCAGCACCCAGGTCCAGGCCTGGGCACAGCGCGCCCGAAACTGGGCCTGCGACTCGCCGCCGGGTGGCGCGTGCTCGGCCAGCAGCGGGTCGTAGCCCAGGCTGTCGTAGCGCTGGCCGCGCAGCTCGCCAAAATTGCGCTCCTGCAGCAAGGCGGTGGTTTGCAGCGCCAGGCCGGTGGCCCGCGCCACCGCCTCGGCGGTTTGCAGCGCACGCGGCAAGTCGCTGCTGACGATGCCGGCCAGCGGCTGACCACCGTCCTGCCAAGCCTGCAAGCGGGCAGCCAGCGCGCTGGCCTGGGCCTGGCCGCGCAGCGACAACGGGGTGTCGGGCGGTTGCAGCACCCGCGCAACATTGAGCGGGGTTTCGCCGTGGCGGATGATCAGCAGGTGCATTTCCAAACTTTCATGCTGTGCGGTGCGCTTCGGTCGCCGCGGGCTGGCGGCGCCGATGGGTCCCGGGCTTGGTTGCCGTCAGGCTGCTTCGACTTCATCCGCCCAGACCTCGAACCGCGTCAGCGTGTTGGGGCCGAAGGTGCTGGCCAGGGCCACATCGCAGGCATCGCGGCCACGCGCCATCAGCACCCGGCCGATGCGCGGCGTGTTGTTGCGGGCATCGAAGGTGTACCAGCGGTCGCCCAGGTAGGCCTCGAACCAGCCGGCAAAGTCCATCGGCCCGGGGATCGGCGGGATGCGGATGTCTCCGAGGTAGCCGGTGCAGTAGCGGGCGGGGATGTTCATGCAGCGGCAAAACGCCACCGCCAGGTGGGCGTAGTCGCGGCACACGCCCTGGCCCTCGTTGTAGGCCTCCCAGGCGGTGCGGGTGCGGCGGGCGTGGTGGTAGCCAAACTCGATGTGCCGGTGCACAAAGTCGCAGATTGCCTGTACCCGCGCCCAACCGGTGGGGCCGTTGCCAAACAGCCGCCAGGCAATGTCGGAGAGTTGATCGGTTTCGCAGTAGCGGCTGCCCAGCAAATAGACCAGCGTCGAATCGGGCAGAAGCGCCACCGGCACCTGCTGCGCATCCCAGACCACCGGGTCGGGCAGGCCGCTGTCGCGCAGCAAGGCGTCAGCGCGCAGCACCAGGCTGCCGGCAGGCGCGACGATGCGGCTGCACCAGTTGCCGAACAGATCGTGGTAGGCGGTGAGCGGCACGGCCGGGTTGGTGGTCAGGTAGTCGGGGTTGATCAGGTCCGCTGCACGTGAATGGTGCACGTTGAGCGCCAGGATCATCGGCGTGGGCGCCGGGCACAGGTATTCCATCTCGAAGCCGACACGTAATTTCAAGGGGGTACTCCGTCCAAGAGGGTTTCGTCCGCTGCGAGCCCGGTGGCGCAGCGGGCCACGTTCAGGCCGGGTTGGGCCAACACCCAGCCGCGATGCCAACAGTACACCGCAGACTACAGCGTACGCCAGCCCGGCGCTGCCATCTGTTCGCTGGCACACCCGGCCTGAGCCCGGGGCAGGTGTTGCGTTGGCACACGCAAGGTTCAGGCCATGGCCGCAGGGGCTGTCACCCGGCAGGCTGGTTCAGCCAGAGACGGGCCCGGTTGGCGCGCCGGTGACAGCGGCCCGCCTGCGGCCGCCCCAGGCTCAACGCACCAGGTTCACACCGCCGTCCACCGTCAGCGTGGTGCCCACCACGTAATCGCCGGCCCGTGAGGCCAGGTAGATCGCGGCGGCGGCCATGTCGTCGTCCACACCGACGCGGCGCGCCGGGATGCGGGCGGCCACTGCGTCGGCATGGTCGCGGGCGTCGCGGTTCATCTCGCTGGCAAAGGCGCCCGGGCAGATTGCGTTGACGATGATGTTGTCCTGCACCAGCCGCAGCGCCATGCGCTTGCTGAGGTGGAT
>JANYKR010000175.1 GCA_025358155.1 Betaproteobacteria bacterium
GCTGCATGACGCTCACCGAACTGCGCTACATCGTTGCCGTCGCCCGCGAGCGCCATTTCGGCCGGGCCGCCGAGGCTTGTTTTGTCTCGCAGCCCACCCTCAGCGTGGCGATCAAGAAGCTCGAAGAGGAGCTTGAGGTCAAGCTGTTCGAGCGGGGTACGGCGGAGGTCAGCGTGACGCAGCTGGGTGAGGCAATCGTCCGGCAGGCGCAGTCAGTGCTGGAGCAGGCAGCCGCGATCAAGGAGATCGCCAAGCGCGGGCAAGACCCGCTGACCGGCCCGTTGCGCCTGGGCATCATCTACACCATCGGGCCTTACCTGCTGCCCGCACTGGTCAGGCAGGTGATAGCGCTGACGCCGCAAATGCCGCTGGTACTGCTAGAAAACTTTACCGTCAAATTGATGGAGATGCTGCGCAGCGGTGAGATCGATTGCGCCATCATTGCCGAGCCGTTTCCGGACACCGGACTGGCGGTGGCGCCGCTCTACGACGAGCCGTTCATGGTGGCGGTGCCCAGTGCGCATCCGTTGGCGGCGCGCGAGGCGATCAGCTCGGAAGAGCTCAAGCGCGAGACCATGCTGCTGCTGGGCACCGGCCACTGTTTTCGCGACCATGTGCTGGAGGTCTGCCCTGAGTTTGCGCGCTTTGCCAGCGATGCCGAGGGCATCCGCAAGAGCTTCGAGGGCTCGTCGCTGGAGACCATCCGCTACATGGTGGCCTCGGGCATGGGCATCACGGTGGTGCCGCAGCTCAGCGTGCGCGCTTTTGAGCGCTCTGGCGGCGGCGACCATGTGCGCTACATCCCATTCACCGCGCCCGTGCCGAGCCGGCGCGTTGTGCTGGCCTGGCGCCGCAGCTTTACCCGCTACGAGGCGATCGCAGCGCTACGCAATGCGGTCTATGCCTGCCAGTTGGACGGCGTGGCGATGCTGTCCTGATCTGAGCGCCGGCCTTCAGGCCCCGAAGATGCCGGCGTCGTAGGCGGCGCTGAAGCTGGCGTAATCCTGGCCCACCTGTACGGCGCTGGCCTCGGCGGCGTCTTGCAATTTCGCGCGCCACTTTTGCCGCGAGCCAAAATCGATCAACCCGTCAGGCCCGGCCGCACCTTGGCGTGCCGCACTGCGCAAGTGGGCCCAGGCCGTCAGGCGCCCCAGGTCGGCCAGCAGGCCAGCGCTGTCCGAGCCGACGCAGCGCCTGATGTCGATGCGGTCTTCTGACGGGTGCAGCGCGCGCAGCACAAACGGCTGCCCGTCCATCATGACCGGGCGCAGGAAGGCCGTAGGCATGGCCTGCAGCCGTTGCTGCAGGTCAACGATGCGTTGCGCCTCGGTGGGCCAGCGCGGCTGCGGCGCGGGGTTGCGCGCCACCAGTGACGAGGCATTCGCCCGTTTCAAGTCGAGCAGGTAGTTGCCGTCGGGCGAGCCCTTGCCTTTGACCAGCACCGAGTAACGCTCGACACCCAGGCTGCCGGTACCCGCCACCCGGCGAGCGACATCTTGCACCTTGAAAAAGCCCGGCACCTGCTGGCTGGCTGCAAATTGGGCCATGAAGGCGATCACGCTGGCGCGCTGCGCGACGGTCGCGGGCAGCGCCTTGCCGGTGTCGACCGTGAGCATCCGGCCCCGGCCTTTGCGATGGGTGCGGGCGTCGAGAAAATCGGGGCGCTGGCGCTCGTGTGTGCGGTCCAGCAGTTCGCGGATGGCACCGTTGGCGGTGTCACGGTCTGCCCAAAACGCTTTGCCGCCCGCCAGGGCGTCGGCGTAGCCGGTCAGCAGGCTGGTGCACAGACGCCGGGTGAGGCCCCGGCCCAGCCGCAGTGTGCCCGCCGCGACCCAGACGCTGCTGAGCAGGCGCACCAGGTCCCAGCTCGCGGGGGCCAGCACGGCTTCGTCAAAGTCGTTCAGGTCGAAATAGACCAGCCGGTTGTCACCCTTGTAGCTGCCAAAGTTGGCCAGGTGCAGGTCACCGCAGCACCAGGTCAGGGGCGCATTGCGCAGCACGCCCGACTGCGGCAGGCGGGCATAAAACAAGTGGCAGCTGCCGCGCAAGAAGCCAAACGCGTCGGCCCGCATGGCCTTGTACTTGAGCGCCAGCCGTTCCGGCTCGCGGCCTCGGTTGAAGCTTTGAATTTGGCGCACTGGGTCCATGTCAAGTCCATTTTTCATATTGTCGCGCTGGCGTCAGCGCGGGCCAGCCTGGTGTGTTGCCGATCGAACTTTGTTGCGGCCGCGTGCGCTGTCGCACTTCAAACTTGAGGCCGCCGAGTGCAGGGTTGCTGAAGGCATCAACCAACCCGCAGCGAAAAGCGGGCACACTCGATGACCATGCCTCCAGATGCCCCGTCGAGCCCGCACCCGTCGCCCCCGCCACCGCTGATTGTCTTGCGCCGGGTGCACAAGCAGTTCGACAACGGCTTGCAGGCGCTTTCCGACGTGTCGCTGGCGGTGGAGCCGGACGAGTTTGTGGCGCTGCTCGGCCCATCGGGCTGCGGCAAGAGCACCGTGTTGCGGCTGGCGGCCGGGTTGGAGGCTGCGAGCAGCGGCGAGGTGCAGGCGCCGGCCTTGTTGCCTGAGCGCGCAAGTGAAACGGCGTTTGTCTTCCAGGAACCCACGCTGATGCCTTGGGCCAGTGCGTTTGACAACGTCTGGCTGCCGCTGCGCTTGCAGGGCCTGTCACGTGCCCAGGCGGCCGCAAGCGTGCGGAAGGTGCTGGCCAGCGTCGGCTTGGCCGAGTTCGAAGCGGCCTACCCGGCCGCGCTGTCGGGTGGCATGAAGATGCGGGCCTCGATCGCCCGGGCACTGGTGACCCGGCCACGCGTGCTGCTGATGGACGAGCCTTTTGCCGCGCTGGACGACATCACCCGGCAAAAGCTCAACACCGATTTGCTGCAGTGGTGGCATGGCCGGGCGATGGCGGCGCTGTTTGTGACCCACAGCGTGACCGAGGCGGTGTTCTTGAGCCAGCGGGTGCTGGTGATGGCGGCGCGGCCGGGCCGGGTGGTGGCCGAGGTGTTGGTCAAGCAGCCCTACCCGCGCAGTGCCGAGTTTCGAGATTCGAGCGCATTTGTCGAGGCCTGCCGGGCAGTGGCGGCGGCGCTGGTGGATGCCCATGCAGCCCAACCTGCCACTGCAGCCACCGCCGGGCATGCTGGCCACGCTGCGCACGGCCCCCCGCAAAGCGCAGCCCAGTGCCCGCCCGCAGCGGGCCGACGGTGACTGCGGTGCTGCGCGCAAGCCGTAGCCCCCTGCCAACCTGGCTGCTGCCCGCGCTGGTGCTGCTGGGCCTGCTGGCGGGCTGGGAGCTGGTGGTGCGCATCGCCCAAATTCCGGCCTACACGCTGCCCGCGCCGTCACTGGTGGCGCAGACCCTGGTGACCAACTTTGGCTCGCTCGCCGGCAGTTGGTGGGTCACGCTCAAGATCACCTTCGGCGCGCTGGCGCTGGCCTGCATTGGCGGGGCGCTGATCGCGGCGGTGTTTGCGCTGTCGCCCACGCTTGAGCGGGCACTGTTGCCGGTGGCGGTGGTGCTGCAGGTCACGCCGATCGTCGCGGTGGCGCCGCTGATCCTGATCTATGTCTCGAGCACCACCGCCGCGCTGCTGCTGTGCGCCTGGATCGTGGCCTTCTTTCCGATCCTGTCCAACACGGTGATCGGCCTGCGTGCCACCGACGCCAACCTGCGGGACTTGTTCCGCCTGTACCGGGCCACGCCCTGGCAGCGACTGCGCTTGCTGCGCATGCCCGCTGCGTTGCCGTACTTTGTGGCCGGGCTCAAGATCTCGGGGGGCTTGAGCCTGATCGGTGCCGTCACCGCCGAGATGGTGGCCGGTGCAGCCGGCCGCGAGACCGGCCTGGCCTCGCGCATCCTGGAGGCCAGCTTTCGCACCGAGACGCCCAAGATGTTTGCCGCACTGGCACTGCTGGTGGCCACCGGCGTGCTGATCTTCTGGCTGTTCAATGCCCTCTCAGGCTGGCTGCTGGGGCCGTGGCATGCGTCAGAATCATCCCGGTCGCTTTGACCCCACATTGGCCCCAAACCCTCACCTGGAGTTGCCCATGCCTTCACGATTGACGCTGTTGGTCACCACCGCCTGGCTGACCCTGGCCGGCATCAGCCCGGTGCAAGCCCAGGACAAGATCATCTTCGCCACCAACTGGAAGGCCCAGGCCGCTCACGGCGGCTTTTACCAGGCGCTGGCTGACGGCACCTACCAGAAGTTCGGGCTGGACGTGACGATCCAGCAGGGCGGCCCGTCGGTCAACAACCGGCCGCTGCTGCCGGCCGGGCGCATCGACTTCTTGATGACCGGCAACCTGCTGCACAGCTTTGACAACGTCAAGAACAACGTGCCTACGGTGGTGGTGGCGGCAATGTTCCAGAAAGACCCCCAAGCCCTGCTGGCCCACCCCGGCCAGGGCTATGAGCGTTTTGAGAACCTCAAGAACGCACCGCTGGCGCTGATTGCCAAGGACGGCCAGTTCAGCTGGTGGCAGTGGCTCAAGGTCACGCACGGCTTCAAGGACGAGGCGCTCAAGCCCTACAACTACAACCTGGCGCCCTTTTTGGCCAACCCCAAGGCGATCCAGCAAGGCTACTCGGTGGCCGAGCCGATTTATGTCGAGAACCAGGGCAAGTTCAAACCGGTGGTGCATTTGCTGGCCGACCATGGATTTTCCACCTACAGCACCCTGATCGAGGCCCGCACCGAGATGGTCAAGGCCAAGCCGGAGCTGGTGCAGCGCTTTGTCGATGCCTCAGTGATCGGCTGGGTCAACTACCTCTACGGCAACCGCAAGGCGGCCGCCGCGCGGATGGTCTTGGACAACCCGGAGATGAGCGAGGCCGAGATGGAGGCCTCGGTGGCGCTGATGAAGTCGCAGGGCATCGTCGATTCCGGCGAGGCGGCGGCCAAGGGCATCGGCGCGATGAACGCGCCGCGCATCGCAGATTTTTACGGCCAGATGGTCAAGGCCGGGCTGTACAAGGCCGGCGAGGTCGATCTGGCCAAGGTCGCGACCCTGCAGTTTGTCAACAAGGGCGTGGGGCAGGATGTCAAGATGCGGCTGACGACCAAGTAATCTCGGATCAGCCCCTTCAATCCCGTCAACCCTTCAGTCCCGTCAACCCATTCAGCGCCCGGAGCCCCCATGGCCAAAGCAAAAACCGACAAGTCCGCAGCCCGTACCGCCGTGCCCTCGATCAACATCGGCATCAGTGACAAGGACCGCGCCGCCATCGCCGCCGGCCTGGCCCGACTGTTGGCCGACACCTACACGCTGTACCTGACCACCCACAACTTCCACTGGAACGTCACCGGGCCGATGTTCAACACCCTGCACACCATGTTCATGGCGCAGTACACCGAACTGTGGACCGCCGTCGACCCGGTGGCCGAGCGCATCCGCTCGTTGGGCCACCCGGCGCCCGGCTCTTATGCCCAGTTCGGCGCACTGGCGTCGATCCCGGATGCACCCAGCACACCGCCCAAAGCCTTGGCAATGGTCAAGATCCTGGTCGAGGGCCATGAGGCGGTGGCGCGCACTGCGCGCAGCATCTTTCCGCTGGCCGACAAGGCCGGCGACGAGCCCACCGCCGACCTGCTGACCCAGCGCCTGACGGTGCACGAGCAAACCGCCTGGATGCTGCGCTCGCTGCTGGAGGAGTGACGTAAAAAAGCCCCGCTGCCGACAGGCTGCGGGGCTGGGTTCAAGCCGCTGCGCCCGCAGGCGCCGGGCTCAGAAGTGGTATTCGGCCCGGATCATCGGCGTCTTGGCAAATGCGCCCTTGCCGGCAACACCGCTTGAGTCGTTGCCGAACTTGTTCTTCCAGTACTGGTATTCGACGCCCAGCTTGAAGCTGTTCTTGCCGGCACCGAACAGGCCGCTCAGGTCGTACATGACTTGCATGTCGACGTTGGTCTCGGCGGCCGTGTTGACGCCAAACTCGTCCTTGCCCTTGGACGCAATGAAGTTGGCGAAACCTTCAAAGGTCAGCGGCAGGCCACCCGGCAGCGGGATCGCCCACGCTGCCGTCAACATCGGGTGGGTGTCGTAGGTGTAGCGTGGTGTGCTGGTCTTGCTGAAGGTGTTGTAGGGGGCATTGCTTTCCCACAGCGCCACCAGGCCGATGTTCAAGAAACCCGGCACGTCCATCATCAGGGTGCCGCCCGCCACCAGCATGCGCTTCTTGGAGTTGTAGCCGGCATCGGTCTTGGCGTTGGCATCAAAGCCGAGCACGGCGCCGATGTCCTTGATCGGTCCCATCTTCATCGGCTTGCCGGTCAGCTTGCCGTATTCGAGCGTGTTGCGGTAGACGATGTAGACCTCGCTGGCGCCGTTGGTCGAGCCGGCACCGGCCGGGTCTTTCTTGTCGGACAGCAGCAGGTCGACATTGAAGAAGTTGCTGCCGTACTTGTAGCCGCTGACGTGGTTCAGGTTGAGGATGTTCTTCTCGATGGCATTCGGGTTGAAGGGCTCGGCAAATTTGGTGCCGGTGCGAAAGCCCATCGAGGTGTCGCTCCAGTCGGCGGCAAACGCGGGGGCGGCCACGGCGGCTACGGCCAGGGCGGCGGCGGTGGGGAGCAGGCGGTCAAAGCGGGTCATGGGTGTCCTTTTGTGGGTGTAGTTGAGGCGAGCAGACCAGGCGGTGTTTAGCACTTGCCGTGCCATGCAATTGACAAGGCACAAGCCTGGATCAGGCGACGGGTGCTTGAATCTTGCGCCTTGCGGCACAGCTGCGCACCAATCATGTGCAATTGTGCGGCGGCTTGGGTTCGCCAGCGCACAGACGCGCGCTCAAAGCACGGGTTGAGGCCAGATTTGGCCCGCAGCTGTTGCGGCGCTGCCGAAAGCCGGCACCGCCAAGCCCGGTGTGGGCAACCATAATCGGGGGTTGCCCGTGGTCCGGCCGCCGCCCCGGATGCGGGCAAGCCGGCCGAACCCCTCCCGCTGGAACCCCGCACCATGTCCGCCGACCTGTCCACCCAGGTGCGCCGTCGCCGCACCTTTGCCATCATTTCGCACCCCGATCAAAGCCTCTGAGTCAGGCGGGGTCAGGTCGCGACACGACCAGTCCCTTTTTCGAGGAAGGCGCGAGGAAGGCGGCGGGTACGCCATGGTCAAGTTCCGTCATTGCGGGACAGGCCAAGACGGGGACAGTATGTACATAGCTGCGTACATAAAACGCCCTCCGGAAGCCTCCCTCGCGATCTGTACACACGGGGGCAGGCATGGCTCTGACGGACACCTGGCTGAAGGCGAACAACGGCAAGGAACGAAGCGCACTTGAAGAGCGCAGCGACCGCGATGGACTCGGCGTGCGCATCACGCCGAACGGCAAGATCAGTCGGGAATCGGCCATTCGTCGTGGTCTAGCGGAATCGTTATGGTCTTGAGTTGATCGTGTTTCGGTGTGAGGTAGTCGTGGGCGTCCCGCCGGATGTGGATTGGGAACATGCGCAGCGAGTCTTCAGTGACAGTTGCCACAAGGACCTTGTCGCGCGTTGCGCCTGGCCCGGAGTCGCCTGCTTTGCAGGACTTCTCGCTGATTGCAACGTAGTACGCGTGCGCGCACGCCTTGCCGTCGATGGTCCCGTGCTCGATTTAGAGCACGGGATCAAACGGGTTTGCGGTTGGTGGAAGGGTTGCCATGGATATCGCCGTCCCTTTCTTGTTGTCGGTTGTCCTCTTGCGCCTTGTCCTAGCGCTCAACGCAGCGTCGCGCCGACCAGTTCGACCGATTCCCTGGTTACGGCGGCCACGTCTTGCAGGAATGCGTTCCGGTCCGGCGATGGCGTTACGTCGGGCACCGGGGCCGCCAGGTCATAGACCCGCTCGGCGATCAGCTTGGCGCGCCGGAACGTCGAGCGCGGACCCGATTCGTCAT
Organism: Betaproteobacteria bacterium; assembly: GCA_025358155.1. Lineage (GTDB taxonomy): Bacteria > Pseudomonadota > Gammaproteobacteria > Burkholderiales > Burkholderiaceae_C > Pseudaquabacterium. The sequence goes on from JANYKR010000175.1 coordinate 7,885, forward strand.
AGGCGCTGCGCCAGTCACTCAGGCGCTCCGATTTCACCCGGCGCGACGCGAGGTCAAGCAGGCGGCGGCTCAGGTCTTCGGCGATGGCATCGAAGATGTGTTGCTTGTCGTCGTCGGTCGGCTCCGGACCGTTCCAGGCCACGGGGTTCTGAAGCAGCACATAGAGGCGCTGCTGAAGCTGCTGCTTCAGGTCGGCGACCGGACGCAGCGTGTCGTATTCGTCAGACCCCATCGCAAAGCGGCGGCTAAGGGCCTTGATGCGCGTCCAGTGCTCTTTTTCCATGCCCTGCTTGACCGAGAGACCGAGGCGGGGCCGCCACCCGTTGTGGAAGCTCTCCGCTGCGCGCTCGACCGCAAGGACAAGGTTCATCCGGTCGTAGATCGGGCGCGAGTCAATGGGCTTCGGACGCTCGACGATGCCGTCTATCATTTCGAGCAGCTTGCCGAGCTGGCTGGCCGTGCGCTTTCCGTCCTTCGATTCAACGTCCAACTTTTGATCGAGGTCCGCGAGGAAGACCCGCGAGGTTTTCAGGCGCGCACGCAGCGCCCTTTCGGCGAACGGGCCGAGGTCTTCGCCGATGGCGGAAAGGACGTTTTCCGCCGATGCCAGAACATGCTGGGAACGGGCCGAAAGGTTCGGCAGGTTGTCGCCGCTGACCTTGTCGAAATGCGTGAAGGCGAAGATCAGCTTGGCCGAATTCCCCGAAGAGACCAGTTCCTTCATCGCAGCGACAGGGGCTGCGAGCATGGGCTGCGTCGCGTTGTCCACAAGGATGACGGCATCGACCATGTCGATCCGCTTCGAGAGCGTCGTCGAGATCGTGGACATCGAGCGCGGCGTGTGGCCGAGGCCTTCGCCGTCGAGCAGGACGAGCTTCGGCTTGTCGTTCGGCCACGCCGGGTAGAACGGGCCGGACACCCGGACGCCGTTGACCAACGGTGTCAGCAGGGTGCCGAACAGCGGCGCGTAATTCGACGCGAACCGGGAAATCGACGCGATGAATGCATCGCGATCCGCCGTCTCCCAGGTCCACGTCAAAGGCCAGCCCACCTTTGTCTTCTGAAGCTTGCCGTCGGGCAGAAACGCGGGGGCAAACCGCTCTTCGATCTCGTCCATGAGGGCATCGACGACCTGCTGAAAGGCCTCGTCGTCGCGCGTCCGGTTGTCGAGTTCTTCCTCGAACAGCTCGTCGATGACGCGCTGGTCCTTCTCGTCGGCTGCGTTCAGTTCGGTGCGGAGCGATTCGCCGTAGCGCGCGGCGATTTCCTTGACTGAGACCAGCGCCGACGACAGCACGTCGTTCGTGCGCTTCAGGAGGTCGCCGTTTTCGGCGTCGATCTCGCCGTTGCCGTCATCGTCGAAATCGCTCGTGTCCTTAACCGGGCCGTTGCCGAGGACGTAGTTGAAGCGGAAGCGTTGATTGACATGCGTCAGCAGGCGGCGCATCTGGTCGGAGTCGGACTCGTTCCGATATGCCGCCAGCACGGCGGCGGATACGCACTCCTTCAGGTGCTCGCGCACGTCTTCCATCGGGAAGAACGTGACGACGGCGCAGAACGGACCCTCTTGCAGGATCACTTCGGTTTCGTGAACCGTGGTCTTGGCCGTCGAGGTCGAAGGGAACCGCTCTTTCAGCGGGTCGGTGCCCATGAGCTGTCGCACGAGCGTTGTCTTTCCGGCCCCCGTCGTGCCGAGAAAGAGCGCGCGGCGGTAGTCGCTGGACTGCGATGACGGAAGCGCGATCACGCCGTCCCGCAGAGCGAGGAAGTCGGGCTCGCCACCTTCGAGCTTGTAGAAAAAGATATCGACGATGCGCGGATCGAACAGGCCGAGGGCCTGCTCGCGCGCGCCGAGGTCCCAGAGCTGCGGGCTCGCTAGCAGCGCGTTCATCTGGTCGCGCAGCGTCGCCGCTTCCTGCTCGTTGTCCGTCTTGAGGCTTTGCCGGACCCGGAGGCCTTCCTTGCCTGTGGTGGGGTCCGTCCGCTTCGGGTGCCGGAAGATGACGGCCCAGGTATTGCGCCCTTGCGTCCTGCTCAGGCTCGCAGAGTAGAAGTTGTCGCTCATCACGTTCTCCGTTGTTCCGGTGTTGTTCCGAGGCGTGGATGTAGCGACCTGATCTGCCAGTGTCAACAGGTTTTGGCACAACACGGGAACAACGTAAGTACAACTTTCACGTATTTGAAATACGGAAAAGTTAGATTCCTCTTGCTTAGGGGCCCGTCCGGTGCTAACTTTCCCGTATCTGAAACACGGGAAGGTTAAAAACAATGCCCCTTCATCTGGTCGGCGAGACCATCGACAAGACCCGCAGCCACTATCTGGCTGAGACGGGCAAGCTCGTCCAGTTGATGCGCGGTATCTACGTCGATGCCGCCGACGACATTGATCAGACCGTTCTCGCCCACGCCGTCCGCATGGGCCGCTACCTCTATCCCAATGCCTACCTGTCGGCAGCCAGCGCGGTTCTGCTGGGGCCGACCCGCGACGGACGCCTCTACCTGACCGGACCGCGCGTGCAGCGCACGCGCCTGCGGGCACTGGAGATCGTTCAGAACAAGGCTCCGGCCAAGCCCTCGCTCGCTTCCGCCAACGTTGCCGACAGCCTGGGCGAGTTCACCGTCAATGTCTCCTCGATCCGCCAGAGGTTCCTTGAAGCCTTTCGCCTGCGCAGCGAACATGCCGCGTCCATCGATGCGGCCACGCGGGAGGCCATTGCCGCCCGCCTTGCCGAGGAGTACGGCGGCGCGAAGGCTGCAAGCGACGCCGTATGGGCGCTGGCCCGTGAAAACGAGTGGTATCGCGAGGGCGAGGGGGCCGAGAAGTTCTTGCTACGCGGCCCTTCGATTGCGACTGCGCGCAACGAGGCCGCGTTCGCACTGACCGTGGCGTGGCACGGCTTGCCCATCGGCACCCTCGTTCACGATGGCTTTGAATGGCGGTGGTCGCAGGCCGACAGCGGCGTGCCCATGCCGCCAGTCATCCGCCAGACGATGCCGGGCAGGTTGCCGCCGTTCGTGGTCTCTCTGCTGCCGGAAGGCTGGCTGGAGAGCATCCTGCACGACCGCGACGAGCGGACCATGCTTCGTTCGGGCAGGCGCTACATGTCCAACATCACGATGGCCGAGAACGCGGAGGAGCTTGCCTCCCTGCCGCTTGATGTCCTCGCGATGCCGCTCGCCGCCTATACAGCGGCGGGCGTGTTCACAGGCACCTATGCCGGGCCCGGTCGCAGCGCGATGGAGCAGGACTTCGAGCGCAACCTCGCCACGATCTATGACCGTGCCGATACGCCGCGCCTCTCCGGCGTGCAGATCAAGGCACCGATGACGCTCGATCCGGACGGCAGGCTATCGCCGAGCATCGGTACACCGTTCACCCACATCCTCAAGCCCGCAGGGACCAACGGCTTCGAGGCCCTGCCGCTAGTCGAATGGATCGGCCTTGCCCTTGCACGGGAAGCCGGGTTCGCGGTCCCGGCAACCGCGCTGATCGCGATGCCTGACGGCATGCCTCCGGCCCTTCTGGTCGAGCGGTTCGACATTCGCGCAGGCGCTGATGATCACCGCCTGCTGGCGATGGAAGACCTATGCTCGGTACTCGATCTCTCGCCCGAGGCAAAGTACGACGGCACCATCGAACGTGTCGCGCGCGCCCTGAGAGGCCTGTCCACATCGCCCGAAGAGGACCTCCTGAACCTCATGAAGCGCGTCGTGTTCGCCTGGCTCATCGCCGACGGCGACATGCACCTGAAGAACATGGCCGTTCTGAAGACCGCCGAACCCGGCGATCCGGCTTTCCGCAGCGTTCGCCTTGCGCCCGTCTACGACACGCTGACGACGCGGGTCTTTCCACGCCTCGAACATGACCGCATGGCGCTGAAGCTCAACGGCAAGGACGAACGGCTCAAGCGCGCCGATTTCCTCGCAGTCTCTGCAATAGCCGGGCTTCGGGTATCGGACACCAACGCCGCCATCGACGAAGTTCTGGAGAGGATGCGGGCGGCCCTTGACGTGATCGCGTTGCCCACGCTTCCTGGCTACGGGCCGTCCGGCGAGGCTGCCGTGACCCGAACGCTTGAGATATGCCGGGAGCGGATCGCCGCGTTCGCGTGACCGGACGCGCCGCGCCTAGAAATCGCTATTGAGGCTTCGGTCAGGCCGCGCTCTGGCCCGTTCGCGTGACAAGGCAAGGGTCTGGCCTTCCTCGTCCTTCTCCGGCTTGGCAACGTCTTCCATATGGCCCAGGAGATCAAGCGCCCACAGCATTGCCGCATAGACGGCAATCCCTGTCGAAGCTTTGCCGTGTTCGGCATCGGCCACAGCCCGAACGCCTGTGCCGATCTTCTCGGCCACGTCTTCGATGGTCAGGTTCCGCCGGAGGCGCGCCGTGCGCAGGTTCGTGCCCAGACGCTTGAGCGTCTGTTCGACGGGATAAGGCGGCGCGGCCAGCAGCTTGTTCCGGGCGGTCATGAGTCACCGATGCGAGAGGGCACTTCACCAGCAGATACCATGCTGATCGGGCAGGAGTCAAACGATCAAGCCCTTAAGAGCATTCTAAGCCTGATAAAATGCTCTTGAGAGACGACTTCTGCTAAAGTCTATACCGCTGACGGCCCCAACAGGCCGCCAGCGAAGGCGAAGAGGCGATGTGCAACAGGCTATGAGCACATTGAGGAATGCGTACATAGCTGTGTACATAACGGGGAAAGAGTTGAGATGTCAGAAGGTCTGATCGCAGAGCAGGTAAGGCGAAGAAGGACTTTTGCCATCATTTCGCACCCTGACGCGGGCAAGACCACGCTGACCGAGAAGCTGCTGTTGTTCTCGGGCGCGATCCAGATCGCCGGCTCGGTCAAGGCCCGCAAGGCCACCCGCCATGCCACCTCCGACTGGATGGAGATCGAAAAGCAGCGCGGCATCTCGGTGGCGTCGTCGGTGATGCAGATGGAATACCGCGACTGCGTCATCAACCTGCTCGACACCCCCGGCCACCAGGACTTCAGTGAGGACACCTACCGCGTGCTCACCGCGGTGGACGCCGCACTGATGGTGATCGACGCGGCCAACGGTGTCGAGCCGCAGACCCGCCGGCTGCTGCAGGTCTGCCGCGCGCGCAACACCCCGATCCTGACCTTTGTGAACAAGATGGACCGCGAGGTGCAGGAGCCGCTCAACCTGATGGACGAGATCGAGCGTGAGCTGGGCATGACGGTCGTGCCCTTCACCTGGCCGGTGGGCATGGGCAAGTTTTTTGGCGGCGTGATGGACTTGCGCAAGCACCAGATGCGGGTGTTCAAGGCCGGCGCTGACCGAGCCAACGATGACGACGAGATCATCGACGGCCTGGCCAACCCGGTGCTGGCCGAGCGCTTTGGCGCGGCCTACAGCCAGGCCGCCGGTGAGTACGAGCTGGTGCGCGATGCCGCACCCGCGTTCAACGAGGCCGAGTTTCTGGCCGGCCGGCAGACGCCGATGTTCTTTGGCTCGGCGGTCAACAACTTTGGCGTGCAAGAGGTGCTGGACGCGCTGGTGGATTTGGCCCCCTCGCCCGGCGACCGCCCGGCGATGCAGCGCGTGGTGCACCCCGAGGAGCCCAAGTTCACCGGTGTGGTCTTCAAGATCCAGGCCAACATGGACCCGAGCCACCGCGACCGCATCGCCTTCCTGCGGGTGGCGAGCGGTCATTTTGAGCGCGGCATGCGGCTCAAGGTGGTGCGCTCGGGCAAGGAGATGCGGCCCAACACGGTGGTGTCATTCCTCAGCCAGCGCCGTGAGTTGCTCGACGAGGCCTATGCCGGCGACATCATCGGCATCCCGAACCACGGCGTGCTGCAACTGGGCGACACCTTGACCGAGGGTGAGAGCCTGCAGTTCACCGGCCTGCCGTTTTTTGCGCCGGAGATGTTCCGCATGGTCGAGGTGGCCGACCCGCTCAAGACCAAGCAGCTCAAGGCCGGCCTGACCCAGCTGGGCGAGGAGGGCGCGATCCAGGTTTTTCGTCCGATGGTGGGCTCGGTGCTGATGCTGGGCGCAGTGGGCCAGCTGCAGTTCGAGGTGGTGGCGCACCGACTGGAGCATGAATACGGCTGCAAGGCCCGCATCAGCCCCTGCCGCTTCTCGATAGCGCGCTGGGTCACCTGTGACGCGGCCGACGGCGGCGAGAAAGAGCTGGCCCGCTTCATCGAAGGCAACAGCCACCGCATGGCCTACGACGCGGTCAACGCGCCCACGCTGCTGGTCGAATACTCGCCCGAGCTGCGCGCCATCGAGTCCAACTGGCCCAAGATCAAGTTCCACGCGCTGCGCGAGCATGCCGGGCTGGTGTTCCAGAAGCGGCTCGACGGTTGACCGGCGGTTGAGCCCGGGGACAACGCTTGACTTGCGTGGCGGTTGGCGCCAGCACAATCCCGGCCAGCAGGAGACCCCGCCGAAGACCGTCCAGAACTTCGAGCCCACTGGCGCCCGCGAGGCGGTGCTGCCACCGCTTTTGCGCGGCGTGCTCAAAACCTTGCTCAAGCCGGTGTTTTCACCGCGGTGGTCGATTGCCGCGCAACGGCGCTGGCTGGGCGGCATGGTCTAGCTCAGGACGACGCGCTGGCCGCGTTTGATGCACTGCACGCGCTGGGCCCGGTGGTGCTGGCGGGCGAGTCCGCCGGCGGCGGCCTGGCGCTGGCCACCGCGCTGGCGTTGCGCGACCGGCGCGGGCCCGCTGCGGCCACTGGTGCTGCTGATACCGGGAGGGCCGCCAATGCCCCACCAGCCGTCCCCGCCGCATTGCGGTTGCTGGCGCCCTGGGGCGATCTCACGCTGTCCCGGCTGCCCGAGCCCACACCTGGCGAGGCGATGCTCAGCCGACCCTGGGTCGGGGCCTGCGCTGCGCATTGCCTGGCCGGAGCCAATGCACACCAGCCCGGTGTCTCGCCGCTGCTGGCCGACCTGAGCGGCCTGCCCACCACGCTGATCCAGGTCGGCACCGACGACCTGCTGCACGCCGAAGCCCTGCGCCTGCACGCTGCACTGGACGCCGCCGGCGTGCCGGTGCGCTGTGAGGTCACCGCAGGCCGCTGGCATGTGTTTCAGTTGCAGGCGGGTGTGCTGCCCTGTGCCAACCAGGCACTGCCCCGGCACCAGACCCATCCACGCCGCAAACTGCCTCCCGCAACTGAACTCGCTGGCGTTGCCCACCCTCGCGGTGATTGCCGTGGCCGTGATCTCCCCAATCCCCATCAGTTGCATCAACTGCTGCGCTGGCGTGCAGTCGTGCGCCGTCGTCCGGATGTGCACGTCGTACTGCTTGACCCTCTCGTCCAGGTGCGCCACCTCGCTGAGCAAATCCCCGATCACCAGGTTGGCGTACCCGGGCAGATCCTCCAGGTGGTTGCACGCCTCTCGCCGCACCACCTCAGCCTTGAGCGGCAGCACGATCCCGAACTCGCTGAGCAGGCCGCGAATGCGGTTGATGCGCGCCGTGCGCTCGGCAACGAACCCTTGCCTGGCACGGTGCACCATCAGCCGGGCTTGCTGGTCCTCGCTCTTGATCGGCACGAA
>JANYKR010000191.1 GCA_025358155.1 Betaproteobacteria bacterium
GCCGGTCGGCCGGGCGGGGCCGACGCAACTTCTGCGATGATCTCAGTGTCCGGAGGCGTGCCAGAGCGGTTTAATGGATCAGTCTTGAAAACTGACGACGGTGAAAGCTGTCCGTGAGTTCGAATCTCACCGCCTCCGCCAGAAGTCCAAAAAAACAGCCCGCGCTTGCGGGCTTTTTTTTGGGCGCAGCTTTTGGCACATCACGCTCTCTGGCGCAATCGGCCCGATGCAAGCCGGTCCCAGTTTTGGTGGTTCGCCCGGGTGGTCACACGGCTGGAGCACAGGCTCGCCGCATGGCTTTGAGCGGGTGCGGAGCAGTCCGCACGACCCCGGACTTTCCCTTGTAGTAACCCGATACCACCCCCGACCGATGGGTCAGTGCAACACTTGGCCGCGCTGGTCGAGGTCGACTGGCCTCAAGCTCAAAAGACCCAGGAGACATGACATGCGTTTTATTCCGATTGCGCAAGAGCCGCTTGCCGCGATGAGCGCCGACGGTGGGGGCTGCAACGAGGCGGAAGGTCAGGTGCCGAAATTGGCGCTGCCCTTGGTGCGGCGTGAGTTTCTGAAGGGCACCGGCATCCTGATCGGCACGATCGCGACCGGTTCGGTGCTGGCGGCACTCGCGCCGTCGCCGGTGTGGGCGGTTGAGCTCAAGGCGCTCAGCAAGAGCGATGGGGAGACATTGATGGCGATGGGCCGAGTGCTCTACCCGCACAAGAAGTTGCCTGACGCGGTCTACGCGCTGCTTGCCAAGGACCTCGACGCGAAGGCCGCCGGTTCGGGCGACGCGGCAAAGCTGCTTCAAGGCGGCGTCAAGGGCCTCGACCAGGCGGCGGGCGGCAGCTTTTTGAAGGCCACTGCCGAGAAGAAGCTCGCGGTCGTCAAGGCGATCGAAGGTACGCCCTTTTTCAACACCGTGCGCGGCCAGTGCGTGACCTCGCTGTACGACAACGACATGGCGTACACCGTCTTCGGCTACCCGGGCTCGGCATGGGAGAAAGGCGGCTACATCACGCGCGGCTTTCAAGACTTGAAGTGGTTGCCAGCCCCCACGGCCGAGGCCAGCCCGCTGCCCTTCATGGGCTGATCGCGGCTGCGCAATCCATCAGTTTTCAGGAGACAAGACAACATGGCGAAATTCGACTTCAGCGACAACTCGGTTGTCGTCATCATCGGCTCGGGCGCAGGCGGCGGCACGCTGGCCAACGAGCTGGCGCAAAAGGGCATCAAGGTCGTCGTGCTCGAAGCCGGCGCATTGCAATCGAGTGCGACCTTCATCAACGACGAGTGGAAGTCATTTGTTCAACTCGCCTGGCTCGACAACCGCACGACCTCGGGCACTTGGCGGGTTGCAAAGGACTTTCCGAACCTGCCTTCGTGGATTTGCAAGACCGTCGGTGGCACCACCACGCACTGGGCCGGCGCGTCGCTGCGCTTTCAGGAGCACGAGTTCAAGGCCAAAACCACCTACGGCGGCCTGGCGGGCACAAGCCTGATGGATTGGCCGCTGACGCTGGGCGAAATGGAGCCCTACTACGCCAAGGCCGAAGACAAGATGGGCGTGACTCGCACCAATGGCATTCCGGGCTTGCCCGGCAACAACAATTTCAAGGTGCTCTACGCTGGCGCCAAAAAGCTGGGTTACAGCGAGGTGCACACCGGCAACATGGCGATCAACAGCCAGCCGCGCCATGACCGTGGCCGCTGCCTGCAGCTCGGTTTCTGCTTTCAGGGCTGCAAGAGCGGCGCGAAGTGGAGCACGCTCTACACCGAACTGCCCAAAGCCGAGAAGACCGGCAACATGGACTTGCGCGCCGAGAGTCACGTCACCCGGATCGAGCACGACGACATGGGCAAGGTCACCGGCGTCGTCTACTTCGACAAGGCAGGCGCCGAGCAGCGCCAGAAGGCGCGCATCGTCTGCGTCGCCGGCAATTCGATCGAGACGCCGCGCTTGCTCTTGCTGTCGGCCTCGAATCTGTACAAGGACGGCCTCGCCAACAGCTCGGGTCAGGTCGGTCGCAACTACATGCGCCACATGACCGGCTCGGTCTACGGCATGTTCAAGCAGCCGGTGCACATGTACCGGGGCACCACGATGGCCGGTATTGTCCGCGACGAAGCCCGCCATGACACCAAACGCGGCTTTGTCGGCGGCTACGAGCTCGAAACGCTGGCACTCGGCATCCCGTTCATGGCCGCGTTCTTGAACCCAGGCGGCTGGGGCAGCGAATTTACCGAGTACATGGACAATTACACCCGCCTCGCTGGCATGTGGATCGTCGGCGAAGACATGCCCCGGGAAAGCAACCGCGTGACGCTCAACACCAACTTCAAGGACAAGTGGGGCAACGCTGTCCCGAACGTGCACTTCGACGACCACCCCAACGACATCGCGATGCGCGAGCACGCCTTCACGCAGGGCCAGCGCATCTACGCTGCGGCCGGCGCGGTCAAGTCGTTCCGCACGCCGCCCTACCCCTCAACGCACAACATGGGCACGTGTCGGATGGGCGCTTCAGCGAAGGACAGCGTTTGCAACGCCTATGGCCAGACGCACGACGTGGAGAACCTGTTCATTTCTGACGGCAGCCAGTTCACCACCGGCGGCGCCGAGAACCCGACATTGACGATCGTCTCTCTGGCGATCCGCCAAGCCGACTACATCGCCAAGCAGATGTCGACGCGCGCGATCTGAGGTTGATCGAGCACCTCAACCGCAATTCGTCAAGGAGCCCAGCATGTGCGATTTTTTCGTCAAGGCCGACCCTATCCTGTACGAACAGCGATCGCGCCCGATGCGCATCCACGGCATGCTCACCAGCATCCGGCTGGAGAACATGGTGTGGGACATCCTGGCCGAAATGGCCGAGGAAGAGGGCTGCACCACCAACGCGCTGATCTCGCTGTTCCATGACGAGGTGCTGGCGCACCGAGGCGAGGTGCCCAACTTTGCCTCGTTTCTGCGCGTGACTTGCATGCGCTACTTGCGACGACGCCTGAACCAGAATGCGCTGCCGGCCTCTGCGCCCATGTTGCCGCCTGCCTCGCCGCCTGCATCGCCCCGGGTGCTCGCCCTGACCCGCACCGCCACCTGAGCGCAAGGCACTTTGTTGCGGCGCCAGCCGCGAGTCCATTGCGACATCTCAACCGACCTTGCCCTCATGACCTTCGACACCGAACCCGAACCCGGCGTTTGCGAGAAACCGAACCCCGCCTCGACCGGATTCGTGCTGAACCACAGCATGTTGCGCGTCAAGGACCCGACGCCCGCGCTCGATTTTTACACCCGTGTGATGGGCATGCGGCTGCTGCGCAAACTCGACTTTCCGGAGATGAAGTTTTCGCTGTACTTTCTGCACCGGCCGCAAGACGGCGAGACACCGCCTGAGGACATCGGCGAGCGCACTGCGTGGACGTTCTCGCAGCGCGGCATCCTTGAACTGACCCACAACTGGGGCACAGAAGCGGTGGCAGACTTCAGCTACCACGACGGCAATGCCCAACCGCAGGGCTTTGGGCACATCTGCTTTTCGGTGCCTGATCTCGACGTTGCCGTGCGCTGGTTCGAGGAGAACCAGGTGAGCTTCGTCAAGCGCGCCGATCAGGGCAAGATGCGCGATGTTGCCTTCATCAAGGATGCCGACGGCTACTGGATCGAGATCGTCGAAGCAGCGCGACTCAAACAACTCGGCCGTTGACCCGGCACACTGCGACAAAACCAGCTGTCGCGCCTCTCGCGCATCCCCTACGGAGACTGCAAATGTCATCACTGAACATCGCTTGCCACTGCGGCAACGTGAAGATCAGGCTCACCGGCGAGCCTGTCGTCGACCTCTATTGCCATTGCGAGGACTGCCAAAGGATCACCGGCGCCGGTTGCGTGCCGTATTCGATCTATCCGCAAGCTGCAGTTGAAGTCACCGAGGGCGACACGATGCGCTGGGCGCTGAAAAGCAACCAGCGCACCCGCTGCACCCACTGCGGCACCTACCTGTTTGGCATGCCCGAAGGCATGGGCATCCACGGCATCAGCGCCTACTTGCTGCCGCCCGGCAGCTTCAAGCCGCAGATGCACATCATGTGCAAAGACGCGCTGGTGCCTGTCAAAGACGAGCTTCCGCATTTCGCCGGGTTTCCGGCGAGCTTTGGCGGCAGTGACGAGAAGATTGCCTGGTAAACGTGGCGGTTCCAAGCTCTCTGCCGAGGCGCGCAGCCCTGCAAAGCATCCGGCTCGCAGCACTGGGCGGCTTGCTCGGTGTGCTGTTCACCACAAGCTGCGGCGCAGCCTCGCCGCAGGTCCAAGCGGCTTTGGCACCGGTTGATTGGGCCGACGACCTGCGGCCCGTCACCGCGGCTGAATGGACCCGCGAGCGCGCCGCTCATCTGCTCGAACGCACCGGTTTCGGCGCACTGCCCATCGAGGTGAGTCACAGCCTGGCGCTCGACCCGCGCGCAGTCGTGGCAGCACTGATCCGGCCGCAAGTCACAGATGATCCATCGGTACGGGCGTTCGAGCGGTCCGGCCTGCCGGATACAGGTATCGACCCGTTTCCTGAAACCCGTCCGCTCGCCACCGACAAGGCCAAAGCACGCGGCACAGCCATCGGCGTCGACGTCAAACCCGCAGGCAACCGGCCGCTGCAGCCTGTGGTCGACAAGTTTTTTTTCTGGCTGCGGGCGAGCATGCTCGAGTGCAACCGCATCAACTACTGGTGGGCGAACCGCATGCTGGCAACCCGCCAGCCGCTGGTCGAGAAGATGGCGCTGTTCTGGCACGGCCACTTTGCGACCCACGAAGACAAGGTTCGCGACTACCGCAAGATGCTCGCGCAGGTCGAGCTGTTCCAGCGCAGCGGACTTGGCAATTTCCGCGACCTGATGATTGCGGTGGCGCAGAACCCGGCGATGCTCGCTTTTCTCGACGCAGGCGTGAACGTTAAGGGCGCGCCAAACGAGAACTTTGCGCGCGAGATTCTCGAGATGTTCACCATGGGCGTGGGACGCTACAGCGAGCACGATGTGCGCGAAACGGCACGCGCGTTCACCGGCTGGAACGCGGTCGGCACGCAATTCCGCGTCGATGCCGAACGCCACGACGACGGTCAAAAGACAATCTTCGGCCGGCAAGCGCGCTTTGACGGCGTGCAGGCCATCGACCTGATCCTTGCGCAGCCTGCAACCGCCGACTACGTCGCAGGCCGCATCTACCGCTACTTTGTGCGCGACGAGATCTCGCCGCAGATGCTGCAGCAGCTTGGCGCCGTGCTGCGCGACAACCGCTACGAGCTCGGACCGCTGCTCGAAACGATCTTTCTCTCGCGCGATTTCTACAGCGCCGCGTCGGTGGGGACGCGGATCAAGAGCCCGGTCGAGCTGATCGTCTCCACCTACCGCAAGCTCGGGCTCAGCGAGGTACCAGGCCTGCCCGATTTCAACGAGGTCTCGCGCGCGCTCGGCCAGCAGCTGCTGCATCCGCCCACCGTGGCGGGCTGGGCCTACGGCAGGGCCTGGATCACACCAGGCCTGCTGATCGAACGGGGCAACTTTGTGCGCGACGTGATGTTCCCGGATTTTTTGGCCGTCTCGAATGATCGCTACCCGCTGATCGCAGTCGGCAGCGAGGTGCGCGCGGTGCACGAGCGAATCTCGCGCGGGCTTGACGTGACAGCCGCGACGATGCCCGCAGGCCCCGCTGCGATGGGCGACGGCGCGGGCATGTCCGAGGCAGCCCGAAAGCTTGACCGCGAGGAGGCGTTCAACACACGCTATGGCAGCTACCGCGGCTGGCAGAAGGCGGTCGAGCTGATCAAGCCGATCCCGCGGACCTTTGCCCGCGTTGACCTCGGCGCTATCGTGCTGGCGGGCGGCGTGCGCAGCACCGACGAAGCGGTCGACCTGTTAGCGCAACGCTTCTTTGGCTTGCCGAGCACAGACCAGGACCGGGCGATGTGGACTGCCTTCCTGACCGAGCAACTCGGGACCGACCGCATCGAGCGGGCGCGCACCTACATGGAAGACGGCTTGCGCATGACGCTGCACTTGATGCTGAGCAGTCCAGACTATCAACTTGACTGAGGCGCACCATGGCTTTGCACTCTCTCGCCCCCGATTTGACGCGCCGTGCGCTGCTCGGGGCCGGTCTGGCCTGGCCGTTCGCAGCGGCACGCGCTGCCAGCAGCCGGATCGATGAACGAATCCTCGTCGTGGTCGAATTGTCCGGCGGCAACGACGGCTTGAACACCGTCGTGCCGTACGCCGACGATACCTACTACCGGTTGCGGCCGCACATCGGCATCCGGCCGGAGCGCGTGCGCCGCATCGATGCACGCTTCGGTTTCAACCCCGGCATGTCCGGGTTCGAGCGCTTGTACAAGGACGGCCGTCTGGCGATCATCCACGGCTGCGGCTACGACAAGCCGAGCTTTTCGCACTTCGCGTCGATGGCGTTCTGGCACACCGCCGCACCCAACAGCGGCGAGCAGACCGGTTGGGTGGGCCGCCTCGCCGACGTGTTGCGCCCGCACGCCGAACCCGGCTATGTGATCAACATCGCGGCCTCGCAATCGCTGGCGGTGCGCGCGCGCCACCAGGTGCCCGTGGTGTTTGACGATCCCGAGCGCTTCGTTCGGCAAGCGCCGTTCGAGATGCGCGGGCTGATCGACAGCCTCGGGTTGCCCGGCGGCGAGACTAACGCCACGCGTCGTTACCTGTACGAGATCGCGCAGAGCGCCCGCGAGTCGTCGGCGCGGGTACGCGATGCCTGCGGGAGCTACCGCACCCCGGTCGACTACGGGCTGGTCACACTCGACCTGCCAAAGGTCGCCGCGCTGATCGCCGCCCGCATGCCGACCCGGCTGTACTGCGTCTCGTACCGCAACAACGCATTCGACACGCACGTGCAACAAGTCGAGCCGCATCAGCGAATGCTGACCTACGTGTCGGACGCCGTTGCCGGTTTTCTTCGCGACATCGAACGCCTCGGCCGCGCCGACGATGTCGTGGTGATGGCGTTTTCAGAGTTCGGTCGGCGCGTGCCCGAGAACGCCAACCTGGGCACCGACCACGGCACGGCGGGTCCGATGTTCGTCGCCGGCAAGCCGGTGCGCGGCGGTCAGTACGGTGAGCCGCTCGATCTGGCCGGCCTTACCGCCGACGACAACCTGGTGCACACGACCGACTTCCGCCGTGTCTACGCGACGATCGCGAACGGCTGGCTCGGGTTGCAAGACTCGGCACAAGTGCTGAATGGCCGCTTCGAGCCATTCTCGATGTTCTGAGCCGGCAGGGCGGCGCTCGATGCGAGCAGCGTCCCGCAGCTTTCCACTCGCAGCCGAGTGATCGTCGCCACAGTCGATCAAAGATATGGTTACCGATAACTCTTTGTTTGCATAAATTTCGCAGGTCAACCACCCTCACGCCGGTGGGTTGAGGAGACACCGCACCATGGACGACGGAAAGCCATTCCAGCAAGCCAGCGACTTGCGCTGCCTTTGCCTGGTGATCCAGGCGCCTGACGACCTGCGCGTGGTCGATCAGCCGGTGGGTGAACTCGCTGCGGGCGAGGTGTTGGTGAAGGTCGGCTTTGGCGGCATCTGCGGCTCCGACCTGCACTATTTTCATCAGGGCGGCTTCGGCACTGTGCGCATCAAGCGGCCGATGATCCTGGGCCATGAGGTGGCCGGCACAGTGTTGGCCGTGGCCGACGGTGTGCGGCGCGTCAAGCCCGGCGACCGGGTAGCCATCAACCCCAGCCGCCCCTGCAGCGCCTGCGTCTACTGCCTGGAGGGCTTGCCCAACCAGTGCCTGGAAATGCGCTTCTACGGCAGCGCGATGCGCGACCCGCATGTGGAGGGTGCGTTCCGCAACCTGCTGGTGTGCGATGCGGTTCAGTGCGAACCCGTGGCGGCAGGCGTCTCGGTGCAGCACGCGGCCCTGGCCGAGCCGTTCGCGGTGGCGCTGCATGGCGTGTCGCGCGCCGGCCCGTTGCTGGGCAAACGGGTGCTGGTGTCGGGCTGCGGGCCGATCGGCGCGCTGGCCGTGGCAGCCGCCCGCGTGCACGGCGCCGCCGAGATCACAGCCGTTGACCTGACTGACGAAACGCTGGCCGTGGCGCGTGCCATGGGCGCGAATACGACAGTGAACGTGGCCACCGACACCGAGTGGGTACAACGCTTTTGCGCCGATGGCCGGACCCGCAAAGGCACTTTCGACGTGATGTTCGAGTGCAGCGGCAACGAGCGCGCGCTGCGCGCCGGCCTGGAGACCCTGCGACCGCGCGGTGTGGTGGTGCAACTCGGCCTGGGCGGCGATGTGAGCATCCCGCAGAACATGGTGGTGGGCAAGGAGCTGAGCATCTGCGGCTCGTTCCGGTTCCATGTCGAGTTTGCCCTGGCCGTGCGGCTCATCAACGCGGGTCGGGTGGACATGCGGCCGATGATCACTGGCGCGTTCCCGCTGGCACAGGCGCGTGAGGCGTTCGAGCTGGCCAGCGACCGCAAGCGGGCAATGAAGGTGCTGCTCGACTTCTCTTAAGTGCTGCCGCGCAACTCCACCCGGAACGGCGCCAACACCGTCTCAGCGGGCAGCCGCTGACCCTGGCGCGCAGCGTCGATGGCGCGCAGCAGCAACTGGCCGGCCGCGCGACCGATGCTCACGCAATCCACGGCCACGGTGCTGATCTGGGGGTGGCAGGACGCCGCCACCTCGGAGCCACCGAAGCCGGCGATGGCCAGACGATCAGGCACCGCCCACCCCCGACGCTGGCATTCCATCAACGCACCGAACGCGGGGTGGTCGGACACGCAGACCAGGGCCTGCACGTCGGGCCAGCGCAGCATCACCTGCGCCACGCCCTGGGCGCCATCGGCCATCGACACCGGCGCTCGGCCAACACTGAGGATGCGGCTGGCATCCAGACACAAGCCCTTCATGGCCGACTCGAAGCCCCGGCGTCGATCAGCGCCGCGCGCATCGCTCTCGGGTACGCCGCCGAAAAAGGCCATGCGCCGGTAGCCCTTGGCGTGCAGATGCCGCACCAGTTCAGCCACGGCCTCGGCGTTGGAAAAGCCCACCGTGTGCTCGATCGGATCGGCCACCAGGTCCCAGGTCTCGATGACCGGAACGCCGGCGGCCTTGAGCAGGTTGCGCGCGGCCGGCGTGTGGCTGCCGCCGGTGAGCACAACGCCCTCGGGGCGGCGCGTCAGCATCGCGCGCAGCAGGCGCTCTTCGGTGTGTTGGTCGTTGTCGGTGTAGCCGAGCAGCACTTGCAGACCGCTGGCTTCTACCGCCGAGGTCAGGCCGTGGACGGTGTCGGAGAAATTCGAGTTGTTCAGCGCCGGAATCAGCGCGGCCACAAAGCCCGACCGCTTGCTGGAGAACGTGCGCGCGGTCTGGTCCACCACGTAGCCCATCTCCTTGCAGGCCTGCAGGATGCGCTCGTGCAGCGCCAGGGTGGCACTGCGCCCACTGCCTTCGCTGCGGTTGAGTGCGCGCGAGACCGTCATTTTCGACACGCCGACTTTCGCCGCAACGTCGGCCATCGTCACGTGGCGCAGGGCTGCCGGCGAGAGCGACTGCCCGGACACGGTGACAGCGGACCTCGGGCGGACGGGTGACTTCTTCTTCATGCGATTGGGCCTGCTGGCGAGATCAGCCTCGGGACCGGATCGATACCG
>JANYKR010000225.1 GCA_025358155.1 Betaproteobacteria bacterium
AGCGTCAATGATCGGTCGCCACGCAGGTTGACATTCCAGACCTGGATGTTGGGCTCACGCGCACCCAGGTCGTACTGGTGCGACAGGGCCTCGCGCACGCGCCGGTAGCCGGCTTCGTCATGGATCGCGCTGACCTCCAGCTCGCTCTGCTTGTCGTCATCGTTGATCGCAAACAGCCGAAAGTCGCGCATCAGCTTGGGGCTCAGGTACTGGCCGACAAAGCTCTCGTCCTTGAAGTTGCGCATGGCCGCGTCCAGCGTCGGCAGCCAGTCGGCGCCGGCGATGTCGGGGAACCACAGCCGGTCTTCGTCAGTGGGGTGCTCGCAGATGCGCTTGATGTCGGTGTACATCGCAAAGCCCAGCGCGTAGGGGTTGAAGCCCGAGTAGCCCTTGTCCGTCACCTGCGGCTGGTAGACGACGTTGGTGTGTGACTTGAGCCACTCGATCATCATGCCGTCGGTCAAGTGGCCGTCGTCGTACATCTGGTTGAGCAGGTGGTGGTGCCAGAACGTGGCCCAGCCCTCGTTCATCACCTGGGTCTGGCGCTGGGGGTAGAAGTACTGGGCCACCTTGCGCACGATGCGCACGACCTCACGTTGCCAGGGTTCGAGCAGCGGTGCGTTTTTCTCGATGAAGTACAGCAGGTTTTCTTGCGGCTCATCCGGGAACCGCCGCACCTCGGCCGGGCTGTCGGGCTTGTCGCTGCGCCTGGGCAGGGTGCGCCAAATGTCGTTGATCTGGCGCTGGGCGTAGGCCTCGCGGTCCTTGCGCTCGGCCAGCTCTTGCGCCAGCGACTTGCGCGTGGGCCGGCGGTAGCGGTCAACGCCGTGGTTTTGCAGCGCGTGGCAGCTGTCGAGAAATTCTTCGACCGCATCGAGGCCGTGCAAGGCCTCGCACTCGGCGACGTAGTTCTTGGCGTAGACCAGGTAGTCGATGATGGACGAGGCATCGGTCCACATCCGGAACAGGTAGTTGCCCTTGAAAAAGCTGTTGTGGCCGTAGGCAGCGTGCGCAATCACCAGCGCCTGCATTGGCAAGGTGTTTTCCTCCATCAGGTAGCTGATGCAGGGGTTGCTGTTGATCACGATCTCGTAGGCCAGGCCCATGTGGCCGCGCTTGTAGTTCTTCTCGGTGCTGATGAACTCCTTGCCGTAGCTCCAGTGCCGGTAGTTCACCGGCATGCCCACGCTGGCGTAGGCGTCCATCATCTGCTCGGCCGTGATGATCTCGAGCTGATTGGGGTAGGTGTCGAGGCCAAAACGTTCAGCGGTCGCGCGGATCACCTCGTGGTACTGGTCGATCAGCTCGAAGCTCCAGTCGCTGGGTGCGGGCAGGGGCTTTACGGGCCGGGTCAGCTGGGGCAGCGGCTGGCGCAGGCGGGCGTGGCCAGCGCGGCGGTCGCCGCTGGCGGGGATGGCGTCGGGCTGGTGTGAGCGGCGACGCTCAGGCGCGGGTGCCGAGGTTTCGGTCGTCATACGTTGGCGCCCTCTTTCTTGAACAGGTCACGGAACACCGGGTAGATCATCGAGGCCTCGGTCGCCTTGCGCATCGCAAAGTGCTTGCACGTCTCGGTGAGCTGGGCGTACTCGGTCCACAGGTTCTGCTCTTCTTCGGCGACTTGTACATAAGCGAAATAGCGGCACAGCGGCAGGATCTTGTGGGTCAGCAACTCGCGGCAGCGGCCCGAGTCGTGGTGCCAGTTGTCGCCGTCGCTGGCCTGCGCGCCATAGATGTTCCACTCTGTCGGTGAGTAGCGTGCGCGGATCACCTCCTCCATCAGCACCAAAGCGCTGCTGACCACCGTGCCGCCGGTCTCACGGGCGTGGAAAAAATTCTCCTCGTCTACCTCTTGCGCCTGGGTGTGGTGGCGGATGAAGACGATGTCGATCTTCTCGTAGTGCCGGGTCAGGAACAAATACAGCAGGATGAAAAACCGCTTGGACAAATCCTTGCGGCCCTCGTCCATCGAGCCCGACACATCCATCAGGCAGAACATCACCGCCTTGGCGGTGGGCACAGGCACCTTGACCCGGCTGCGAAAGCGCAGGTCGATCGGGTCGAGGTAGGGGATGCGGCCCAACCGCGCCCGCAAGGCCGCGATCTGCATCACCAGCGGCTCAACGGCCCGCTCGGCGGCGGCATCGCCAGCGGCAGCGGCAGCCCGGGTGATTGCCAGCTCGGCCTCCAGTTCGGCCAGTTCGCGGCGCGAGCCCGACCCGATGGCAATGCGCCGGCCGATTGCGCCGCGCAGCGATCGCACCACATGCAGGTTGCTGGGGTTGCCGTCGCTGGTGAAGCCGGCACGGTGCTGCTTGTACTCGGGTAGCTCGGCGAGCTGGGTGCGGGTCAGGTGCGGCAGCGCCAGGTCTTCAAAAAAGACCTGCATGAACTCCTCTTTGCTCAGCGCAAAGGTGAAGTCATCGTCGCCCTCGCCCTGGTCGCTGGCCTTGCCCTTGCCTGCACCACCGCCGGCGCCGCCTTGCGGCCGCTTGATGCGGTCGCCGCGCACGTACTCCTGGTTGCCGGGGTGCACCATCTCGCGCTGGCCGCCCGAGCCGTGGTGGAACACCGGCTCGGACAAATCCTTCTTGGGAATGCGCACCTCCTCGCCGCGCTCCAGGTCCCGGATGCCCCGGCCGTCGATGGCGCGGCGCACCGCATCCTTGATCTTGTCTTTGTAGCGCCGCATGAAGCGCTCGCGGTTGCCGATCGACTTGTTCTTGCCGGCCAGCCGTCGGTCGATGATCTGCTGAAACATCCGGGCGTCCTCACGAGGCGGGTTGGGTGGGGCAGCGCTTCAGCTGGACTTGCGTACCCGCAGGTACCACTCGCACAGCAGTCGCACCTGCTTGCTGGTGTAGCCCTTGGCCACCATCCGGGTGACAAAGTCCTCGTGCTTCTTGGCCTCGTCGGCGCTGGCCTTGGCGTTGAAGCTGATCACCGGCAGCAGCTCTTCGGTGTTGGAGAACATCTTTTTCTCGATCACCGTGCGCAGCTTTTCGTAGCTGGTCCAGACCGGGTTGTTGCCCTGGTTGTTGGCCCGCGCCCGCAGCACGAAGTTGACGATCTCGTTGCGGAAGTCCTTCGGGTTGGCAATGCCGGCGGGCTTCTCGATCTTCTCCAGCTCGGCGTTCAGCGCACCGCGGTCGAACACCTCGCCGGTGTCGGTGTCGCGGTACTCGTGGTCCTGGATCCAGTAGTCGGCGTAGGTGACATAGCGGTCGAAGATGTTCTGGCCGTACTCGGAATAACTCTCAAGGTAGGCGGTCTGGATCTCCTTGCCGATGAACTCGGCATAACGCGGTGCCAGCTGCTCCTTGATGAAGCCGACGTACTTTTGCTCCAGCTCGGCCGAGAACTGTTCGCGGGCGATCTGCTGCTCCAGAACGTACATCAGGTGCACCGGGTTGGCCGCCACCTCGGCCGAATCGAAGTTGAAGACCTTGGACAAGATCTTGTAGGCGAAGCGGGTGGAGATGCCGCTCATGCCCTCGTCGACGCCGGCGTAGTCGCGGTACTCCTGGTAGCTCTTGGCGCGCGGGTCGGTGTCTTTGAGGTTGTCGCCGTCGTAGACCTGCATCTTGGAGTACAGCGACGAGTTCTCGGGCTCCTTCAGGCGGGTCAGGATCGCAAACTGGCTCATCATCTTGAGCGTGCCGGGGGCGCACTTGGCCTGGCCCAAGGAGCTGCCGCTGATCAGCTTCTCGTAGATCTTGACCTCTTCGCTAACCCTCAGGCAGTACGGCACCTTGACGATGTAGATGCGGTCAAGAAACGCCTCGTTGTTCTTGTTGTTGCGGAAGGTCTTCCACTCGCTCTCGTTGCTGTGCGCCAGCACGATACCGTCGAACGGGATCGCGCCAAAACCCTCGGTGCCCTTGAAGTTGCCCTCCTGCGTGGCGGTCAGCAGCGGGTGCAGCACCTTGATCGGCGCCTTGAACATCTCGACAAACTCCAGCAAGCCCTGGTTGGCCAGGCACAGACCGCCCGAGAAGCTGTAGGCGTCGGGGTCGTCCTGGGCGTAGGTTTCGAGCTTGCGGATATCGACCTTGCCGACCAGCGCACTGATGTCCTGGTTGTTCTCGTCACCCGGCTCGGTCTTGCTGATGCCGATCTGCTTGAGCACACTGGGCAGCCGCTTGACCACCCTGAACTTGCGGATGTCGCCACCAAACTCTTCGAGCCGCTTGACGGCCCAGGGCGACAGGATGCGGTTGAGGTAGCGGCGCGGGATGCCGTACTCGCTCTCCAGGATCGGGCCGTCCTCGGCCGCGTCGAACAGGCCCAGCGGGCTCTCGTTCACCGGCGAGCCCTTGATGGCGTAGAACGGCACCTCCTGCATCAGCGACTTCAGCCGCTCGGCAATCGAGCTTTTGCCGCCGCCCACCGGCCCCAGCAGGTAGAGGATCTGCTTGCGCTCCTCCAGCCCCTGCGCAGCATGGCGGAAGTACGACACCACCTGCTCGATGGCGTCCTCCATACCGTAGAACTCGGCAAACGCCGGGTAGCGCTTGATCAGCTTGTTGGCAAAGATCCGAGACAGCCGGGTGTCGTTGCGGGTGTCGACCATCTGCGGCTCACCGATGGCGCGCAACATGCGCTCGGCGGCCGAGGCATAGGCCAGGGGGTTGCGCTTGCACTCGGCGAGGTAGTCCTCGATGGACAACTCCTCTTCACGGGTGCGCTCGTAGCGGGCGGCAAAGCTGCTGATGATGTCCATGAAAACCTCCGGGTAAGGACACAGCGACGATGCGGGCATGAGCCCCATCGGCGGCGGGGAAGATCTGATGGAGTCCCGGCTTCACAGGCCCAGGCTCCATCAGAGCTTTCCGGTCAACATGTTTTTTATTGGTTTGAACGTTGCTCCAGCTTGGACCATCCTGCGCGCTTTGATTCGCCGAGGACAACCCGCATTTGGGTGCTTCTCTGCTCAGGCGTTGCAAGCCTTGCGCCAGCCTGTGCGAGGCCTTGTTCTGTACTCAACGCGCGTGGCTTGAGCCTGGCTGACAGCCAACACACCGCCTAGGAACATCATGCGCCGAGACGAGGCATATTGCCCCTCAGAATGCCATTGCCATCGGTGTGAGCATTGCCTTTGCCATCGGTGTGAGCAATGCCTTTGCGGGCGCTACGGCCGTGCTGGCCAGCGCTGCGGTTCAGCGGTCCGATGCGCCGAGCTTGGCCAGCAAGCCGTTGAGCTCGTCGAGCGAGCCAAAGGCAATCGCCAACTCGCCCTGCTGGCCGCGCTGGCTGCTTTTGAGCACCCGGATCTCGACTTTGGCGGTCAGCGCGTCTGCGAGCTGTTCTTCGAGCCGCAGGATGTCGCGTGACTTGTCTTTCTTGACCCGCAGCAAGGTGGCTTGGCGACCGTTGCCTTGCGCCTTGGCCACCAGCTTCTCAGCCTCGCGCACCGACAGCTTCTTGGCCACGATCTCGTTGGCGCTGGCCACTTGCTGGCCGGCCTCCAGGCCCAGCAGGGCCCGGGCATGGCCCATGTCCAGGTCGCCGGCCATCAGCATCTGCTGCACCGGCGGCGTCAGGTTGAGCAGGCGCAGCAGGTTGCTGGCTGCGCTGCGTGAGCGCCCCACCGCCTGCGCGGCTTGCTCATGGGTGAGTGAAAACTCGGTCACCAGTCGTTGCAGGCCTTGCGCTTCTTCGAGCGGGTTCAGGTCCTCGCGCTGGATGTTCTCGATCAGCGCCATCACGGCAGCTGCTTCGTCGGGCACCTCCTTGACCAACACCGGAATGTCGTCCAGACCCGCCAGTTTGGCGGCGCGAAAGCGCCGTTCGCCCGCGATGATCTCGTAGCCGGCCGCCCCCACCGGGCGCACCAGGATCGGCTGCATGATGCCCTGGCTCTTGATGCTCTCGGCCAGCTCGTAGAGCGAGCCCTCGTCCATGCGGGTGC
Source organism: Betaproteobacteria bacterium (assembly GCA_025358155.1). Lineage (GTDB taxonomy): Bacteria > Pseudomonadota > Gammaproteobacteria > Burkholderiales > Burkholderiaceae_C > Pseudaquabacterium. Next base: position 5,909 of record JANYKR010000225.1, read on the forward strand.
GCGGCTGGTATTTGCCGGCCCGCAACTGGCTGAGCTTGAGCGAGGTGGGCCGGGTGGCGTCGGCCGGTTTGGCGTCCTCGACCCTGGGGCCGAGCAGTGCTTCGAGGCCGAGGCCGAGGCCTTTGGGTTTCTTGGTGACCATGACGACAGATTGTCGGTGATCGGTGGTGTGATCGCTTTCGGGGCCGGCCATCAAGCCGCACCCGGGCCCGGCAAGGCTGCTGTGGACAACCCGGGGTTGGCTGTGGCTCTGCAGGGCGCCCGGTCCGCTCGCTCCACCAGCGCCTGCAACAAGGCCTGGCCGGCCGGCCAATCGCCCAGGCCGCTGTCACCGTTGAGGTGCCCGGCGGCTGGCAGAGTCACCACCTCGCTGCCCCAGGCCTGGGCAATCTCCTGGCCGCGTGGCAGGGCGCAAAACGGATCGTCTGTGCTGAGCACAACGGTGCTGGCAAACGGCAGCGACCGGGCGCCCATCGGCAGCCAGTTGTGCAACTGCGGCGGCGTGCCGGCTTGCAGCAGGTCGGGTGGCGCGACCAGCAGCGCAGCGTGCACCTGGGCGGTGTGCTGCGAGTGGCCGGCCCAGGCGGCCACCAGATGGCAGCCCAGGCTGTGCGCCACCAGCACCGCCGGGCGCGGATCGGCCAGCAATTCGTCCTCCAGCCTGGCCATCCAGTCACCACGCCGTGGCCACCACCAGTCGTCCTGCTGCACCCGCTGGAACTCGCCCGATTGCTGCCAATGGCTTTGCCAGTGGCTGAGGCCAGAATCCTGCCAGCCAGGCAGCAGCAAAAGGCGGCGTGAAGTCATGGGCTTGCTTTATCCTTGCGGGTTCTCCCGCATTGTGACCAACAGGACCCGTTCATGACCACTCTCGTCTTTGTCGATGGCCAGGAAGGCACCACCGGCTTGCGCATCCACGAGATGCTGGCGTGCCGAAGCGACGTCGAGGTGTTGCGCATTGCGCCAGACCGCCGCAAGGACACGGCCGAGCGCGCCCGCCTGCTCAATGCCGCCGACGTGGCGTTTTTGTGCCTGCCCGACGCTGCGGCGCGCGAGGCGGTGTCACTGGTGACCAACCCAGGCACCTGCGTGATCGACGCCAGCACGGCACACCGCACCCAGCCCGGCTGGGTCTACGGCCTGCCCGAGCTGGCAGCCGAGCAGCGTGCCAGCTTGCGCGCCGCCAAGCGCATTGCCAACCCGGGCTGCCATGCCAGCGCCTTCATCCTGCTGTTGCGCCCGCTGGTGGACGCCGGTCTGGTGCCGGCCAGCGCGCTGCTGTCGGCCACGTCGATATCCGGTTACTCCGGTGGCGGCAAGAAGCTGATCGAGCAGTACGAGGCCGGCGCGGTGGTGACGGCCACAGGCATTACGGACGGCCGGCTGCAATCACCGCGCCCTTACGGCCTGAACCTGGCGCACAAGCACCTGCCGGAGATGCTCGCCCACACCGGCCTGGCCCTGGCGCCGGTGTTTATGCCCATGGTCGGCAACTTCTACCAGGGTCTGGCCGTGACCGTGCCGCTGCACCTGAGCCAGCTGCCTGCCGGAACCACGCCTGCTGCACTGCAGCAATCATTGGCCGACCGTTACGCCGGCGAGCGTTTTGTGAGTGTGATGCCGCTGAACAATCTGGCCGCGCTGTCCGAGGGTTTTTTCGACGTGCAGGCCTGCAACGGCAGCAACCGCTGCGAATTGTTCGTGTTTGGCAACGCGCAGCAGGCGGTGTTGATGTCCAGATTGGACAATCTGGGCAAGGGCGCGAGCGGCGCCGCCGTGCAGTCCATGAACGTGCACCTGGGGCAAGACGAAGGGCTGGGGCTCTAGCGCATGACAGCCGCGCCGGCTGCTCAGTGCGCGTCGGCGTCTGGCGTGCGGTAGTGGTAGGCGTAGCCATCGGCAAAGCCCAGCCGGTGGTAGATTGCCCGGGCGGGCGCGTTGCCGGCATCTACTTGCAGGTAGGCGGTGCGGGCGCCCGCCGCCCGGGCCTGCACCAGCAGCGTGGTGCAAAGCCAGCGCGCCAGACCCTGGCCTCGGGCCTCGGGGTGCGTGAAAACGTCGTACAGCCCGACCAAGTCGGCCTCGATCGCGGTCTGGCCGCAAACCAGGACCACCGCGTCTGACATGCGGCGAAGCACCCAGCCCTGGTAGGGCACCGGTGACACTGCCAGACGCTGAGCCTGCGCCAAACGCTGCCCGGCCGGTGAGCCACGCAGGTCGCCCACGACCTCGGCAAAACCTGCCGCGTCCAGCATTTCCAGCCGCAGCCCCTGGGGCACCAAACCTGCGGTTTGCGGCAGTTGTGGCGCGACCATCACCCGGGTGTCGTCGATCAGATGCCAGCCGCGCGCGGCCAGGTAAGCGTCCAGCCCGAGCGGTCGGCTGAACGGGGTCAGCCGTACCACCATCGGCAACCCGGCTTCGGCAAACGCCTGAGCGCACAGCGCCAAGCGCTCGTCCAGCGGCAAGCGGCCATCGGCCACCGCCTGGACGCAGCGGGCCCGCTTGGCCTTGCCCGGTGAAAAGCGCAGCAGCCAGCCATCCAGCCAGCGCTGTTGCGGCGGCGCACTGGCATTGATGCCGGCATCTTCGACCCGCGACAACAATGTCTCGGGCAAGCCCAGCGGGTTCAGCGGCGGGGTCATCACAGGCCCCGAGCCCCCGTGCCCACACGCTGCACCAACTCGCGCGCAAACTCGACATAGGCCTGCGCGCCTTTGGACGCAGGGTCAAACACCACACCGGGCTGGCCGTAGCTGGGCGCCTCGGCCAGCCGCACATTGCGTGGGATCACGGTCTTGAACACCTTCTCGCCAAAATGCGCCTTGAGTTGCTCGCTGACCTGTTGCTGCAAAGTGATGCGCGGGTCGTACATCACCCTCAGCAAGCCGATGACCTGCAGGTCGCGGTTCAGGTTGGCATGCACCTGCTTGATGGTGTTGACCAGGTCCGACAGGCCTTCGAGTGCAAAGTACTCACACTGCATCGGCACGATGACGCCGTGCGCACTGCACAGGCCGTTGAGCGTGAGCAGGCTCAGCGAGGGCGGGCAGTCGATCAGCACAAAGTCGTATTCACCGGCTTCATCACCTGCCGCATCGCCGGTCAGCGCGGCCAGCGCACGACGCAGGCGCTCATGGCGGTGCTCCAGCGCCACCAGTTCCACCTCGGCACCGGCGAGTTCGCGGTTGGCGCCCAGCACGTCGTAGCCGCCGCAGGTTGAGGCTTGGCGAGCCTCGGCGATGCTGGCCGACTCCAGCAGCACGTCGTAGATGGAGAGTGGCATCGCGCGTTTGTCGATGCCCGAACCCATCGTGGCATTGCCCTGCGGGTCCAGATCAACCACCAGCACCCGTTGCCCCACCTGGACCAGTCCGGCCGCCAAGTTGACCGTGGTGGTCGTTTTGCCGACGCCGCCCTTCTGGTTTGCGATGCAAAAAACTTTAGCCATGCCGGAGTATCGCCGCAGGCAAATCGCGACTTCAACTGGCAGTGAGCCGCATCCAGACCAGACATCGCTGGGCAGCCAGCCCAGGAACCTGCAGTTGTTCCACGTGAAACACTTGCACGTCGGGGGGCAACTGAGCCTGCTCGTCCGCCGTCGACTTGCCTTTCATCGCCATCCAAACGCCCCGGTCTGCCAGCAGATGCCGCGACAGCGTTGCAAAGTCAACCAGCGAGGCAAACGCACGCGAGGTGATCACGTCGTAGTGCCCGTCCACAGGGTCCAGGTTCTCCACCCGGGCATGCAAGCCTTGCAGGTTAGGCAGACGCAACTCCGCTGCCACCTGGCGGATGAAGCTGCTTTTCTTGGACACCGTATCCACGCAGCAGACCTGCCAACCCGGATGCATGGCCGCCAGCACCACGCCTGGCAGACCGCCACCGCTGCCCACATCCAAGATCCGAAGCGGACGACCCGCTGCATGCTGTTGCAGCGCGGGCAGCACGGCCAGGCAGTCGATCAGGTGGTGGCTGAGCATCTCGTCCGGCTCACGCAAGGCGGTGAGGTTGTAGACCTGGTTCCAGCGTTGCAGCAGGCCCAGATAGCCCATCAAGCGCGCCAGTACCTCGTCCGACAGCTCCAGCCCGAGACTGTTGGCAGCAGCGCAGAGTGTGGCCCGGCGCTGTGCGCTGTCCACATGGCCTGGTGTCTTCGATCCTGCTGGTGTCATTGATCCGCCCGTGCTCATTTCATCCTGTGTGCCGCTCACCGGCAGCCAGGCTGGCGGTGGGCGGCTGGCTGGCGGTCAGCACGACCGGTTCGGTAGCGTCGCTCCGGCCCGCTGCAAATCCACTGAACCGACCCTTCTTCAGGTGCACCAGCAGCAAGGAAATGGCTGCTGGGGTGACGCCCGAAATACGTGACGCCTGCCCGAGCGTCTCAGGCCGGTGACGGCTGAGCTTTTGCCGCACCTCAAAACCCAAAGCCGGCACCAGGCTGTAGTCCAGTGTCGCCGGCAATTTGAGGTGCTCGAAATGCGCGGCTCGCTCGACGTCTTCAACTTGCTTGCCGATGTAACCCGCATACTTGGTCGCAATTTCCACCTGATCGATCACCGCATCGGCCAGCGTCTGGCCCAGCTCCAGGCCCAGTGTTTCACGTGAAACAAGGTCCGCACCGGGCGATGACCCCAGGCTACGCCGGCCCGCCTGTGCGGCCTGGGCAATCTCGACCACCGCATCGAACCCGATGCCCGGGCGCCGCAGCAGGTCGGTGAGGTTGTACTCATGCTCGATAGCTTTGCCCAGCAGCCGTTCACCCTCAGCGGCGGACAAGATGCCGGGGTGTACCCAGCAGGCCTTGAGCTGCTCGGTGGTTCGACCCACCGCGTCGCGTTTGCGGTTGAAGGCGGCCCAGCGCAAGTCGTCCACCAGGCCCAGCGCCCGACCGGTCTCGGTCAGGCGGGCGTCGGCGTTGTCCTCGCGCAGTTGCAGCCGGAACTCGGCCCGACTGGTGAACATGCGGTAGGGCTCGGTAACGCCCTGGGTGGTCAGGTCATCCACCAGCACACCCAGGTAGGCCTGGTCGCGACGCAGCGCCAAGGCGTCCTGGCCTTGCGCCTGCAAAGCCGCATTGGCGCCAGCAAACAGGCCTTGGGCTGCGGCCTCTTCGTAACCCGTGGTGCCGTTGATCTGGCCGGCAAAAAACAAGCCGCCGATGGCCCGGGTCTCAAAGCTGCGTTTGAGTTCACGCGGGTCGAAAAAGTCGTACTCGATGGCGTAGCCTGGCCGCAGGATGTGGGCCTGCTCCAGCCCCGCCATCGACTGAAGGGCCGCCAGCTGGATGTCGAACGGCAGCGAGGTGGAGATGCCGTTGGGGTAGAACTCGTGCGTCGTCAGCCCCTCGGGCTCCAGAAAGATCTGGTGCGAGTCCTTGTCGGCAAAGCGGTTCACCTTGTCCTCGATGCTCGGACAGTAACGCGGGCCAACCCCCTCGATCAGCCCGGTGAACATCGGGCTGCGCTCGAACCCCGAGCGGATGATCTCGTGGGTGCGCGCATTGGTGTGGGTGATCCAGCACGGCACCTGGCGCGGGTGCTGGCTGGCCTGGCCCATGAAGCTGAAAACCGGCACCGGGTCCAGGTCGCCCGGCTGGGCCAGCAGTTTGCTGAAATCGATGCTGCGGCCGTCAATGCGCGGCGGCGTGCCGGTCTTCAACCGGCCTTGCGGCAGCTTCAGCTCTTTCAGCCGGGCCGACAGCGAGACCGACGGCGGGTCTCCCGCGCGGCCCGCCGCATGGTTGCGCAGGCCGATATGCACCCGACCGTCCAGAAAGGTGCCGGCTGTGAGCACCACCGTCTTGCTGCGAAAGCTGATACCCATTTGCGTGACCGCGCCCACCACCCGGTCAGCGCTGCCGTCAGACTCGACCAGCAAGTCATCCACCGCCTGCTGGAACAGCCACAGGTTGGGCTGGTTCTCCAGGCGCTGCCGGATCGCCGCCTTGTAAAGCAGGCGGTCAGCCTGCGCCCGCGTTGCCCGCACCGCCGGGCCCTTGCTGCCGTTGAGGGTGCGAAACTGGATGCCCGACTCGTCGGTGGCCGCGGCCATCGCTCCGCCCAGCGCGTCCACTTCCTTGACCAGATGGCCCTTGCCGATGCCGCCGATCGAGGGGTTGCAGCTCATCTGCCCCAGTGTCTCGATGTTGTGGCTCAGCAGCAAGGTGCTGCAGCCCATGCGGGCGGCGGCCAAGGCCGCCTCGGTGCCAGCATGGCCACCGCCGACGACGATGACGTCAAAAACTTGAGGGTGCAACACGGCGGTGGGCGGCGCGGGCGAGCGTCGGTCTGGGAGTGGTCAAGGGGGCATTGTAAAAAGCTGGCTGCGATGCGCCAGCGCCCGAGCGCGAAGGCCTTGCACCTATCATCCGCCACGACATGGCCGCGCCCGCATTGCACCCGACGCCTGCCGCGCCGCATGCTGCCGACGCACCCCTTGGCGGCTGCCGACCGGGCTGTGCCGCCTGCTGCATCGCACCGTCGATCAGCAGCCCGATCCCGGGCATGCCTCAGGGCAAGCCTGCCGGTGTGGCCTGTGTGCAGCTTGACACGCAGCAGCGCTGCCGGCTGTTTGGCCAGGCCACTCGCCCAGCCGTCTGCGGCTCATTGCAGCCCTCGGCCGAGATGTGTGGCAGCGACCGGGTTCATGCGCTGCGCTGGCTGAGTCGGCTCGACGTGTTGACGTCGCCCTGAGGTCAGCCCAGGCCAACATCCCAGCTCACTGACCCACGTCACAGACAACCGCTACGCTGGCGCGCACAGTTCAGCGCATCGGCGCCTTGCCGACACCTCAACGGAGCTCAGCATGAAACTCAATGTCGGCGGCCTGGACCGCACTCTTCGCGTCGTTGCAGGCCTGGCACTGATCGCCCTGGCCGCCATCGGCACTGTCGGTGCCTGGGGCTATGCGGGTCTGATCCTGGTGGCCACAGGCGCTATCGGATTTTGCCCGGCCTACCCGCTGCTGGGCCTCAATACCTGTGCAACGAAAAAGACTTGAGCCGGCCCACTGCTGCTCAGGCTTTGGCCAAAGAAAACGGCCCGGAACAAACCGGGCCGTGGAAACCGGCGGCGATGGAACGCCGTCGGGAGCAAAGCGATAAATTACTGAGCAGGTTCAGATCGGTGTTGAGTTACCAACCACCCTTGGGCAATTGGGTGGTGTCTTGGGCACGAGTTTGAATGGTGGTGACTTGCATGGTGGTTACTCCGGTGGTTTTGAGACTGGCGCCTCTCCCAGCGCTTGTGCACTATTTCACCAGCCGCTCTCACGATGCGATACTGTCAAGTCTTACAGGGGGAGCATCGCCAAGCTGGCATGCAATCCACCGCAGGCAGGCTTGCCTCGACAAGCCACGAGGGTTTCCCAACGGCTCTGGGGCTGCACCTAATCTTGGTCAGGTACACCCGCTCGGTGCATTCCTGCCGTGCTAGCGGATCAAACCCAGGCGCAGCGCCTGCAGCACGGCTTGGTGTTTGCTGGTGCAACCCAGCTTTCTCATGGCATTGTTGACATGCAGCACGGCGGTGCGTTCGCTGATGCCCAGAATCGCACCCACCTCCCATGCGGTCTTGCCTGCCCGGGTCCAGTGCAGCGCCTCCAGCTCGCGCGGAGTGAGTGAGGGCCGATCACCTTCGGCGGGAGACAGCAGGCGCTGCGCGGCCGCTTGCGCGTACATCGCAAACAATTGCAGGTCAGCCACCAGCCGGGTCACCTCGCCGTCATTGGCGGGCAAGGCTTGGTCGCGTTCAACCCCCAGGGCAAAGTGGCGGCCCTCCGGCAGGTGCAAAGCCATGGCGATGCCGGTGCGGTAACCGAATCTCGCCTGCTCCTCCCACAGTTCACCCAAGCCCTCGCGGGTGTAGGTGTCCTGATTCCAGACAATGGGCCAGGTGTGTCTGCGGCAATGTTGCATCACCGGATCGAGCCGCATTGCGGGCACGTTGTTCATCACCTCTGAAAACCCCGCTGGCGCGTTGTCGACCCGGACAAACTCTGAACGTCCCACCGTGACGTCGAGTACCGACATCGCCGACACAAAACTGAACCCGAGCTGTTGTGAGAAGCGCACAACCTCGCCGCGGAAGTCTTCTCGACTGCCCGCCTGAAGGACCGCAGAACACCCAGATTGCAACATGGCTTGGGGATCAGTGGGCGTTGCGAACCGCGCCCATACCCTGCAAGGGTTTACATGTTTTCATTTGATGACGCTTGCCGAAAACTACCCTTCATTGCACTAACTGTCATGGTGACGATTTTGAACTCCACGCTTGAACAATGCCCTCCCTGGACTTTGCGCGCCTGGCCACCTTTATTGTGGCAGGTCGGCAAGTGTGTACCTTTGCGATTGCAGCACCTGGGTACCCAGGTCACCAGCACGGGCAACACGATGTCGCACAGGGTGGGCCAAACGATGTGGGCCTGGCGAGGCGACGACGGTGATGTCGGCATGGCCTGGGACTGGGTACAGCTGGCACGCGGCGTGGTGGCGATGGCCGATCCGATGGCGGTGCTGAGCAACCTGCGGCTGATCGATGACGAGGGCGAGGTGCTGACAGCTTTCGAGACGGCACTGCACCTCAACGACATCGTCCATGGCTTGCCCTGGCAGCACGAAGTGGCCCGTGCCCTGGGGTCGCAGCCAGGCAACGCCGCCCTGCGGGTGTCGGGGCCTGGCGACCTGGCACGGCTCGCGCCAGCAGCCGCCATGACCCAGTGATGCCGCCCGGCCCGGACTTGTGCCCGGGCCCCAGCTAGCGCAGCGCGGCCGCTCGCAACTGGCGTGCGACATAGGCCACGCACAGCGCGCTGAGCACCGCAGAGACGGCGAGCGGCAAGAACAGGTCAGCCGCGGCCAGAGCCTCGCCTTCAAGCACCCGCTGCATCAGCGTGAGTTGGGCCAGCGCCGGCACCCAGAGATGCCAGGGCTGCTCACCGCCCTGGTTGAAGACGGTGACCATCGGCACCAATGACACCGCCAGCACCACCACGGTGTTGTTGGCCTGCGCCTCCTTGAAGCTCTTGCAGCGGATTGCCACGGCCATCAGCAGGGCCGAGAGCATGGCCGCCAGCGGCAGCAGCAGGGCCAGGAACAAGGCGGCCTCGCGCGGGCCGAACTGGAACATGGCCGACAGCGTCTCGCTGCGCAACAGCCACTGGCCCGGCAAGAAGCTGAAGCACGACAACACCGCCACCCCCATGCCCACACTGGCCACCGCGCCCCACTTGCCCAGCACCAGGGCCCAGCGCGGTGCTGGCGTCATCAGCAGCGGCTCCAGCGAGCCGCGCTCGCGCTCGCCAGCGGTGGTGTCCAGGGCAGCATGCAGCGCGCCGTACAACACCGCCATCAGCACAAAAAACGGCAGCATGCGGGTGAACTGGGCTGCGCGCACCCGGGCGTCGGCCAGGTCTTGCTCGTTGACCTGCACCACCTGCAGCAAAGCCGGACTGACGCCTTGCATCACCAAGCGCAGCCCGGCCTGCTCCTGATTGAAGCCGCGCAGCAAATGGGCCAGGCTGGACGCCTCGCCCTGCGCCCTGTTGTTGGCGCTGGCGCTCACCACCGTCAAGCGCGGTGCCACGCCGTCGGCCAGGTCGCGCTCAAAACCGGCCGGCACCACCAGCACCGCATGGCCAAAGCTGCGCTTGACCATTGCAGCCTCGTAATCACCGGGTGCGGCCTGCAGCGTCCAGGCCTGGCGCAGCAGGTAGTTTTGCAGCGTCGGGGCCTGCGCCAGGCCCACGGCATAGACCTCCCGCGCTTCGGCCCGGGCCTCGAAGTCGGCCACCAGCGCTGACAACGCCACCAGCAGCAGCGGGCCGATCGCCACCGACGACAACAGCACCATCAGCAGCGTGCGGCGGTCGCGCAGCGCGTCGAGCAACTCCTTGCGGAAAACCTGCCAGGCCGCACCCATCAAGCCCCCTCGGCCGCAGCCGCAACAGCAGCGGGCGCAAACGCGAGCTGCACAAAGCAGGCTTCAAAGTCGCTGTGGCCGGTGCGCGCCAGCAAGTCGGGTACGCTGCCCACGGCCACGGTGCGGCCGTCCGCCATCACCACCACCTGGTCGCACAGCCGCTCGACCTCTTGCATGATGTGGGTCGAAAAAATGATGCACTTGCCCTGCTCGTCTCGCAGCCGGCGCAGTGACTGGCGCAGGCTGCGCGTGGCCAGCACGTCGAGGCCGTTGGTCGGCTCGTCCAGGATGATGTGCGAGGGGTCGTGCACTAGCGCCCGGGCCAGCGCTGTCTTCATGCGCTCGCCCTGGCTGAAGCCCTCGGTGCGGCGGTCCAGCAGCGGCACCATCTCCAGCGCGCAGGCCAGCAGCTCGGCACGGGCATCGGCCGTCGCTGCGTCCAGGCCCTGCAAGCGGCCGTAGTAGACGATGTTCTCGCGCGCCGTCAGCCGGGGGTAGAGGCCGCGTGCGTCGGACAGCACGCCCAGCCGGGCCTGCGCCGCCTGCGGCCGGGCCAGCACGTCGATACCGTCCACATGAATGCGCCCGGCGTCGGGCCTGAGCAGGCCGGCCACTGCGCGCAGGGTGGTGGTCTTGCCAGCACCATTGGCGCCCAGCAAGCCGGTGATGCAGGCGTCGGCCGCAACAAAGCTGACCGACTGCACGGCGTTGACCACCCGGGCGCTGCGGCCCCGTCCCTGGGTAAAGCGTTTGGCGAGCGACTCGACCGAGATCACCGGGCTGCTCCGGTTGGCGCGGCAGGCGCTGGCGGACGGCTCGGCGCCGGGCCTGACTGCAGACCCGGAGGCAGACCCGGCGGCAGACCCGGAGGCACAAAAGCCAGCGGGCGCGGCACGGTGGCAGCACAGTCGGCACCGGTTGCGGCGACGCCCAGCGCGGCCTGGTCGTCTTCGGTGCTGATGAAGCGGGCCACCGCGTCTCTCACGCAGCCCAGGCCCGTTACGCCGTGACCGGCGTTGGCCACCACGCTGTGACGCGCACTTGCGCCCAGGGCCTCGGCCACACGCTGGCCATGCCGAGGCGGCGTAACCGGGTCCAGCCCGCCCGACAGCAACCAGACCGGCGCAATCGCCGGTGGCACGGTGTAGAACGCCGGGGCGGCGGCGCCGCGCGGCCAGTCGGCACAAACCTGCCGATAAAGTTGAGCAAAACTGGCGCCAAAACCATTGCCCGGGTTCAGCGCTGCAGCGCCATCGGCCGGATCAGCGGGCGGCGCGTTGGGCCCCAGGTCCTCGGCGCAGACCACTGAAAAGTGCAGACCGGTCGCCAGACCGCCGCCAGCCCCCCCCACCGCACTGGCCAAGGCCGCCAGCGGCGCCCAGCGGCCAGCGGCCGCCTCGGCCACAGCAGCCGGCAGGCCAGCGGCCAGCGCCGGGGCGTAGAGCGGTGCCCGAAGCATCGCCAGCACCGTCTCGCGCTGCAGCTGCAGCGGCTCTGGCCGGCCGGTCAGCGGGTGCGGCAGCAGCACGGTCTGCGGCAGGCTTTGCAGCACCGCCTGGGCCTGGGCCTGCAGGGCAGGGTGCGCTCGGGCGCAGGCGGGTTCGGCATGGCAGGCGGCAAACAGCGCGTCCAGCGCGGCCTGGTTGTCGCGGGCGGCCGCGTCCGGCAAGCGCATGTCGGGCGGCGCCACGCCATCCAGCACGGCGCGCCGCACCGTGGCCGGAAACAGCCGCATCAGCTCCAGCACCGCGCGGGTGCCGTAAGAGCCGCCGATGGCGTTGAGACGGACCACACCGAGTGCCTGGCGCACGGCATCCACATCGGCCACCGCCAGCGAGGTGGTGAAAAACCGCAGGTCACCGTAGGGCAAGGCTTGCAGCGAGATCCGGCAGGCTTGCAGGCGCTGACGCCGCAGGCTCTCGTCGGCCCGCGCTGCCAGGGGCTGCAGCACGGCACGGTCATCATCTTCAACGCAGCGCAGCGGTGCGCTTCGGCCGGTGCCACGCAGGTCCACAAACACCAGATCGCGGCGCTGGCCGAGGCGGGCGTAGCGCCCGGCCAGCGCGCCGGCCAGCTCGATCACGCTCTGGCCCGGGCCGCCCGCAAAAAAGAACACCGGGTCGGCAGCCTTGTGGCGGGCCAGCGCGGGCAACACAGCGTAGTGCACGGCAATTTGCACACCTTGCGGCCGGGCAGGGTCCAACAGCCGCTGCACGCTGCCGCACCAGGCCGCGTGCGGCAAATCGGGCAACCGGCAGGGGCGCAAGCCAGCGTCTGCCGCAGTCCCTGCGGCGGCCGCCACAGCGGCCTGGGGTACAGGCGGTGTGGACGTTGGCGCTGCGGCGCAAGCGGCTCGCTGACCCAGGCTCAAGCACAAGCCCAGCCCGACCAGGCCACGCGCCGCCTGGGCCCAGCCCCGCAAGCGTCTCACCCCAGCAGCCGCTTGAGTTCGCCGCTGGCGATCAAACGCGCCAGGTCGGTGGCGCCGCCAACCAGTTGGCCTTTGACAAAAATCATCGGGAAAGTGGGCCAGCCGCTCCACATCTTGAGCGCGTTGCGACGCCGCCAGTCGCTGAGATAGCCGCCGTAGTCCAGGTCGTGGTGCGCCACGCCGGCAGCGTCCAGCGCTCGGCGCGCCTTCTTGGGCCAGGGGTTGGCTTGCATGCCGACCACCACCACCGGGTAGCGGGCGATGGCAGCCTGCACCTCGCCCACGATCTCGGCCTGGTGGCTGGCCACCAGCGCACGCACTGCCGGGTGGATGGCGGATTCATCAAGTACGGCTCGTGGCATGGCGGTGTCTCGCGGCTGGGTCGGGGTCAAAGCATACTGTGCGCCGAGCCAGACGGGCTTGGCGCGCTCGCCTGGCTCCAGCGGGCCGCCGCGCCGCTGGCGGCGCAGGCTGCGCTGCTGCAGGGCTGAAACCGGCCCGCCGGGCCCTCAGGCGTTTTTGATCGCAGCCTTCAGAATCCCGTCGCAGGTCGCGCGCTGGCTGTCGGCGGCGTCCAGCCGACCACACACCGCGCCCAGGCCTTCGGGGCCGTCCTGCAGCCGGCGCAGCGCAGCGTCGTGTTGGCCGGTCTTGTTCCAGGCCGCGAGTTTGCTGCCCACGCGCTGCAGTGAGCGCGCACTGCGCTCATGAAAAGCCGCCGGGTCCTGGCCGGCTTCTACAAACAGTTGGCGCGCCACGCGTTCGATGCGCACCGCGTCCTGGGGCGCCAGATCCACCAGCGCTCCCAGGTAAGCAGCACCCCACTGCAGCCGGGTGGCCGGGCCCGTGCTGGTCTGAAAAGCTTGCCCGTACCACCGCAAGGCATCGGCATTGCGGCTCAGTTTGCGGGCATTGCCGCCCAACTGGCTCATCAGGTAGTAGGGTGAATGGCTGCGCGCCAGGTTGGCTTTGAGCAAGGCATCGCTCTCGGCCCACAGACCGGCGTCGGCGAGCAAGCCGGCACCCGCGGTGACCACCGCCTGGCGCTCGTACGCGTCGCTGATCTCGCGGTTGTCACGCGCCACCTGGGCCTGCACCTGCTGCAACAACGGAGCCGGCAGCTTCGGATGCAACGCCGCTTTGGCCAGATCGATGCGGGCCAGCGCCACCCGCGACGCCAAGGCGTTGAGCTGGTCAGCGCGCGACAGGCTGGCATCGGCATGCAGCTTTTGCAGCGCCAGGTCGAAGGCGAGCACCACCGCCCGGCGGTCGGCGCCCGGCTCGGGTGCGAGCGCCTTGCTGATCTCGCCGGCGTAGTTGACCAGCACGTCCATCTGGGCCCGGCTGGCCTGGGCATCGGCCAGCAGCGCGCGCACCCTCGCCCGCAGCGCCGCGTCGGGCTTGAGGCCCTTGCCGTCGTCGCTCTCGGCAAGGGCCTTGAGCAGCAAGCGGGTGGCGGCTGCAGCCTCAGTGGGCGGGCAGGCCAGCGACAGTTGCGCCAGCAGACCGGGGCGCTCGGCGGCGGGCACCAACTGGGCCTCATCGGTGTCCCAGGCGTAAAACGCCAGCGAGCGCCATTCGGGCCCACTCACCGGCCTGCCGGCCCGGGCGTCCGCCAGCACGGCTTTGACCGGCCGCCCACCGGCCAGCCCCATCTGCAGCAGCGCCAGCACCTGGGGCGCGTCGGCCTCGCCGGGCAGGCGGGTGATCTCGCTGCCATCGCCGGCCATCAGGATCATCGTCGGGTAGCCGCGCACCTTGAAGCGGCTGCCCAGCTTCTGCGCCCCCGGCAGGTCGCCGTCGATGTTGACGGCCACAAAGCCCTTGGACCGTTCAATGAAGTCAGCCCGGTTGAACAGCGTTGCCTTGAGCTGGTTGCACGGCGGGCACCAGGCGGCGCCCCAGTACAGCAGCACCGGCTTTTTCTCGGTGCGGGCCTGGACAAAGGCGCGCTCGATGTCGGCATCGCTGGCGGCACTGAGCCAGGCGACGCCGGGCGCGACAACACTGCTGGAGCTGGCGGCCCGGGCGGCTTGCAGGGTTGGCAGCGCAGTCAACAGCGCACCGGCGACCCAGGTAGCGAACAGGGCGGAACGGGTAAAGGATGGGCGCATCCGCCCATGATGCCGCAAACGGCAGCAGTGGTGACCCCGGTCGCTGGCACAGCCCAAGGCAAACCCCAAGCACACCTACAGGCGGCGCATGTCTGGCAGCATTCAAGCCATCACCCGGACCCCGCCAAGTACTTCACCCGGGGGCTGACCCGCCGCCGCGCCGCGCCAGCAGACGACCGCCTCTCTGGTGCTGGCCGACGAGGTGGGTCTGGGCAAAACCACCGAGGCAGCGCCGGTGCAATGCCCGTTGTTGGCATACTTTGTTGGGTGACGGCGTGAACCGCCGCGATTACAGGCTTTCAGCGACACAAAGTACTGCCATGTCGCTGCCAGCGACATGGGCACCTGACGTGTCGCTATTTTTTGCTTTCAGCGACACGATGCGTTGACCTGTCGCCCCACCAGCGACCTGTGCGGCCCACCTGTCGCCCAAACCCGTCTTGTCACCATGACCGATCCCCAGCCGCCCTGGCGGTGCGACCTGCCCTGCAACACCTTGCCTGGCCTGCCCCCCGCAGTGGAGCTGGAAAGCAAGGCCGTGCTCAAGGCCTGCATCACCGCCCGCGCCGCGCTGGCCGAGCTGCACAGCAACAGCTTTGCCCGCTA
>JANYKR010000214.1 GCA_025358155.1 Betaproteobacteria bacterium
GTTGAGGGCGAGCAGGTTGGTCTGGTAGGCGATGTCGTTGACGATGCTGATCTTGGCCGCGATCTGCTTCATCGCCGCCACCGTCTGCGTCACCGCCTGGCCGCCGTCACCGGCCTCCTTGCTGGCCTTGGTGGCCATGCCATCAGTGACGCGGGCGTTGTCGCTGTTTTGCGAGATGCTGGCCGACATCAGGTCGATCGATGCGGTGGTTTCTTCGACCGACGCGGCCTGCTCACTGGCCGATTGCGACAGGCTTTGCGCAGTGGCGCTGACCTGGTTGGCGGCGCCGGTCAGCGCGTCGGCAGCGGCCCGCACCTCCTCGATGATCGAGGCCAGCTTGTCCGAGCTGGCGTTGGCGTCTTGCTTGACCTGATCGAAGATGCCCTCAGCCGCCCGGGTGATGCGCTGGGTCAGATCACCCTCGGCCATGCCCGAGAACATGCGGCCCACGTCCTCGATGATGCCGGCCAGGGTCTCGCTGGTGCTGTTGGCATCGGTCTTGACCTGGCCAAAGGTGCCGGCGTAGTCGCGGGTGACGCGCTGGCTCAGGTCGCCCGAGGCCAGGGCACCAAAAACCCGGCCGACATCGGTAAAGATCACGGCGGTGGTTTCCACCAGCGTGTTGACGCCGGCGCACAAGACCTCGATCTGGCCGGTCTTGCCCTCCATCGGGATGCGCTGGGTCAAGTCGCCGGCCTGGGCCGCCGAGGTCACTTTCTGCGCCTGCTCCACCGCCGCCGACAGCATGGCGCTGGCGTTGACCTGGGCCGTCACGTCGGTGGCAATCTTGACGATTTTCACCACCCGGCCCATTTCGTCCTTGACCGGCGCGTAGACCGCCTGGATCGACACGACCTGGCCTGATTTGGTGATTCGCCGGAAGACCTCGCTCTGCGGCCTGCCGTCGTTGAGGTCGCGCCAGAACTGGGCATAGGCCGGCGCCATCGCCAGCGCGGTTTCGACAAACATGCGGTGGTGCCGGCCCACCACGTCGCTGAGCTGGTAGCCCAGCAGTTGCAGGAAATTGGCGTTGGCGACCTGCACATTGCCGGCCAAATCGAACTCGATGTAGGCATACGAGGCATCGATCGCCCCCAGGATGCCGCGTGCGTTCTGGCGTTCGAGCTCAGCGGCAGTGATGTCGTAGCGCACGCCCAGGTACTTCATCGGCTTGCCGTTGTCGCCCAGGATCGGGGCCACCACCGCGTCGACGTAGTACGGCGTGCCATCCTTGGCGCGGTTCTTGATGACACCGCGAAACACATCGCCGCGCCCAATCGTGGACCACAGCGCCTTGAAGGTCTCCTTGGGCATGTCGGGGTGGCGGGTGGTGTTGTGCGGCCGGCCGATCAGCTCGTCGCGGGGGTACTTGGAGACCTCGATGAACTTCTCGTTGACCGACACGATGTCGCCCTTCTTGTCGGCCTCGGAGACGATGCTCGTCACGTTCATGATGTCGATGCGCACCTTCAGCTCCGACTCCACCGCGCCGAGGCGGCTTTTCAGATCGGCCAGGGCAGCCTCGGTCACGGCGCGGGCGCGGTCGGACTCGTCGCGGGCTTGTCGGGCTTCCACGGCGGCGCGCTCGGCCTGGTCGCGGGCGCGCTCTGCCTCAGCGCGGGCCTGGGCCTGCTGTTCGACGATGTCATGGGCGCGGGCGAGCTCGGTGCCGCACAAGGTCCGTGCGAGCCAAGAGGGGGTGGGCTGGGTCATGATGTCTGTCCTTCCATGGACTTGGGGGTGAACTGCGGGTTGTCGCGGCCAGGCCGCGGCGGCCGGGTTGCCGCTGGCTGCGGGTGCTCGGCCAGCTGGCAGAGCGAGGCCACGTCGAAGATCAACGCGACCTCGCCGTTGCCCAGGATCGACGAGCCCGACATGCCGCGCAGGCTGCGCAACATCCGGCCCAGCGGTTTGATCACGGTCTGGTGCTGGCCCAGCAACTGGTCCACCACCACGCCGTAGCGACGCGTGCCGGTCTTGATGACGACCACGCTGCTGCGCTCGGGCTCGGGTGCCTCCAGTCCGTACAGCGTGCGCAGGCTGACCACCGGCAGCACCTGGCCGCGCAGCTCGACAAGGCTGCGGCCACGGTCGTCCAGCGCCGCGCCGGCCGGCCGGGCCTCAATCACCTCGACCACCGCATCCAGCGGAAAGATGAACTTGGACGCGCCCACGCCGACCAGGAAGCCGTCGATGATGGCCAGCGTGAGTGGCAGGCGGATCTCGATGCACGAGCCCTCGCCCACGTTGCTGAACACGGTGACGGTGCCGCGCAGTGCCTCGATGTTGCGGCGCACCACGTCCATGCCCACGCCCCGGCCACTCAGGTTGGTGACCTTTTCGGCAGTGGAGAACCCAGGCTCGAAGATCAGCTTGAGGATGTCGGCGTCGGGCGGCGTGACGCCAGGCTCCACCAGGCCGCGGTCCCAGGCGCGCTGCAGCACCTTGTCGCGGTGGATGCCTCGGCCGTCGTCGGTGATGCGGATCAGGATGCTGCCCGACTCATGGCAGGCTGAGAGCGTGAGCCTGCCCTGCGCCGGCTTGCCGGTGGCGCTGCGCTCGGCCGGGGCTTCGAGACCGTGGTCCAGCGCGTTGCGCACCAGGTGCATCAGCGGGTCGGCAATGCGCTCGACCACCGATTTGTCCAGCTCGGTGTCGCCGCCGACGATCTCGAAGGCCACGTCCTTGCCCAGCTCGGCCGCCGTGTCGCGCACCACGCGCCGGAAGCGCGAAAACGTCTCGCCGATCGGCACAATGCGCAGTTGCAGCGTGCCGTTGCGGATCTCCTCGACCAGCGCGCTGATCTGGTGATTGGCCTCGACCTGGGCACGCTGCCGGCTCTGGCGTGCCAGGAGCAGGCCGCCGGCGCTCGCCGTTACCAGCTCACCCAGCAGGTTGATCACCGCGTCCAGCCGGTCGGCGTGCACCCGGATGTAGCGGTTGTCATCCGCAGCACTGGCGCCGGCGCCGGTGCTGCTGCTGCTGCCGACGCTGCGCTGGCGGGTCTGTTTTTGCAGGGCGGCGTCCACCACCCGGGCGTTGACGCCGGTGTCGGCCCGCAGGATTTCACCCAGCGCCCTCACCGGGCTTCCGGCCGCCACCTCGGCCACCTGGCGGCTCAAGGCCTTGGCCAGCTGGCCACCGGTGATCGCACCGATGGCGATCAGCATGTCGCCCAGCCGGGGGCTGTCGGGCAGGGCGTCGATCAGCGCGGCAAAGTCGTCGGGGGTGGCGGCGGGGTCGATCAGGTGCAGCACGCAGTCATCGCGCACAAAGCTGAACGCCGCCTCGATCTCGGCCCGGGCGGCCGGGGTGTCGAGGCTGAACTCGAAGGCCAGGTGACAGCTCTCGGGGTCGATCGCCTCCAGCGTGGGCACGGCCGCCAGATCGCAGGCGCGACGCGGGATGGCGCCCAATCCGGCCACGTAGCCCAGGATGGCGAGCGGGTCCATGCCGTTGCGGAAGGTCTCGCTGCCGAACTGCACCGACACATGCCAGCGCGGGGTGCCGCTGGGTGGCTCGGCCAGGCCGGGCGCTGCGCCAGCCTGCACCCGGTCGCCGCTGGCGGCCTGCAGGCGCTCGACCAGCGCAGCCCGGTCGGCCTGGCTGGCGTCGTCCTGCGGTTGCGGCGCCAGCGCAGCGTCCACCAGCAGCCGGATCTGGTCATTGCACTGCAGCAGCAGGGTGCTGAGCTCGGGCGTCAGTGCCAGCTTGCCCTCACGCAGACGGTCGAGCAGGGTCTCGACGTGGTGGGTAAAACCCACCACCTCGTCCAGCCCGAAGATGCCGGCCGAGCCTTTGACGGTGTGGGCGCAGCGGAACAGCGCGTCCAGCAGTTCACGGTCGTCGGGCGCGCCTTCGAGCTGCAGCATCAGCTGCTCGATCGCCTCGATCTGCTCCTTGGCCTCGCTGATGAAGGCGGGCAGCGCCTCGGCGATGAAGCTGGTGTCCATGTCGGCGTGTTTCATGCGACCTCTGGGTTGGCTTGGCCGGCGGCGGGGGCGTTGGCGGGGGCGGCTGGGTTGGCGGCTGACCTGCGTGCCTCGGCCGCGCTGGGGTCGCTGGTGCTGCCCGCCAGCAACGCCGCTGCGCCCAGGGCCTCGCAGGCGACACAAAGCGGCGTGCTGGGGTCGAGCAATTGCAGCCTGCGCTGCTGCCGCGCCAGCGTGTGCGACAGCGCCACCAGCAGCTGCACACCGGCGGCGTCAACCTGGTCCACCGCAGCGGCATGCACCGTGCAGCGGCCATCACTGGCGGCGTCGGTCGGCTCGGCTGCCAGCCAGGCCAGCCAGGCGGCTCGGGTTTCACCGGCGGTGTAGATCGTCAGCTCGGCCGGCAGGCTCAGGGTCGGCAGGGCGGGCAGGGTGTCGATGCTCAAGGTGTGCTCCCGGTGAGGCAGGACGGGTGGAGGTGGATCACGGCAGCGTCGAGCCCCGGCTCAGGGCAGGATCAGCTTGGACACCGCGTCCAGCAACTGCGGAGGGTTGAAGGGCTTGACGATCCAGGCTTTGGCACCAGCGGCGCGGCCTTGCGCTTTTTTGTCGTCTTGCCCCTCGGTGGTCAGCATCACCACCGGCGTGAAGCGGTGGCGCGGATGCGCCTTGACATGGGTGACAAAGGTGATGCCGTCCATGTTGGGCATGTTCACGTCGCTGACGATCAGGTGCACCTTGCCGGCCTTGTCGAGCTGGGCCAGGCCGTCGCGGCCGTCGCTGGCCTCGATCACGTCGTAGCCGGCGCGGGTCAGCGCGATCTTCACCACGGTGCGCAGTGAGCTGGAGTCGTCAACGATCAGGATGGTCTTGGCCATGGCGTCTCAAAGGAGCGGGTGGAGCGGAGTGCGTGGACAACGCGGGAGCGGCGGGTCTAGAAGAACGTGGTTTCGGTGCTGCTGCTGGCAACGGCCACCGCGCTGCGGCTGCCGTCCGCGCCGCCGCCGCTGCCGGCGTGTTGCTCGGCGGTGGTGTAGCCCGCGCTGAGCAGGGCCGCCCATTCGGTGGCGTCGGGCGCGCGGCCCTCGGCCAGTGCCGATTGCAGCCGGGCCATGCCGCCGACGATGGACGCGCTGACCTGGTCCAGGATCTGGTTGACCCGGTCTTGAAACTGGAAGGCCAGCATCAGTTGCTGCACCTGGGCCTTGACGGACTCGCCCCGGGCCTGCAGGTCGGCAGCCCGCGCATTGAGCTGGGCGACGGTGCCGTCCACATCGGCCACCACCTGGCGGATGGTGGCCTCGGACGCCACGATCGACCTGGCGCCGCTGGCGGCCTGCTCATCGGCCTGGGCCAGCGCCTGCTGCATGCGGCTGCCAAATTGCTGCACTTGCTCGCCGATGCGCCGGCCGGTCTCGCCAGACTCACTCGACAGGCGGCGTACCTCGCCGGCCACCACCGCAAAGCCGCGGCCGCTGTCGCCGGCGCGTGCGGCCTCGATGGCGGCGTTGATCGACAGCAGGTTGGTCTGGCGCGCCAGCTTGCCCACGTCCTCGGCCATGTCGCCCAGGTTGGCCGAGGCCGCCGAGAGCGAGCGCACCGACCCCAGCACCATGTCGCGTGACTGCACAAAACCCTCCAGGCACTGGATCAGACCGAGCAGCCGGGTTTCGCAACTCGCCAGCATCGCGGCGCGGGCGTCGATGTTGGCGGGCGAAGCGTGCGAGCCGTGCGGATCGGGCGCGATCACCAGCTGGTCCAGCTCCGCCAGGATCGCGGCAAAGCCGGCCAGCAGGTGGCCGGTGGCCTCGTGCATCTGCGCTTGCGCGGTGCCCATGTGGGCGGTCCACAAGCGCGAGGCATCGGCCAGCCGGGCGTTGAAGTCAGCCAGCACAGCGCTGTTGACGGTCGCAGCCGTTGAGCGGGAAGCGCCAAACCAGCGTTGCCACAACGAGGGCTGGCGTGCGGTTGCTGCAGGTGCGGCGGTGGCGTTGGGCAGGTTCACGGACGGTCCGGTGGCAGGGGGGGGATGCCCGGACTATCGGCCTTGACACCGGTCATCAAGCCACGATCAGGCACCGCCCTACCGGGCAAAACAGGCTTTGTGGGGCAACCTCGACCGATTCCGCTGCCCCGCTGTGGGGAGCCCTGGATGGCTGCGTGGGGAGACCCCGATTCGAGCAACGTCAGAGCGCGCCAGACTGCGCCGGAGCCGCGCTCAGGCCGGCAATCAGCCTGGCGATCAGGCCGACTGTCAAGCCAGCGCTAGACCCGCTCGGCAGCCACCGTGATGCCGCGAAACTGGCCCGCCTGCGGCGCACCCGCAGGCCTGGGCCAGGTGGCCGGGTCGAGCCGGTGCAACAGCTCGGCCTCGCGCGCCCGCGCCAGCGCCAGGTTGGCCAGCTTGACGTGGCCAAAGCCCCGCACCTGCTGCGGCAGCGACGCGATCTGCGTGGCCAGCGCCAGGTTGTTGCGGTCCAGCCGGGGCAGCAGGCTGTCGATGCGGGCGATGTACTGCGGTATCAACGAGCGCTCCAGCCGCCGCTCGGCGCTGCGGCCAAACAGGTCGAGCACGCTGCCGCGCAACACCTTGCCACGGGCCAGCCAGCCGAAGACCGGCAGCAGCCAGCCACCGATGCGGATCTTGCGCGGCGGCTGCTCACCTTTGGCCCGGCCAAGCAAGGGCGGCGCGAGGTGAAACTCGAGCTTGAAATCGCCTTCGAACTGCGCCGCCAGTTGCTGGCGAAAGCGCCCGTCGCTGTAAAGCCGCGCCACCTCGTACTCGTCCTTGATCGCCATCAGCTTGTGCAGGCAGCGGGCCACCGCACGGCTCAGCGGCAGGCGGGCATCTTCACCCAGCGCCTGTTCACGCTGTTGCACCCGCTGCACCACGGCGGTGTACTGCCGGGCGTAGGCGGCGTTCTGGTAGGCCGTCAGCGCTTGTTCGCCGCGCGCTTGCAGCGTGGCCAGGCTGGCGTCGTCGCCCTCCTCCACGGACAGGCCCATGTCCCCCGCTGCCGCCGATTGGCGCAAGGCCGCCAGCCCGGCGGGGTTGGCCGCAGCCAGGCGACCCAGCGCAAAGGCCTGCAGGTTGCTCGGCACCGCCACACCGTTGAGGCTGATGGCGCGCTGCAGTGCGGCCAGGCTCACCGGCACCAGTCCGCGCTGCCAACCGTAGCCCAACACCAGGATGTTGCTGACGATGGCGTCGCCGATGAAGTCCTCGGCCAGCGCCTGGGCGTCGAGCGTCTCGACCCGGCCGCTGTTGTCGCCATCGGCAAGCCCCGCGGCGTGCTGCAGCTTGGCCAGCAACTGCGGCACCTGCAGGCTGGCATCGGGGTTGCGCAGGCTCTCGGCCACCGGCACGGGATGCAGGTTGGCCAGGATGCGGGTGCGGCCGGGCCGCACCGTGAGCAGCGCCTCGGGCGACGCGGCCACCACCAGATCGCAGGCCAGCACCGCGTCGGCCTGCTGGGCGTCGATGCGCACCTGGTGCAGCAGGTCAGCGCGCTCGGCCAGCCGCACAAAGCTCAGCACCGCGCCGCCTTTTTGCGCAAAGCCCATGAAATCAAGCACGCTGGCGGCCTTGCCCTCCAAGTGCGCAGCCATCGTGATCAGCGCCCCCACCGTGACCACGCCGGTGCCGCCCACTCCGGTCACCAGCAAGTCATACGGCCCGGTCCATTGGGGCACGGCGGGCAGCGGCAGGGCTTCGATGAGCTGCTCGAAGGCCGCGTTGCCGCCGGCGGCGCTGCCCGCCAGCACACCCGTGCGCCGGCGCAGTGCGCCGCCCAGCACCGACACAAAGCTGGGGCAAAAACCCTTGGCGCAGGAGTAGTCCTTGTTGCAGGCGCCCTGGTCGATCTTGCGCTTGCGGCCGAGTTTTGTTTCGAGCGGCAGCACCGCCACGCAGTTGCTCTGCACGCTGCAATCGCCGCAGCCCTCGCAGACCTGCGGGTTGATGAAGAGGCGCTTTGCCGGGTCGACCAGCCCGCCTTTTGCCACCGGCTTCTTGCGGCGGCGGCGCAGCTCGGCGGCGCAGGTCTGCTCAAAGATCAGCACGGTCACGCCGGGCATCTCGCGCAGCCGGCGCTGCACCGCGTCGAGCTCGGCGCGGTCATGGAACTCGGTACCGGCCGGGAACTGGCCGTGCTGGCCGTCGTATTTTTCAATGTGGTCGCTCAGCACCACCACCTGTTTGACACCCTCGGCCTCGACCTGGCGGGCGATGCCAGCCACGCTGATCTGGCCGTCCACCGGCTGGCCGCCGGTCATCGCCACCGCGTCGTTGAACAAGATCTTGTAGGTCAGCGTGGCCTGGGCCGCCACCGCCTGGCGGATCGCCAGATAACCCGAGTGGTAGTAGGTGCCGTCGCCCAGGTTCTGGAACACATGCGGGGTCTTGCTGAACATCGCGTGCGCGACCCAGTCCACACCCTCGCCGCCCATCTGGATCAGGCCCTGGGTGCCCCGCTCCATCCAGTTGGCCATGAAATGGCAGCCGATGCCGGCCTGGGCGGTGGAGCCGTCGGGGATCTGGGTGGAGGTGTTGTGCGGGCAGCCGGCGCAAAAGTACGGTGCACGCTTGACGCTGTCGGCGCTGTTGGACAGCAGCGCCGGCGGTGTGAAGTCGCGCACCAGCGCGCGCCGGTCCAGCCCCGGCGCTGCGCCCGGGACATGCCGCGCCAGCCAGTCGGCCAGCACCTCGATCAGGCGTGACGGCCGCAGCTCGCCCAGCGCTGAGAGCAGCGGCGCGCCTGCGGCGTCGTGTTTGCCCAGGATCACCGGCCGCGCGCCAGCCGGCGCGTTGTAGAGCAGGGCGCGCAGCTGGGTCTCGACCACCGGGCCTTTTTCCTCGACCACCAGCACCTCGGCGAGGCCCTGGACAAAACCCGCGATGCCCGCGGGCTCGATCGGCGAGACCAGGCCCAGCTTGTGCACCCGCACGCCCGCATCCGCCAGCGCCTGGAGCGGGATGTCGAGCCGGCGCAGCACCTCCAGCAGGTCGAAATGGGCTTTGCCGGCGCTCAGGATGCCGACCGTGGCGCGGGGGCTGGCGACGATCTCGCGGTCTATCGGGTTGACACGGGCAAAGGCCAGCACCGCGTCCAGCTTGGCGTGCGCACGCTGCTCGATCTGCAGCGACGGCAGGTCAGGCCAGCGGTTGTGCAGGCCGCCAGGCGGCGCCTGGTGGCCGCTGCGCTGGCGCACCGTATCGGCATCGACCCAGACTGCAGTGCGGGCAGCCAGCGCATCCAGGTTCACCGTGGCGCCGCTCTCCACCACCTCGGACGGCGCGCAAAAACCCACCCAGGCGCCCGAGTAGCGCGACAGCGCCCAGCCGTACAGCCCAAACTCAATCAGCTCGGCCACGCTGCCGGGCGCCAGCACCGGCGCGTTGAAGCTCTGAAAGGCCTGCTCGCTCTGGTGCGGCATCGACGACGAGACACAGCCGTGGTCGTCACCCGCCACCATCAGCACACCGCCGTGCGGCGACGCACCAAACGCGTTGCCGTGCTTGAGCGCATCGCCCGCCCGGTCCACCCCCGGGCCTTTGCCGTACCAGAGTGCAAACACGCCGTCGCAGGTGCGCTCGGTATCGGCCTCCACCCGCTGGGTGCCCAGCACGGCGGTGGCGGCCAGCTCCTCGTTGATCGCCGGCAGAAAGCGGATGCCTTGCGCGGTAAATTTTTCGCCGGCTTTCCAGATTTGCTGGTCCACCCCGCCCAGCGGCGAGCCCCGGTAGCCGCTGATGAAGCCTTGCGTGGCCAGCCCGGCAGCCGCATCACGCTGGCCTTGCATGCGCAGCAAGCGCAGCAGCGCCTGGGTGCCGGTCAAAAACACCGCGCCGTGGTCGGCCCAGAGCTGGTCAGACAGCTGGTAGTCGGGGTGCCGCAGGCCGGCGGTCAACCGCTCGGCGGCGGGGCGGGGCAAGGTGGGCTGGGGCATGGCGGGCTCGGCGGTTGGACGGGTGCAGGATCGTACTTTTTAGGCCCGAGAAAGTCCTTTTTCTTTGCTCCAGATATTCGATCAGCAGAGCACAGCATGCTCCAAATGAGATGATCTGCAGCATGAACCCACTCGATCGAATCGACCTGGCCTTGCTCAACGAGCTGCAGCGTGATGCCCGCCAGACCGTGCAACAGCTGGCCGAGGCGGTGGGTTTGTCGGGCACGCCCTGCTGGAAGCGGGTCAAGGCGCTGGAGGAGGCCGGCGTGATCTTGGGCTACACCGCCCGCCTGGACCGTGACAAGCTGGGCCTGCGCCAGTGCGTGATCGCCGAGATCAACCTCGACCGCCATGCCGAGGACGGGGTGCGCCAGTTCGAGCAGGCGGTGGCCGAGTCACCGCAGATCGTCAGCTGCTACGCCACCACGGGTGCTGCCGACTACGTGATCCAGGTGCTGGTGGCCGACATCCAGGGCTA
The DNA here is from genome assembly GCA_025358155.1 of Betaproteobacteria bacterium. GTDB lineage: Bacteria > Pseudomonadota > Gammaproteobacteria > Burkholderiales > Burkholderiaceae_C > Pseudaquabacterium. The sequence goes on from JANYKR010000214.1 coordinate 10,360, forward strand.
TGAGCGGTTTTTGCACGACACCGCGTTCAAGTTGCCGGGCGTCAGCCATGTGCGGTCGAGTGTGGTGCTGCGCGAGCTGAAATCGGCGGTGCGGCTGCCGTTGGCCGGGCCCGCGCCGCCTGACAGTGGCGCTGCCGGCGCCGGCGCAGCCCGCACTGGCAGCAAAGCGCGGCCCCGGCCCCGGCGCACGCCGCCGGGCTGAGAGGCTCAGGGCCTGGCCAGCGCCCGCGCCAGTGCCGGCCGGGCGTAACAGGCATCGGCCCAGCGCTGCACGTTGGCATGCTCGCGGTAGCCAAAGCCGATGTCCTTCATCAGGTGCATCACACCTGCGAGGTTCAGGTCGGCCACCGAGAACTGCGACCCCACCAGCCAGTCCCGCCCGGCCAGCGCCGCGTCCAGCACCTTGAGCGGGCGCTGCAGGGCCCGTTGGGCCCGCTCGACCGTCTTGGGGTTGCGCTTGTCCTCGGGTGTGAACAGCTGGTCGATGACGATCTGCATCTGCCAGGGCTCGATCTCGCTGATGCCCCAGACGCTCCACTGCCAGCAGCGCGCCTCGTCCGCCGCGTCGGTCGGGTACAGCGCGCCGCCATAGCACTTGGCCAGGTACAGGTTGATCGCCATCGACTCGAACAGCTGCAGCTCGCCGTCGATCAGCGCCGGGATGCGCCCGTTCGGATTGACCGCAAGGTAGCCGGGCGCCTTGGAATCTGCGCCGTAGCTGACCGGCACTTGCTCGAAGGCTATGCCGACCTCCTCGATGCCCCACAGCGCCCGCAGCGCGCGTGAGCCTGAAATGCCGAAAAGCTGGGGTTTGCTCATCTGGTGTGCTCCTGAAGTAGGCAGGGTTTGCCCCGGGCGGTGGGCAGGCTTGGCCCCCGGGGCCGAGGCGGAGAATGGATTGTCAAGACTGTGCTTGCAATGGCGAGTCACCCGTGCGCCACTGCCAGCCAGCCAGCCAGCCCACTGCCCCACTGCCCCACTGCCCCACTGCCCCACTGCCCCACTGCCCCACTGCCCCACTGCCCCAAGAGGATGCACTGATGAAACGATTTTTGCCGTCACTCTGTCTGCTGCTGATGGCCTGCTTGGCCCCGCCCGCCTTGGCCCAGACC
>JANYKR010000227.1 GCA_025358155.1 Betaproteobacteria bacterium
GTCAGCCCGGCGCCCAGCTGCGACTGCGCCAGTCCCAGCAGGGCCACGCAATCGCTCAGGGCCTGGCAGCTGCACAAGGCGGTGATGCTGGCAGCGGGTTGCGGGTAGAGCTTGAGCGTTGCGGCGGTGATGATGCCCAGCGTGCCCTCGCTACCGATGAACAGGTCACGCAGGTCGTAGCCGGTGTTGTCCTTGCGCAAGCCGCTCAGGCCGTTCCAGATCTCGCCGCCGGCGGTCACCACTTCCAGCCCCAGGCACAGCTCGCGGGCATTGCCAAAGCGCAGCACCTGGGTGCCCCCCGCATTGGTCGCCAGGTTGCCGCCGATGGTGCAACTGCCCTCGGCCGCGAGGCTGAGCGGAAACAACAGGCCCGCATCGGCAGCAGCCTGCTGCACGGTTTGCAGCACGCAACCGGCCTCCACCGTCATCGCCAGATTCTCGCGATCGATGCTGCGCACCCGGTTCAGCCGGGCCAGGCTCAGCAGCACCTGGCTGCCGCTGGCATCGGGCACACCACCGCCCACCAGGCCGGTGTTGCCTCCTTGCGGTACCAGCGAGACGCCGTGGCGGGCGCAGGCCTGCACCACGGCCGCCACTTCAGCGGCAGTGCCGGGCCGAACGACAGCCAGGGCCTTGCCGAACCAGCGCTTGCGCCAATCGTTTTGCCAGGCCGACAGGTCACCCTCGGTCAGGACCTGGGTGCTGCCCAACAGGGCGCGCAACTCACCGAGCAACGCGCCGGGGCTCATGCGGTGACTTCGACCGGCCGGGCCGGGTGCCGCAAGCGCCAGCGCACATTGGCGGCGCAGGCTGCAAACAAGACCGTGCACAGCGCCACCTGGCCCCAGGCCAGGGCTTCGGTCAGGCCCAGCGGCGCGCCCGGTGGCAAACCCGTGGCCCGCACGATGCCCTCGGTGAAATAAAGCCACACGAGCAAGCTGACCCAGCGGTAGGTGTAGAGGCGGTGCTTCATCAGGCCGGCCAGCGGCAGCAACAAGGGCAGAACCTTGAGCACCAGCCAGCGCGAGCCGGTGGGTGCCAGCCACAATTCCCAGGCCAGACCCAGCGCGATCAGGCCCAGCACAGCGCCCACGGCGGCAGCGCGGGTGGCCCGCACAAAATTGTGTGGAAGCGGCTGAAAAGCCGGTTCGGCCTGGACTGCAGCGGTGCTGGGTAGCGGGAGTTCGGTCACGGCTGGCATCATAGACGGATGAATTTGACCCCCTTGGCCGCAAGCCCGCCTCGCCTGAGCCCGGCTGGCCTGGCCCATGTGCTGCGTGACTGGCCCTGGCTGGCCACGCTGCGCACGCTGCGCCGGCGCTTTCGCGAGGACCACCTGGCCCTGACCGCCAGCAGCCTGACTTTCACCACCCTGATCAGCCTGGTGCCGCTGGTGACGGTGATGCTGGCCTTGTTCACTGCCTTCCCGATGTTTGCGCGCTTCCAGGTCGCGTTGCAGCAGTATCTTCTGCAAAGCCTGGTGCCCGACAACATCGCCCGACCGGTGCTGATGACCTTGACCCAGTTTGCCGGCCAGGCCAACAAGCTGGGTTCAGTCGGGTTGGTGGTGCTGGGCCTGACGGCGCTGGCACTGATGTTCACGATTGACCGCACCCTCAACGGGATCTGGCGCGTGCCCAAGCCAAGACCGCTGGCCCAGCGGGTGCTGGTGTACTGGTCGGCGCTCACCCTCGGCCCTTTGGTGTTGGGCGCCAGCCTGTCTCTCACTTCGCTGGCGCTGTCGGCGTCAAGCGGAATCATCAATGCCTTGCCGGGCGCCTTGAGGCTGCTGTTGGGTGTCATCGAGTTTGGCCTGCTGGCGGGCAGCGCGGCGGCCTTGTACCGCTTTGTGCCCAACACCCATGTGCGCTGGCAGCACGCCTGGGCGGGCGGGGTGTTTGTCGCCATCGGCTTTGAGCTGGCCAAGCGCGGCCTGGTCTGGTATGTCACGCTGGTGCCGACCTATTCTGTGCTGTACGGCGCCTTTGCTTCCTTGCCGATCCTGCTGTTGTGGGTCTACCTGAGCTGGGTGATCGTGTTGCTGGGCGCGGTGATCGCCGCCTACGCGCCCAGCCTGGCGATGCGGGTGGTGCGCCTGCCCGACCGCCCGGGTGAAAAATTTGCGTTGGCGGTGGCCCTGCTGCAGCACTTGAACCAGTCGCGCAGCAGCGAGCAACCGGGCCTCAGTGCCGAAGCGCTGGCGGGCGAGTTGCGTATCGACCCCTTGCAGGTGCAGCCGGTGCTCGAGACCTTGCGCAGCTTGGGCTGGTGTGGCCGGCTGGACGAGTCCGGCGCCCAGCGCCATGTGCTGCTGATCAACCCGGCCAACACTTTGGCCCTGCCCCTGCTCGACACTTTGCTGCTGCGCGAGCAGCGCGTGTCCCAAGGCTTCCGGCGCCGCACCGGGCTGGCCAGCTTGACGGTGGCTGACTTGCTGGCCTGAGGTGCCGCAGCCCGGGTTGCTCGCCAGTCTTGCCCGCCCGCCGGGCACGCCCGCCCGGGGATAATCTCTCGCCTGTGAACCCGCCTGCCGCCCCGGCGCGCCCACCCCGACCCGATCACCCTGACCGCCCGGCCAGGCGCGAGCGGCCACCGCGGGTGGCAACGCCCATCCCCCCCATTACCTACCCCGAATCGCTGCCGGTCTCAGCCCGGCGCGAGGAGATTGCGCACGCCATGCGCGACCACCCTGTGGTGATCGTCTGCGGCGAGACCGGCTCGGGCAAGACCACCCAGCTGCCCAAGATCGCACTCGAACTCGGGCGCGGCATCGGCGCTGGCGGCCGTGGTCTGATCGGCCACACCCAGCCGCGCCGGCTGGCCGCCACCAGCGTGGCCAAGCGCATCGCCGACGAGCTGAAATCGACGCTGGGCGAGGTGGTGGGCTACAAGGTGCGCTTCCAGGACCGGCTGCAGCCCGGTGCCAGCGTCAAGCTGATGACCGACGGCATCCTGCTGGCCGAGACCCAGGGCGACCCCGACCTGCGCCAGTACGACACGCTGATCATCGACGAGGCGCATGAGCGCAGCCTCAACATCGATTTTCTGCTCGGCTACCTGCGCCAGCTGTTGCCGCGCCGGCCAGATTTGAAGGTGGTCGTCACCTCGGCCACGATCGATGCTGACCGCTTTGCCAGGCACTTTGCCGGGCGCGACGGGCCGGCGCCAGTGATCCAGGTCAGCGGGCGCTTGTTCCCTGTGGAGCAGCGCTGGCGCCAGTTCGAAGACAAACGCGACTACGGCCTCGACGAAGCCATTGCCGACGCGGTGGACGAGCTTTGGCGTGATGGCTCGGGCGACATCCTGGTCTTCCTGCCCGGTGAGCGCGAGATCCGCGACGCCGCCGACCACCTGCGCAAACACCTCGCCCAACAGCACAAAGGTGGCCCGCAGCCGCAGATCATGCCGCTGTTTGCACGCCTGTCGCAGGCCGAGCAAGAGGCGGTGTTCGAGCCAGGCAACGGCCGGCGCATCGTGCTGGCCACCAACGTGGCCGAGACCTCGCTGACGGTGCCCGGCATCCGCTACGTGATCGACAGCGGGTTGGCGCGGGTCAAGCGCTACAGCTACCGCACCAAGGTCGAGCAGTTGCAGGTCGAGGCCATCAGCCAGGCAGCGGCCAACCAGCGCGCCGGCCGTTGTGGCCGGGTGGCCAACGGCATCTGCATCCGGCTCTACGACGAGAAGGATTACACCAGCCGGCCCAGGTTCACCGATCCCGAGATCCTGCGCTCGTCGCTGGCCGGCGTGATCCTGCGCATGAAGAGCCTGCGCCTGGGCACGGTCGAGCAGTTTCCGTTTCTGGAGGCGCCGCGCCCCAAGGCGATCGCCGACGGCTACGACCTGCTGGGCGAGCTGGGTGCGGTAGACGACGACCTTTCGCTGACGCCCATTGGCCAGGAGTTGAGCCGCTTGCCGCTGGACCCGCGGGTGGGCCGCATGATCCTGGAGGCGCGCAACCGCGAGGCCCTCAACGAGGTGCTGATCATCGCCAGCGCGCTGAGTGTGCAGGACGTGCGCGACCGGCCGATGGAGGCCGCCCAGGCGGCTGACGAACAGCACAAGAAGTTCGACGACGAGAAGTCGGAGTTCATGGGCTACTTGAAGCTGTGGGACTGGATCGAAGCAGGGCGCGGCGTACACGGCCATCCGGCGACCAAGACGGCGGAGGCCACGGGCCATCGCGGACTCAAGCCAGCGCCCGCCCTCATCGACAGTCACAAGCTCAGCAACCGCCAGCAAGAGCAACGCCTGCGCGAGAGCTTCGTCAATCCGCGCCGGGTGCGTGAATGGCGCGACATCCACAGCCAGCTGCACACCGTGGTGGCCGAGCATGGCTGGCGGCTGAACGGCAGCGCCGCCACGTTTGAGCAAATCCATCTGGCGATGCTGGCCGGGCTGCTGGGCAATGTGGGTTGCAAGAGCGACGACGAGGACTGGTACCTGGGTGCACGCGGCATCAAGTTCTGGCGTCACCCGGGCGCGCACCTCAGCAAGAAGCCCGGCCGCTGGCTGATCTCGGCCGAGCTGGTCGAGACAACAAAGCTCTACGGCCGGGGCTTGGCCGCGATCGATCCGGCCTGGATCCCAGGTGTGGCCGGCCATTTGCTCAAGCTGCAACTGCTGGAGCCGCATTGGGAGAAAAAAGCCGCGGAGGTGGTGGCGCTGCAGCGTGCCACGCTCTACGGTATCGTGGTCTACAACAACCGGCGGGTCAACTTCGGCAATGTCGACCCCAAGGCGGCCCGTGAGATCTTCATCCGCAGCGCCTTGGTCGAGCACGACTGGGACAGCCACCTGCCGTTTCTGGCGCACAACCGCAAGCTGCTGGCCCAGGTCGAAGAGCTGGAGCACAAAAGCCGGCGCCAGGACGTGCTGGTCGATGACGAGCTGATCTACGCCTTCTATGACCAACTGCTGCCGGCCGACGTGCACTCGGGCGCCACGCTGGAGCGCTGGGTCAGGTTTGAGAGCCGCCACAACCCCAAGGTCTTGCAGCTCACCCGTGACGAGCTGATGCGCCACGAGGCCGCCGGCATCACCGGTGCCGCCTTCCCCAAGACGCTGCGCCTGGGCGGGGTGGACTGTGCGGTGACCTACCTGCACGAGCCGGGTGATGCGAAAGACGGCGTGACCGTGACCGTGCCGATCTACGCCCTGAACCAGGTCAGCGAGGAGCGCTGTGAATGGCTGGTGCCCGGTATGCTGTCGGCCAAGCTCACCGCGCTGCTCAAAAGCCTGCACCAGCGGCCGCGCTCCAGGCTGGTGCCGCTGCCCGACTTTGTGGCCGGGTTCATCAGCGCGCACCCGTTTGGCCAGGGCACGCTGATGGACGTGTTGCTGAAAGCCGTGCGTGAGCGCAGCCAGATCGACGTCATGCGCAACGACTTCAAGCTCGACATGTTGCTGGCGCACCAGTTCATGAACTTTCGGGTGGTGGACGACAACGGCCGGCAGCTCGGCATGGGCCGCCACCTGGCCACGCTCAAGGCCGAGCTGGGCGGGCAGGCGAGGTCGGCATTCCAGGCGCTGGCCGCGCTCAAGCTGGGCAGCAGCCTGGCAGCCCCAGCCGTCTCCCCGGGCGCATGGACCGGTCCCGCAGGCGCTCCGGCTGGCGCAGCGCGGCCATCAGCGGCGCCAAGCCCGGTTGGCCGGCCCGATCAAAAACGGCCAGGGCATAGCGCCCAGACCACCGCTGCACCTCCGGCCACCCCTGCCACCCCTGCCGCCCCGGTCGCCTACACCGCCTGGACTTTCGGTGAGCTGCCCGAGCTGATGGAGATCCACAAAGCCGGCCAGGTGCTGATCGGCTTTCCGGCGCTGATCGACAAGGGCAGCCATGTCGAAATTGAGGTTTTTGACGAGCCTGACGGTGCAGCGACCCAGCACCGCGCCGGCTTGCGCCGGCTGGTGGCACTGGCCATCCGGGAGCCGCTGAAGTACCTGGAAAAAAACATCCCCGATCTGGTCAAGATGGCCACTGCTTACATGCCACTCGGCAGCGCCGACGAACTGCGCGCCCAGATCATCGAGCTGGCACTCGACCGGGCGTTTCTGGCCGAGCCGCTGCCGGCAGACGCTGCGGCCTTTGCGGCCCGCCTCATCGAGGGACGCAGCCGGCTCAACCTGATCGCGCAGGAGGTGGCGCGGCTGGCCGGCGTGTTGCTGGTCGAGTTTGCCGTTGCCCAGCGCAAGCTCAAAGACAGCCGCCCACCCAAGGAGGTGGCCGATGACGTGGCCGGCCAGTTGCAGCGCTTGATGCCCAAGCGCTTTTTGCTGCACGCGCCCTACGCCCAGCTGCAGCACACCGCGCGTTACCTCAAGGCCATCACGCTGCGGCTGGACAAGCAGCGCGCCGACCCGGCCCGCGACGCCCAGCGGCTGACTGAGCTGCGCCCGCTGGAGCAGCGCTTTTTGCGCCGGCTGATCGACCAGAAAGGCGTGGCCGATGCCCGGCTCGACGAGTACCGCTGGCTGGTCGAAGAGCTGCGGGTCAGCTTCTTCGCCCAGGAGCTGCGCACGCCGCAGCCGGTGAGCGTCAAGCGGCTGGACAAGGCCTGGCAGCAGCTGAGCAGCTGAGCGCCGGCCTCAGGCGCTGGCCAGCGTCAATCCGCCGCCGCCAGGGCATCAAGCCGGCACCGACGGCAGCCCCGACAGCGCCATCGCCAGCTCTTCCTCGCTGTAGCTCTGGTCGGTCAGCTTGCCGGCAAAGTAGTTGCTGTAGGCCGCCATGTCGAAGTGGCCGTGGCCGCAGAGGTTGAACAGGATAACCTCGCTCTTGCCTTCGGCTTTGCAGCGCAGGGCTTCGACGATCGCGCCCTTGACGGCATGGTTGGCCTCGGGCGCGGGCACGATGCCCTCGGCCCGGGCAAACAGCACGCCGGCCTCGAAACACGCGACCTGGTGGTAAGCGGTGGCCTCCAGCAGCCCCAGCTCCCTCAGGTGGCTGACCATCGGCGCCATGCCGTGGTAGCGCAGGCCGCCGGCATGAAAACCCGGCGGCGTGAAGGTGCTGCCCAGGGTGTGCATCTTGGTCAACGGCGTCATGTGGCCGGTGTCGCCAAAGTCGTAGGCGTACTTGCCGCGGGTCAGTGACGGGCAGGCGGCGGGCTCGACCGCCACGATGCGGCGCTGCTTGGTCTTGCCGCCGCCGCGCAACTGCTGGCCGATGAACGGGAACGCGATGCCGGCAAAGTTGCTGCCACCGCCGGTGCAGCCGACGATCACGTCGGGGTCGTCGCCGGCCATCTCCAGCTGCAGCATCGCCTCCTGGCCGATGATGGTCTGGTGCATCAGCACATGGTTGAGCACCGAGCCCAGCGCGTATTTGGTGTCGTCGTGGGTGGCGGCGATCTCCACCGCCTCGCTGATCGCGATGCCCAGCGAGCCGGGGTGATCGGGCCGGCCGGCCAGCACGCTGCGGCCGTACTGCGTCTCCATCGACGGGCTGGCGATGCAGCGCGCGCCGTAAGTCTCCATCAGCGCGCGGCGGTAGGGCTTCTGGTCGTAGCTGACGCGCACCTGGAACACGGTGACATCCAAGCCGAACAGGTTGCCGGCAAACGCCAGCGACGAGCCCCACTGGCCGGCGCCGGTCTCGGTGGTGAGCTTCTTGATGCCGGCCTGGGCGTTGTACCAGGCCTGCGGCACGGCGGTATTGGGCTTGTGGCTGCCGGCGGGCGACACCCCTTCGTACTTGTAGTAGATCCTGGCGGGGGTGCCGAGTGCCTTTTCAAGCCGGTGGGCGCGGAACAGCGGCGCTGGCCGCCAGAGCTTGAAGACTTCGCGCACCGGCTCGGGGATCGGCACCTCACGCTCGGTGGATACCTCCTGCATGATCAGCTCCATCGGGAACAGCGGTGCCAGGTCGTCCGGGCCGATCGGCTGCAGCGTGCCGGGGTGCAGCACCGCCGGTGCCGGGCGGGGCAGGTCGGCGGCGATGTTGTACCAGTGCGTAGGCATGCGGCTGGCGTCGAGCGGGTACTGGGTGGCGCTGGGGTTCATGAGACGGCTCCTTGGGTTGGACGGGCCAACCATGCTAGGCCGACCGGGTGCCTGTAGCCAAGCCGGGCTAGCCCGCAGGCCGAGCGTCGCCGGGTGTGCCGCCGGGCAGGCGCGCAACCGCAACGGTGAGGCTGTGCGCGCATTGACCCAAAAAGGCCGATCAAGAACCGGCCCGGGTGTGCCGATACAAGATCACGGTACAGGTGCGCCCGCCGCGGTGGCCTGAGGGCCGCTGCTGCCGAGGCGGCCAGACCGACAACCGATCCTGTTCTTGAGAGAGCGCCGCCGTGAGTGACATGTCAGCAGGTCAGGATGCACTGGATCAACTCGAGGAGCGGGTGCGTTTGCTCGGCGGTACTTTGGCCGAGCTGGGCTGGGACGCCGCTTTTCACCAATTGGCCGACGAATTGCCCGATGCGCGCGAACGGCTGGCCTATGTCGGCCAGATGACCGAGGCAGCGGCTACCCGGGTGCTCAACCTGGTCGACGCTGCGCTGCTGGACTGCAAGCCCGCAGCCGACCAGGCCGATGCACTGTCGCTGCGGCTTGCAGCCCTTTCAGAGCACCCGGCGCTGGGTGTGGGCGAGGCGCGGGCCGCGCTGGGCGAGGCCGCTGCCGTGCTGCAGCAGCAAGCCGAGTTGGCACGCCAGCAGTGCAGCGTACTCAGCGACATCATGATGGCGCAGGATTTTCAAGACCTGTCGGGCCAGGTGATCAAGAAGGTGGTGCAGATCATCAGCCACGCCGAGCAGCAATTGCGGCAACTGCTGGCGCAGTGCGAGGGCAGGGGCTTGTCGACGGCAGAGTTCAATCCGCTGCAAGGGCCGCAAGTGCCCTACAAGGCGGTGAACCAGGAGGATGTGGATGCGCTGATGGCCTCGATGGGCTTTTAGTGCAGAGATCCACACAGCATCGACCGTTGCACCGGGCCGCCGGCGGGCTCAGTCGACAAGCAATTCCAGCGCCCGGTCCATGCCGCCGGCCTCGATCGAGATCATGGCCTGTTCACGCACTGCGGGCTTGCCGTGGTAGCAGATCGACAGCCCGGCCACGCTCATCATCGGCAGGTCGTTGGCGCCGTCGCCCACCGCGATCGCCTGGTCGGGGTTGATGCCCATCAGCTCACAAACCTCCATCACCACCCGGCGCTTTTCATTGCCGTCGCAGATGTCGCCCCAGGGCCGTTCGACCAGCTTGCCGGTGAGTTGGCCCCGCGCTGTCTCCAGCACGTTGGCGCGGGCAAAGTCCAGCCCCAGCCGATGCCGTATGCGCTCTGAAAAGTAGGTGAACCCGCCTGATACCAGCAGCGTCTTGAGGCCGGCCGCCTGGCAGGCGGCAACAAAGGCTTCAACGCCCGGGTTGAGCCGCAAGCGGTCGGCATAGACGCGGTCCAGCGCGCTCTCCGGCACCCCGCGCAGCAGCGCCACGCGGCGGCGCAGGCTGTCCTTGAAGTCGGTAATTTCACCGCGCATCACCGCCTCGGTGATCGCCGCAACTTCGTCGCGACGGCCGGCCATGGCGGCAATCTCGTCCACGCACTCGATGTTGATCAGCGTCGAGTCCATGTCAAACGCGACCAGCCGGTAGTGCGACAGCGAAACCGGCGGGACAAAACCCCGAATGAACAAACCGGGGGCAAATTCTTGGGCACTCATGGCGCGCGCATGTTACCCGGCTGAACCGGCCAGTTCATGGGCCGCCCAGGCGTGCGGCCGCCTGGCCCCGGACTGGCCGGCCCGGGGCCAGGCGGCCGGGTGAACGGGGCCAGGCGGCAGAATGCGGGTTGCCGCAGCCTTGGGCTGCCGGTCCAACCCCTGCCTGTTTCACGGAGCCCGCCCATGTCCGAACCCCTGGTGCTGATCACCAACCAAGCCGCTGTGCGCACCCTGACCCTGAACCGGCCGCAAGCGCTCAACAGCTTCACCGCCGCCATGCACCTGGAGCTGCGCCTGGCGCTGGAGGCCGCCGCTGCCGAGCCCAGCGTGCGCTGCGTCGTGCTGACCGGCGCGGGCCGGGGCTTTTGTGCCGGCCAGGACCTTGGCGAGCCCGGCATGGGCGCCGATGGCCAGCCGAGCGATGTGGAGGGCGTGGTCGAGCGCTTCTACAAGCCGCTGGCCTTGCGTATCCGCAGCATGCCGGTGCCGGTGATCGCCCGCGTCAACGGCGTGGCGGCTGGCGCCGGGGCCAACATCGCACTCGGCTGCGACCTGGTGGTTGCGGCGCGCTCGGCCAGCTTCATCCAGGCTTTTTCCAAGATCGGCCTGGTGCCCGATGGCGGCGGCACCTGGCTGCTGCCGAGACTGGTGGGCCGGGCCCGGGCCATCGGCCTGGCGATGACCGGCGACAAATTGCCGGCCGAGGAGGCCGAGCGCATCGGCCTGATCTGGCGCTGTGTGGATGATGCGGCGCTGGACGAAGCCACAGCGACGCTGGCAGCCAAGCTGGCGGCCATGTCCTGCAAGGCCCTGGCCGCCACCCGCCAGATCATCGATGATGCGCTGCCGATGGACTACGCCGATGCCCTGAGCCAGGAAGCCCGGGTGCAGGGCGAGATGAGCCGGGGCGCGGACTTTGCCGAGGGCGTGGCGGCGTTTTTGGCCAAGCGCCCGGCGCTGTTCAAGGACCGTTGACGCCGGGTGGGCTGGTCCGGCGCGGCGCCCGGGTTTTTGCCGGTGCTCCGGCTGCGCGGGCGCCTCGATGGGCTGGCACGGCCTGCGCCGCCAGCGCCTCGTGTGCCGCCAGCGCCTGGTGTGCCGCCAGCGCCACTTGTGCTGCATCCTCCACCAGCAAGTCCACCAGGTCGCGTGCAAACAGCGGCAGCGCGGCCAGGTTGCGTACACACACCTGCATGCGGCGCAGTGCCCAGTCATCACTCAGTGCCACGGTCTCGATCGCCATCGTCAGCGCATGGCGGCGAGCGGCCGAGCCGGGCAGGATGCTCACGCCCACCTGGGCCTCGACCATGCGGCAGGCGGCCTCGAAGTTGCCAACCTCGATGCGGGTGGGCAGGCTGCGGTGCAGTTTGTCGCAGGCCTGGCGCAAAAACGCATGGATTGCGCTGGCCTGGTGCAGGCCGACATGGTCGAACTCCAGCGTGTCGGCAAAGGCCACCGGCCCGGCGCCGGCGAGTGCGTGGCCGCTGGGCACCACCAGCATCAACCGGTCTTCGCGGTAGGGGATGGTCTCCAGGTTCTCGGTGCGCACCTCGCCGGCCACGATGCCGATGTCGGTCTGGCCCTCGGTGACGGCGCGCACGATGTCGTGCGACAGGCGCTCGCGCAGGTCGATGTTGACATCGGGATGGCTGCGCAGGTAGCTGCGCAACACCGGCGGCAAGAACTCCCCCAGCGCGGTGGTGTTGGCAAACACCCGCACCTGGCCTTTGATGCCCTTGGCAAAGCTTTGCAGATCGCCGCGCAGGTTCTCGATCTGGCCCAGCACCAGCCGTGCATGGTGCACAAAGGCCTGGCCGGGCGGCGTCAGCGTCACGCCCTGGCTGGTGCGGTAGAGCAGCTTGGCGCCGATGCTCTCCTCCAGGTTCTTCACCCGCGTGCTGGCCGCAGGCAGGCTGATGTGCGAGGCCTCGGCGCCTCGGGTCAGGCCGTTGGTCTCGGCAATGCGCACCATCAGGCGCAGGTCAACCAGGTCGAAGTGCATGGACATGGGGCGATTGTGCGGCGACTCGTGCGGCGGCTCGTGCGGCGGCTCGTGCCATGGCTCATGCGGCGGCGCGCTGCGCCCGGCCCGGCCGGCCGAGGTCAACCGCCCTCGGACCCCGGCAGATTGAAGGCCTTGCCGATCTTGAAAATGCCGCTGATGCGCACCGCCAGCACCCCGTCGGCCCAGACCAGGCCTTGTGCAAACACCAGACTGCGTGTCACCCGCAACACCTCGGCTTCGCCTTGCACCCAGGCGCCCAGCGGTGCCGGTGCCAGGTAATCGATCTGCAGGTTGATGGTGGGCAGAAACTTGTAGCCGATCTCGGGCGCCTTGCGGTGGATCGACAGCGGCAACACCATGTCCGAAAAACTCGCCAGCCAGCCGCCGTGGCAGTTGCCCATCGGGTTGGTGTGGCGCTGCTCGACCCGAAAGCCCAGTTGCACCAGCGCGCCTTCGTGCTTGAGGTGTATCGGTCCATTGATGCCGATGAAGTCGCCGCCCATCGGCAGCGGCGCAAAGCCTTCGGGTACCTCGCCATCCGCTGGCAGGGTGGATGGGGCGGGCAGGGCAGGGGCTTCTGGCGGGGTCATGCGCGGCCCGCTGCGCAACCCGGGTTGGCGGCGTTGGCCACGCCGGCACCGGTCTCTTGCCCGACCTCGGCCAGGAAGTCGGCGCTCTGCTGCTTCGCCATGTCGGCCAGCCAGCGCGGGTAGTGCAGCCGAAAGTCCTGCAGGATCGCGTCCAGCGGCAGGTCATCGAAACTGCCGCGCCGGGTCAGGTACTCCATGTGGCGTTGGCCCGAGGCATCAAACGGGTGGTAGACCGAGTCGTCCCGGCCGTTGAAGTCAAGCGGCAACAGGCCGAATTTTTGGCACAGGCTGAGGTTGAAGGCCGGTGTGGCCTTGCGCCAGGCACCGTCCAGCCAGATCTCGGTGTAGCCGTGCCAGTAAAAAATCTCGGTCTCCATGTTGCTGCGCATGCGCTCGGTGCTGAGGTGGTTGCGCACATCGGCAAAGCCGAGCCGGGCCGGGATGCCGGCCGCCCGGCAGGCCGCCGCCAGCAGCGTGGCTTTGGGGACGCACCAGCCGTAGCCCTGGGCCAGCACGGTGCTGGCGGTCATGCCGTGGGCGGACAGGTCGGCACGGTAGGGGTCGTAGCGGAAGCCGTCGCGCACCGCCAGCACCAGCGCCACCGCACGCTCACGGTCGTCGGCACCCACGGCATGGGCAGCGGCAAACGCCACCACTGCGGGGTGGTCGCTGTCGATCAGGGCGGTAGGCGCCAAGGTCTGGGCCGAGGGTTGGGCCGAGGGGATTGCGGGGCGGGTGGCGGCGCCAGCGGTGGCGGTGGCGGAAGAGGGTGTGTCCATGTCGGCCAGTTTCGCGGTAGTCTCGCCGGCAAGCTGTCGCGGGTGCGCCAGCCGGTCTGGTGCTGCGGTCAGCGAGAATTCACCCAGCCCTTGAGTCAAATCCCCGCCAACCCGGACAGCACAACATGATCGAATGTTTCTTTGATTGCTCCAGCCCCTGGACCTGGCTGGCGTTCCGCAACCTGCAGGTGCTGGCTGCCGAGCTGGAGGTGGCGGTGGACTGGAAGCCGGTGTTGGTGGGCGGCATCTTCAACGCCGTCAACCCCAGTGTCTACGCGTTCCGTGAGAACGGCGTGCCCGCCAAAGTGGCCTACCACCGCAAGGACTTGATGGACTGGGCACGGCATGACGGGGTCGAGATCTTGTTCCCGCCCCGTGTCTTCCCGGTCAACAGCGTCAAGGCGATGCGGGCCTGCTGCTGGCTCAAACCCCAGGGCGGGCTGGTGGCGTTTGCCGAAGCGGTGTTCAAAGCCTACTGGACTGACGACCGCGACATCTCGCAGGACGCGGTGCTGGCCGAGATTGCCACTGCACTCGGGCTAGACACCCCGGCCCTGCTGGCGGGCATCAGCACACCCGCCGTCAAGGCCCAGCTCAAGGCCAACACCGATGAGGTGATCGCCCGGGGCGGCTTTGGCTCGCCGACGATGTTTGTCGGTGGCCGCGACATGTATTTTGGCAACGACCGCCTGCCGCTGGTGCGCCAGGCCGTGTTGCGGCAACGGGCGGCCTGACTGCCACCGCGCCTCATCGCGCGTCACCGCTTCACGCTGTCCAGCGCTGGACCGCAGCGCCTGCAACGCCGGCCGGGCTGCCTGGCCTGGCCCAACAGACCCCTGGTGCGGCGCTGTCTCGGCAACGGCCGCCGCTAAACTGCCCGCCATGTCTGTGTTGCTGCGCCAGGCCGCGCCTCCGTCGAATGCCCAGCTTGCCGCCATGCTGGACGGGGTGGACGAGATCCTGCTGCTGCTGGACGCCCGCCAGCGGGTGAGCTTTTGCAACCGGGCTGCACACCGCCTGCTGGGCTGTGAGGCGGGCCAGCCGGTGCGGTCCGCGCTCGACCGGTTCAGTGCCGGATCGCAGGCCGACCTGCTGGTGGCGTTGGCGGCGGCCAGCCGCAGCCACACCGCGCTGAACCTGCAGCTGAGCGACGGCCGCAACCTGGGTCTGAGCCTGAGCCGCAGTGCCGGCGGTGGTTGCCTGTTGCGTGGGCCCGCCGCCCCTGCACCGGTAGTCGCGCCGCCACTGGCGGCCGCTGCCACCAGCGAGCTGATCCGCGCACTTTGGGACTCACCCCAGGCGCTTGCCGTGCTGGACGCCCGTTTTGTCACTGTTGCAGCGAACCGGGCTTTCTTCGAGACCTTTGACCTCCGGCCCGAGCAGGTGCTGGGGCGCGATCTGGCCGATGAGTTGTCGGCCGACGAGCAGATCGATCTGACCCAGACCCGGGCCGGCTGGCGCGCGGCCTTGGCCGCCGGCCACCAGCCCGAGCGCCAGGTCGAGCAGCCATTGCGGGACGGCAGCGGCAGCCCCCGTTGGGCCCGCTGCACGCCGCGCTGGGTCAGCGCCGATGATGGCGCGCCGCTACTGCTGGCACTGATGCACGACACCAGCGCTGAGCACCTGGCGCGCCAGCAGGCCGAGCAGGCCGTCCAGGAGATCGAGCACTGGTTTGCGCTCAGCCCGGTCGGCATGCTGGTTTACGACCGCACCGGCCTGGTGCTGCGCAGCAACCCGGCCTTCGAGGCCCTGGTGGGCCGCAACCCCGTGCTGCTGGGCGACATGCCGGCTGACCTGTGCCAACTGCTGGCTTGGGATGGCGCGGCGCCGCATGCCGGGTTGCTCAGCGGGTCGGCCAGCCATGGGCGGCCGCTGGAAGTGCGGGCCAGCGTGTTGCGCCCGGACGGTCAGCGCCAACGCCTGCGCGCCAGTCTGCAGGCCGTCAACAGTGCCTCCGGGGGCTTGCGGGTGATGGCGATGGTCGAGGACCGCAGCCTAGAGGACCGGCACGACCTGGCCCAGCTTGAGATCGGCGCGCTGATGGACACCGCCGGCGTCGGCGTGGCCACCTATGAAGCCTCGCGCGGCTGGGTCAACAACCGGCCGGCGCGCGCTCCAGGCGCGGGCGGCGTTGCCGGCACCGCCAGTGATGCAGCGGCTGCCACGCCCGGCCCGCCGGCCGGCGACGCGCCGATGCGCGGGCTGCAGTCGATCAGACGGGTCCAGGTGGCGCCTGCTTCACTCGACGAGTTCGATCGCCTGCAACAGGCAGTGCGCGAGGGCCGGCGGGCGCAGGTTCGCTACGCCGTGAACATGCCCGGGCTGGACACCCGCTGGCTGCTGACGCGGGTCGAGCCCGGTGAGCTCGAAGGCGGCCGCGCCACCTTGTCGGTGGTCACGCTCGATGTCACCGAGCAAGCAGAAGCCCACCACCGCAGCGAGCAACTGCTGCGCGAGCTCTCCACCATCCTGGAGGGCACCAGCGCCGGCATCGCCTACTTGCGCGGCGAGCGCTTGCTGCGCTGCAACCGGCGTTTCGAGGCCATGCTCGGCCTGGCCTCTGGCCGGGTGGCGGGCGCGTTGCTGGCCGATGTGCTGACCGATCAGCCGGCCGCGCAGGCGCTGCTGCGGCGTGCGTTGGCCGAGGAGGGCCGGCATGAGATCGAGCTGTCCCGCCGCGGGCCTGACGGTGCCACGGTCTGGTACGCGCTGTCGGCCAGCCGGGCAGTTGCCGGTGCCACGCCCGAGTTGGTGCTGGTGCTGACCGATGTGTCGCGCCTGAAGACCCAGCAGACGGAGCTCGAAGCGCTGGCGCGCGAGCGTGAGCTGATGTTCAACCTGTCCGATGTGGGCCTGGCCTACCTGCGAGACGGCCAGATCGAGCGGGCCAACGAGGCCCTGGCCGCGCTGACCGGTTACGCCGCTCGCGAGTTGCAAGGCCTGCACCTGTCGGCACTGTTCGAGGACGAACCGGCCTACCGCCAGTCGTGGCAGCAGCAGCAAATTGCGCTGACCCAGGCGGGCCGCTGGAGTGGAGAGCGCCGTCTGCGGCGCCGAGATGGTCGCTTGAGGTGGGTGCAGGTCAGCAAGCGGCGGGTCGACGAGGGCGACCCGCAAGCCGGCTTGATCTGCTCGTATGTCGATGTCGATGAGCGCCGCCGCGCCCGTGAGGCGGTGCAGCTGCAGGCCGAGCGCACCCGCGTCATCCTCGACTCGGTGCTGGTGGGCATCGTCACCGTCGGCGACGGTGGCATCGAGTGGATGAACCGCTCGGCGCGCCGCATGTTTGGCGGCGAGCTGGCTGATTTTGTCGGAGAGCCGATTGCCATCGTCGCCACCGCCGAACCGGATCACCCGCTGCGCGCCACCCACTACCGCCAGGCCCTGGGCGACGGCCAGGCCGAGACCTTCGAATGCCGCTTGCGGGGCCGCGACGGCCGTGAGTTCTGGGTTGTCGGCAACGCGGTGGTCACCGGCCGGGGCGACGGGGTGGGCGCCGCGCCGGGCAGTGCGGTGGGCGGCGCAGCGCGCGGCGACGCTGGTGCAGCACGCGGTGGCAGCCAGATCACCTTTGCACTGCTCGACATCGAGCGTCGCCGCCAGGCCGAGGTCAGCATCGCCCAGGCTCAGGCGTCGCTGCAACGCATCATCGACACCGCGCCGCTGGCCATTGCGCTGTTCGACGCCCACTCGGGCCGGGTGCTGCGGCTCAACCAGATGGCGGCGCTGTTTTTTGGCCGTCCGGTCGAGGCGGTGCTCGGCCGACCACCCGTCGAGTGGTGCGGCGCCAACGATGCGGCGGTGCTGAGGCTGGACCTGGACACGGCGTTGCGCCAGGCCGAGGGCCTGCGCCGCGAGCTGACTCGCCCGCTGCGCGCCGACGCAGCCTTGCCTGAACCCGGGCTGTGCACCTGGGACATGCGCATCGTCTCGCTCGATGCCACCGGCGAGCCGCAACTGCTGCTGGTGGCCAGCGATGTCACCGAGCAGCGGATGGCCGAGCAGGCGCGTTTTGACGCGGCGGTGTCGCAGCGCGAGATGCTGGTCAAGGAAGTGCACCACCGCATCAAGAACAACCTGCAGGGTGTGGCCGGCCTGCTGCAGCAGACCGCAGCGCGCCGGCCCGAGGTGGCCGCGCTGATCAGCGAGGCGGTGGGCCAGGTCCAGGCCATTGCGCAGGTGCACGGCCTGCAAGTGGGGGTGTCGGGGCCGCTGCGCATCAAGCCCCTGATCGAGGCCATCACCGCATCGGTGCAACGCACCTTTGGTCGGGCCATCACGGTGGTGGTGCGGGGCACGCCGGCGCACCGCTTTGCGCTGCCCGAGGGCGAATCGATCCCGATTGCGCTGACCATCAACGAGTTGCTGACCAATGCCATCAAGCACAGCGCGCCGGGCGAGATCCGCTGCGTGCTGCACTGCGACGAGGCCAGTCTGAGCATCAGCATCCACAACCCCGGCCAGTTGCGGGTGGGCTTCAGCCTGGCCCAGGTGCCGCAGGGTGTCTCTGGCCTGGGCCTGGTGCGGGCCCTGCTGCCGCGCCGCAGCGCCACCCTGACCCTGGCGCAGGATGGCGTTGAGGTCGGGGCCCGCATCGTGCTGGTGCCACCCAGCATCACGCTGCTGGGGCCGCTGTGACCCGGCTCGCTCCGGGCCTGAGTCCCGGGGTGACATTTCCCGGGTGACCTTTCCCGGGTGACAATCGGGCGATCAGGGCGCAGCAGGCGAACAGGATGGCCGACAAGGGCAAGATTTTGGTGGTCGATGACGACCGGCTGGTGCTGGCCACGGTGACCCACGGCCTGGCGCAGGCCGGCTACGACGTGATCGACGCCGACAACGGTGACGACGCCATCTTGCTCGCGCGTGAGCACAAACCCGACCTGGCCCTGCTCGACATCCGCATGGAGGGCATGAGCGGTTTTGACGTGGCGGCCTACCTGCGTGACCAGTTGCACCTGCCCTTCATGTTTCTGTCGGCCTTTGCCGATGATGAAACCGTGCAAAAGGTCAAGGCCCTGGGGGCGGTGGCCTACCTCGTCAAGCCGCTCGACATCGGCCAGATCCTGCCGGCAGTGGCGGCGGCCATTGGCAATCTGCCAGCCCGCGGGTCGGCGGCAGGCATTCCGGGCAGTGGCGTGGCTGCGGCGGCTGCGAGCCCGGCTCGATCCACCGAGCCGGGGTATCACCCGGTTGAGATCGACCCGGTGGCCGTCGCGGTGGGGGTGTTGATGCACCGCTACTCGCTGCAGCGTGGGCAGGCGCTGGACCGGCTGCGCCAACTGGCCGTGAGCGAGCAGCGTGGTCTGCGCGACCAGGCGGAACGCTTGGTGGAAGCGGTGGAGTTGCTGGCCCGGCCCGGCCAGGTCGGTTGATATTGACGCAGCGCGCCAAGCCGCGCGGGTTTGTCAGGGGTTTGATGAGGGCTTGAGCGTGAAGTAGAAGCGCGCGCCCTGGCCCACTTCGCCCTCGGCCCAGACCTCGCCGCCATGGCGGCGGATGATGCGCTGCACCGATGCCAGACCCACACCCGTGCCCGGGAAGTCGCTGCTGCTGTGCAGGCGCTGGAACACGCCGAACAGCCGGTCGGCAAAGCGCATGTCAAAACCTGCACCGTTGTCGCACACCCGGTAGACCTGGCGGCCGTCCTGCACCTGGCAATCGAATGCGATGTCGGCCTGCGCTGCCCGTGCGCTGTACTTCCAGGCATTGCCCAGCAGGTTGTCCAGCGCCATGCGCAGCAAGGTGGGGTCACCCTGCACCGCCATGCCGGGCGCGATCTGCACCCGCACCTGGCGCTCAGGCGCCGCACGCTGCAGGTCATCGATCACCCACTGCGCCAGTTGAGACAGGTTGACCGGCTGGCTGGCCAGCGGTCGGGTCGACAGCTGCGACAGCGACAGCAGGGCGTCGATCATGTGGTTCATGCGCGCGGCCGCCGCCATCATCCGGTCAAGATGGTCGCGCCCGACCCGGTCCAGCGTGCCGCCGTAGTCCTCCTTCAGGATGCGGCCAAAACCTTCGATCACCCGGATCGGCGCCCGCAGGTCATGCGAGATGGTGTAGGCAAAAGCGGCCTGTTCGGCCACCAGCGCAAGCTGCGCGCTGTGGTCAGCCGACGCCTGCTGCGCGCTGCTGTCGGCCAGGCTGGCAGCGCTGCCGCTGCCGCTGTCGCTGTCGCTGCTGGCGGCTTTTTCGTGCGCCAGCGCCTCGAGCGGCCAGGCCACGCCGGTGTAGCCGGCAAAGCGGCCCCGGCAGTCCAGGCGGGGCTGCCCGCGCAGCGCCCAGGGCCGGGGCAGACTCTTGCTGCCATCGGGCGCCGGTGGGGTCTGGGCCAGTTGCAGGACAGTCAACTCGGCCAGCGGCGCCCGGGCCTGCAGCCGGGCCTGCAAGGTCTGATCGGCATCGTCAAAGCGTTGCCAGAGGCATTGGCCCGCAAAAGCGCTGGCGACCCAGGACGATGACGGTGCACCGCGCGGTGGCGTCAGCCGAACCAGCTGGTGTTGCTCGTCGGTTTGCCAGGTCCACACATCGAGCATGTGTTGCAGCAGGTGGGTTTGCTGCCGGGCTTCTTGCAGCAGGTCTTGCTGGCGTTGTCGCCCCCAGTACACGCCGCTGAGCAGGGCGCCGGCGGCCACCAGCAGCAAAGCCAGGGCCAGCAACCAGCCCGGCAGCACCTGCAGGCTGGCCAGCAGGGTGGCCGTGACCGCCACGCCCAGCAGCGCCAGCGGCAGGATGGGCCAGTTGCCAGAAAACAGGCCATCCGGCGTGGCACCGCCGGCTTCGCGGTCGCTCGACATGCACCCGATTGTAAGGAGGCGTGACCCCGGGGCCCGCAACCCGCCGCCTCTGCGTGTCGGTACGGCACACTCAAGTTGCGTCGCAGCGGGTCGAAATGAGCAGGATGTTGCTGTAACGGCTTGCGTCAGCAGGCCGCCAGCGCCTTTGAAAGTCTCTCCCCTTGCTCGACTGTCCAGCTCTCTCGATTGACGCCGTAGTGCCGCCGGTGGATGCTGTGCGGCGGCACTGTCAGGAAAATAGCCTGGGACGGGACTGGTACGCCCGAAAAGACACCAAGACATGACCAACCTCACCGCTGCACCGACTCTCGGGCCCGCCTCGCCAAGCCCCGCCCCGGCCCAGTCCCGGACCGGGGGGACGGGCCCGTGCCTGCTTGATCCGCAGGCGCTGAGCAACCTGGCCCAGCTCGACCCGACGGGGGCCAGCAAACTGCTGTCTCGGGTGCTCGTCACCTACCGCAATTCGCTGGCGCGGCTGATGGCGCAACTGGCGGCGGCGCGCCAGCCGATTGACCCGGTGGTGCTCAAGCTGGTGACCCATACCCTAAAATCGTCCTCAGCGAGCGTGGGTGCGCTGGAGTTTTCAGCCCAGTGTGGCGCAATAGAACAGGCCTTGCGTGAGGGTCGGGTCGACGGCTTGCAGCCCATGCTCGATGACCTTGTGGTCGAAGCGGTGCGGGTTGATGCCGCTGTTCTTCAATTGTTGTCTTC
The DNA here is from genome assembly GCA_025358155.1 of Betaproteobacteria bacterium. Classification (GTDB taxonomy): domain Bacteria; phylum Pseudomonadota; class Gammaproteobacteria; order Burkholderiales; family Burkholderiaceae_C; genus Pseudaquabacterium. Next base: position 20,545 of record JANYKR010000227.1, read on the forward strand.
GACGTAGTCTGACCCCCTGATGAGCTTGCACCACGCCTTTGATGCCGAAGACTCTTCGGAGCGGCCAAAGGTTTTGCTGGTTGACGATGACGAGGTGACGCTGATGCTCACCGCGGTGGCGCTGCGTGAGCGGGGTTTTGACATGGTCGAGGCCAACAGCGGTGAGCAGGGCCTGGCCTTGCTCACCGACTGGGCGCCCGACATCATGGTGCTCGACGCGATGATGCCCGGCCTGGACGGGTTTGCCACCTGCCAGGCGCTGCGTGGCTTGGCGGGCTTTGAGGACATGCCGGTGTTGATGCTCACCGGCCTGGATGACGAGGCCTCGATCACCCGGGCCTACCAGGTGGGCGCGACAGATTTTTTCGTCAAGAGCACCCAGTGGAGCCTGTTGGCCGGCCGCCTGCGCTACCTTTTGCGTTCCGCCCGGACCCGGCAAGAGCTCGAGCGCAGCAAAAGCAAGCTTGCGCGTGCGCAAGATCTGGCCCGCATGGGCAGTTTTGACTGGCGCAAGGCTCCGGTTGTGCATCCGGCCAACCCGACCGGCCAAGCCGACGCCGGCCCTGCCGCCGGCGCTGGCTTTGGCATCGGCTCCGGTGGTCATCTGGTCTTGGCGCCTGAGGCCCTGCGGGTGCTGGGCCTGGACGTCCATGCCCAATTGACACTGCGCCGGCTGGTGCGCATGGTGCCGCTGCCCGAGCGGCGTGGCATGACCCGCATGCTCGCGGCAGTCGAGGTCCAGAGCACGGTACTGGCGGTGGACGTTCCGGTAGACCTGCCCAGCGGCCTCCAACGTGTGGTGCATGTCGAGGCCGAGCCCGAGTTCAACGAGCACGGTCACGCCATCGGCTACACCGGCATCCTGCAGGACGTGACCGACCGGCGCAATGCCGAAGACCGTATCCGCCACCTGGCCAATTTCGACGCGCTCACTGGCCTGCCCAACCGCCGCCAGCTGATCTGGCGTACCGAGCGCGCCATCGAGCACGCCCGCCGGCTCGGCCACCAGGCGGCGATGTTGCTGATCGACCTCGACCGGTTCAAGGTCATCAACGACACCCTGGGCCACCACGCCGGCGACGAGTTGCTGGTTGAGGTGGGGCGCCGGCTGCGCGGCTGCGTGCGCCACAGCGAACAAGTGACCGACAGCGGGCTGGAGTCCGCCGGCGTGCGCAGCCACCGCTCGCTGGAGGGCGTCGGCCGTCTGGGCGGCGACGAGTTCATCGCCTTGTTGCCCGAGGTGGTCGACGAGGCTGACGCCGAGCGGGTGTCGGAACGCATCCTGGAGGCCCTGCGCGAGCCGGTCTGGGTCGTCGGTCAGGAGTGTTTTGTCACCGCCAGCATCGGCATCTCGATCTACCCGGTCGATGGCCAGTCGGTGGCCGACCTGTTTCGCAACGCCGACGTGGCGATGTACTCGGTCAAGAACACCGGCCGCAACAACACCGCGGTGTACAGCCCGATGTTGGCCGGGCGCGGGCGCGAGAAGCTGGAGCTGGAGAGCGCGCTGCACAAGGCGATCGAGCGCAACGAGCTGGTGCTGCACTACCAGCCCAAGATCGATGTGCGCTCGGCCCGCATGGTGGGCGCCGAGGCGCTGATGCGCTGGCAGCGCGGCGGCGTGCTGGTGCCGCCCAATGATTTCATCCCCTTGGCCGAAGAAACCGGGCTGATCGTGCCGCTCTCCGAATGGGCGCTTCGCGAAGCGGCGCGCCAGGCCAAGATCTGGACCGTCAACTTCGGCTTTGCCGACTCGATTGCAGTCAACCTGCCCAACCGCATGTTCGAGCGCAGCGATTTGGTCGAGACCATCCATGAGGCGGTCTCGGCCTTTGGCGTGCCGCACCGCGCGATCCAGCTCGAGATCACCGAGAGCGGGCTGATGAAGGACTTGCAAAACGTCATCCCCTCGCTGCATCGGCTCACCGAGATCGGGGTCGAGATCTCGATCGACGACTTTGGCACCGGCTACTCGTCGCTGGCCTACCTGACCACCCTGCCGATCTCCGAGCTCAAGATCGACCGCAGTTTTGTGCGCGATCTGGGCATCACGCCGCAGAGCTCGGCGGTGGTGACCGCGATCATCGCGCTGGCCCGCTCGCTCGGCCTGCGGGTGATTGCCGAGGGCGTCGAGAACCTGCGCCAGATGGAGGTCTTGCACCGGCTGGGCTGCACCGTGATGCAGGGCTTTTTGTTCAGCAAGGCCTTGCCGCCCGACGACCTGGAGCGCTGGCTGCAACACACCGTGCTGCCGCGCCGGGCGCCGTGGGTGGTGCAGGCCGCCTCTGACTGGGTAGACCCGCCGCGCAACACGGGCGGCCACCGGCCCTGAGCTTGGCTGCACGGGTCTGATCACGACGCTGGCAGGTCGCGCAGGACGGCCTCGCCCGGTCTGCCGGCAGGTGGCGTTGAGCTGCCCGCATTGATCCGACCGGCCGGCCAGACCTGCGCCATTCCCCTCACCTTGTTGCCTGGAGCCGCTGGCCATGGATGCCCAACGACCTGTCACCCCGCCTGCCCAACTCGCCAAAGGCGCGCTGCGCCGGCTGGCTGCCGCCAAGCTCGAACCCACGCCGGCCAACTACGCCCGGGCCTATGCCGACGAAGCCGGTGAGCCCTTGCCGCCCGAGGGTTTGCCACCCAAGGCGCGGGCTGCGGTCGACCGGCTGGTGATGCGCGCCACCGACGATGCGCCGCTGCGCGGCGAGCTCAGCGCGGCATTGATGGAGGCGCGTTACGACGATTTGCAGCGCGCGCTGGACCGCAGTGCTGCTGCCGCCGCGTCAGCCGCCCAGGCCTGGGCCTTGCTGATCGACCGGCTGGCGCGGGGCCTGGAGCGCGGCGCCCGCCACTGGACCGGCGCGCGCAAGAAAGAAAGCCTGCAGCGGGTGCTGGACGGCAGCCGCAGCGATGCGCGTTTGCTGCAGCAGCGCCTGGGTCAGCTGATCGGTGCCTGGGAGACCGACCAACCCGACGCCGACGTGGCTGCGGCCAGCAGCCAGACCCTGCCAGTGATCGCTGCGGACACGGCCGCTGACCTGGCGCCCGCCGCAGCGGCGCCTGCCGCTGCAGCCAGCCCGGCCGAGGCCCCGCTGGCAGCCGATCAAGCGCGCTTGGTGGATGTCTTGCAAGCCACGGTCGCCAGCAGCCTGCCGGCTGCCGACGCGCGCGCCGCCGAGCTGGCCGACGAGTTGGCACAGCTGGCGCAACGGGTGCACCAGCACGGCGCCACTCCGGCCCTGGCCGACGCGGTGGCCGAGGTCTGTGGCCGTGCGCAGCGCTGGCTGGGCCTGCGGCATGAGCTGGTCGATGAGTTGCTGGCGCTGTGTGCGTCGCTCACCGGCGGCCTGACCGACTTGGCAGAGGACGGCAGCTGGGCCCGCGCCCAGGGTGAACGCCTCAGGCTGCAGCTCCAGGACGGCAGCAGCGGCAGCAGCGGCAGCAGCGGCACGAGCGCACGGGCCGTGCGCGCCGCACGCAACCTGCTCGACGATGCCCGTGCCAGCCAGCGGGCGCTGCACAGCGAGCGTCAGTACGCCCGCGACGCCCTCAAGCAGATGGTGCGCCAGGTGCTCAGCGAACTGGGTGATCTGTCGGGCGCCACCGGCCGGTTCAGCGACAAGGTCAACGGCTATGCCCAGGTGATCGAGGCGGCCGACTCGCTGGCCAGCCTGGCCGAGCTGGTGCGCGAGCTGCTGGGCGAAAGCCAGGCGGTGCACCAGCTGGTGGACGCCGCCCGCGAGCGCCTGGCCAGCGAGCATGCCCGGGGCAGCGCGCTGGAGGTCAAGGTGCTGGGCCTGGAGGCTGAGCTGCGCCGGCTGGCCGACGAGGTCTCGACCGACGTGCTGACCCAGGTCGCGAACCGCCGCGGTCTGGCCCAGGCTTTTGCCCAGGAGAGCGCCCGCAGCGCCCGTGACGGGGCGGAGGTCGCGCCGCTGGCGGTCGGCCTGATCGACATCGACAACTTCAAGAAGCTCAACGACAGCCTGGGCCACGCGGCCGGCGATGTGGCGCTGCAAAGCCTGGCCGCGCGGGTCAGGGAATGGCTGCGGCCGGTGGACCACATCGCCCGCTTCGGGGGTGAAGAGTTTGTCGTGCTGCTGCCCGCCACACCCCGGTCCGAGGGCCAGCAGGTGCTGACTCGCCTGCAGCGCCGCCTGAGCGCCAGCCTGTTCATGCACGAGGGCCGTGAAGTGTTTGTCACGTTCTCGGCCGGCGTCACAGTCTGGCGGCCAGGTGAGACGGTAGAGGCCGCGCTGGCGCGTGCCGACGAGGGCTTGTACGAGGCCAAGCGCACCGGCAAAAACCGCACCTGCATCGCCTGAGTTGCGTGCGCCACGGCGCGTCGCCGCCACGGCGCGTCGCCGCTACGGCATGACCACCGGCCCTGGTGCAGGGCCCGCGTCAGCATGCTGTGCTGACATCAGGGCGTGGAAACCGACTTCAAATTTGATGCCCCGCCGTTCGATTGCCTCAGCAGCGACGAACGCCGCCGGGTGCAAGACCATCTGGCGCTGCAAGATCTGCATGCCGGCCAGGTGCTGCTGGCCCCGGGCGAGGAACCCAGCCACTGGTTCGTGCTGGCCCAAGGGCAGGTGCAGCAGTGGGACGGCGACGCCTGGGTGGCCAACTTTGCGCCGGGGGGCTGTTTTGATGGCCGCGCCCTGCTCGCGGGCCGGGCCAGCCACCGGTTTGTCGCGGTCGAGGACGGTCAGGTTTACCGCCTGCCCCGGGCCGTCGTGGTCGAGCTGATCGCCAGCAACACCCGCTTTGCGGCGCGGCTGTTTGCAGACCTTGCCGATAGCCTGGACGCGTTGGCCGAGCGCTCGGGTCGGCATGAGCTGCAATCGCTGACGATGGCGCGGGTGGACCAGGTGGTGCTGCGCGCTGCGGTGGTGGTGGACGCTGGCACCGACATCGTCTCGGTGGTGCGGCTGTTCAACGCCCAGCGCATCACCAGCGTGCTGGTGCGCGGCGCCGGCGGGCATGCGTCGCAGCCGCCAGAGTTGCCCAGCTTGGGTATCTTCACCACCGCCGGGCTGCAGCGGGCGATTTTGCAAGGCGTGCCGCTGGACCGTCTGACGGTGGGCCCACTGGCCACTTATCCACTCGTCGGTGTCAAGCGCAGCGACCACTTGTTCGATGCGCTGGCGGTGATGATCCGCCACCGGGTGCAGCGCCTGGTGGTGTGGGAGACAGCTTCGCCGGGCGAGCCGGGCGAAGCTGCCAAACCCGCTGCGCCGACCATCGCCGGCATGCTCGAGCAGATCGATCTGCTGAGCCTGCTGTCCAACCACTCTTACCTGGTGACCCGACAAATCCTGGACGCGACCGACCTGGCCGCGCTGGACGCCGCGGCCGCGCAGATCACCCGCATCATCGGCCTGCTGCACCGGGGCGGCACGCGGGTGGCCGGCATTGCACGGCTGGTGCAGGCGCTCAACGCCCAGTTGTTCGAGCGTGCCTGGCAACTGGTGGCGCCGGCCGACCTGGTCGCCAACTCCTGCTTGTTCGTGATGGGCAGCGAGGGCCGGGGTGAGCAGTTGCTCAAGACCGACCAGGACAACGGCCTGGTGCTGCGTGACGGCTACACGCCGCCGGCCGACCTGCAGTCGATTTGTGACCGCTTCTCGGCGGCACTGGCCGGGTTTGGCTACCCCGAGTGCCCCGGCCGCATCATGCTCAACAACCCCGACTGGCGTCATCCGCTGGCCGAGTTTGGCCAGACCGTGCGGCGCTGGCTGTTGCTGCCCACGCCCGAGAGCCTGATGGCGCTGGCGATCTTCATTGACGCCCATGCGGTCTGTGGTGATGCAGCCTTGCTGGAACAACTGCGCGGCGAGGTGTTTGCGCTGGTCACCGACAACGATGCGCTGCTGGCGCGGTTTGCGGCGGCCATCGGCGCCTTTGACGCCGAAGGTCAGAGCAGCTGGTGGCTACGCCTGCGGGCTGCCGAACCCCGCCCCGACTCGCTGGACCTGAAAAAGGCCGGCACCTTTCCACTGGTTCACGGCGTGCGCGCGTTGGCGCTGGCCGAGCGCCTGAACGGCACCGGCACGGTCGAGCGTGTCGACGCGCTGGTGGCGGCACACCGTCTGCCGGCTGCCTTTGGCGCCGAGCTGATCGACTCGCTGCACTTTTTCATGCGGCTCAAGCTGGAGGCCGGCCTGGCTGCGACGGCGGCCGGTCAGACCGGTGGCACCGTCGTCCTGGGCCGCTTGAGCGGTCTGGACCGTGAGCTGCTCAAGGACACGCTGGCCGTGGTCAAACGCTTCAAGACGCTGCTGCGTCTGCGCTTTCACCTCGACGCGCTGTAGCCGCCGCTGGCGCCACCCGCCTGATCAAATCAGTCGCTTGACTTGACCTGGGGCCGGCGGTGCACCGTGATGACGGCCGTGCTGTCGGCCCCGGGTGCAGCAGGCGCGGCCGCACAGCCGCCGCCACCGCAGCCAGAGCAGGCGCTGGCCGGCGCGCTGGCGCGGCCCAGCCGGCGGTTGATGGCAGCGCGCCAGGCGCCCGGCATCAGTGACCAGACCGCGTAAGCGCTGCAGACGATGACGATGACGGCGACGATCAGGGTTTGCATGCTCGGTTGCCGGTCAAGTGCCCAGCCACAGCGCCAGCCGGTAGGTGATGAAGGCGGCGATGTAGGCCAGCGCAAACTGGTAGGTCGCCATCAGCACCGGATAGCGCCAGCTGTTGGTCTCGCGCCGCACAGCAGCCAGGGTGGAGATGCACTGCGGTGCAAACACAAACCAGGCCAGCAGCGACAGCGCGGTGGCGAGTGACCAGCTGTGCGCGATCATTGGCGCCAGGTGCTCGGCCACCGCATCGGTGGTGACAGAGAGCGCATAGACCGTGCCGAGTGCGCCCACCACCACCTCGCGTGCCGCCAGGCCGGGCACCAAGGCGATGGAGATCTGCCAGTTGAAGCCGATGGGCGCAAACAAGTGCTCCAGCCCGCGACCCAGTTGGCCGGCGAAACTGTATTGAATCGCCGGGCCCGGTGCGCCAGCGGGCGGTGCCGGATAGCTGGACAAGAACCACAGCACCACCATCAGCGAGAAGATGATCGTGCCGACCCGCCGCAAAAATATCACCGCGCGCTCCCACAGCCCAAGCGCCAGGGTACGCGGGTCTGGCCAGCGGTAGGGCGGCAGCTCCAGCATCAGCGGCTGGTAACGGCTCTTGGACCACAACCGCTTGAACAGCCAGGCCACGCCCATCGCCGAGCCCACGCCCGCCGCGTAAAGCGCAAACAGCACCAGGCCGCGCAGGTTGAAGGGCCCCACCGCCCGGTCGGGCACAAAGGCACCGATCAGCAGGGCGTAAACCGGCAGCCGGGCTGAACAGGTCATCAACGGCGCGATCATGATGGTGGTGATGCGGTCGCGCCAATGGGCGATGGTGCGGGTGGCCATGATGCCGGGCACGGCACAGGCAAAGCTCGACAGCAGCGGGATGAAAGCCCGGCCCGACAGCCCGACCTTGCCCATCACGTTGTCCAGCAAAAAAGCCGCGCGCGGCAGGTAGCCTGAGTCCTCCAGCGCCAGGATGAACAAGAACAGGATCAGGATCTGCGGCAAAAACACCAGCACGCTGCCAGCGCCGGCAATCGCGCCGTCCACCAGCAGGCTGCGCAACGGCCCGGCCGACATCTGGCCGGTCACCGCCTCGCCCAGCGCGGCCATGGCGCTGCGGATCAGCTCCATCGGCAGATTGGCCCAGGAGAACACCGCCTGGAAGGTGATGAACAGCAGCGCGCCCAGGATCAGCAGGCCCCACACCGGGTGCAACACCCAGGCGTCGAGCCTGAGTTGCAGCCGCTGCAAGGTGGGTGGAATTGGGGCGACCAGCGCCAGGATGCGGCGCACCTCGGTCTGCAGCTCGACCGGTGAGGCGCGGTCGGCCTCGTCCGGCGGCATCGTGACCTCGGGCGCGTCCGCCGGCAATTGCCAGCCCGCCAGCAAGGCCAGCAGCGCCGCATGGCCGTTGGCGCGCACGGCCACCGTCTCGACCACCGGGCAACCCAGCTCGATCGCCAGCCTGGCGCTGTCGATCACCAGGCCGCGCGCCCTTGCCATGTCGACCATGTTGAGCGCCACCAGCATCGGCCGGCCCAGCCGTTTGCACTCCAGCACCAGGCGCAAGTTCATGCGCAGGTTGGTGGCATCGACCACCACCACCAGCGCATCGGGCACATCCTCGCCGGCGCGCCGGCCCTCGATCACCTCCAGCGTGACCCGCTCGTCCGGCGTGGCCGGCTGCAAGCTGTAGGTGCCGGGCAGGTCGATCACCCGAACGCTGCGTCCGTCGGCCAGCCTGGCCTGGCCGATCTTGCGCTCGACCGTGACACCGGCATAGTTGGCCACCTTCTGGCGGGCGCCGGTCAACAGGTTGAACAGCGCTGTCTTGCCGCAGTTCGGGTTGCCCACCAACGCCACGCTGCGCAACATCGGCATGGCGCTGGCCGGATGCAGAGCGCTCATCAGGGGCTGATTTCAGGCCGCCAGCGGCAAGGATTGAACGGTGGTGTCAACCCGGATGCACCGCGCTTCAAGCAGGCGCAGCGCAAACATCGTGTCGCCCACCCGCACCGCCAGCGGTTCGCGGCCACCGGGGCCCCGGTGCAGCACCTGCACCGGCTCGCCTGGCAAAAACCCCAGCTCGGCCAAGCGGCGCAGGTGTTGCGGGTCCAGACCGGATCCGCTCTCGCACACCTGGGTCACGCAGGCGGGCACACCATCGGGCAGATCGCAGAGCAGGGTGGTCATGGTGTTTTGAACACGGGAGGAAACCTAAATGCGATTGTCTCTCATTTCGGATCGGTCTGCGCGGTGCCCACGGCGTTGCCGTTTGCGTTGCATCAAGGCGCGTGATGCCGTTCGCGGTTGGGCCCGTGCTGGTGGCCATGCTGGTGGCCATGCTGGCGCCCGGGGTGATGGCCGGGGTGGTGGCCGAGAGGGTGGCCACGGTGGCGACGCCAGCCATGCCAAAGCCCGGCAGCGCTGCAGCCGGTGCCCGCAACGGCATGGCCCCAGCCCAGCGCAGGCCGCAGCCACTCTGGCGTCAGGTAGTACAGCGCGTAGCCGCTGAGCACCGCCAGCGCTGCCAGCCCGCACAGCAGCAAGCCGCTGCGACGCTGGCCCGCATGGCGGTGGCGCTGCGCCAGCGGCCAGGCGGCAGGGATGTGGTGCCCGGCCATCAGCCCCAGGCCAAACAGCGCAGCAAAAGCGCCAGCGCCGTGCAGGCGCATCAGCAGCGCTTCGGCCGGCTGCGGCAAGTCACCCTCGGCCCCGCTGTAGTGCAGCAGCAACCAGGCGGCGCCGGTCAGGGTCAACAAGACAGCGACCAGGGCGCCGCTCCAGCGTTGCCAGCGTACCGGACGCAAGGGGATGCGGTGCATGGGTTTGCCGGCTTTGCGGATCAGTGCATCCAGGCGCGTGCGCCCAATCGGGCCAGCAGCGGATGGCAGGCGTCGCGGGTCAACACCACGATCTTGGTCAGCGCGTCGGCCCAGAGGCAGCACGGGGCGGCGACGCTGACCTGGGTGTCGAGTCTGGCGGGCAGCGCCAGCGGCGACCAGGCCTGGGACCGGCAGCCCGGCCCCAGGTGGCTGCTGGCGAAGGCGCCCTCGCTCAGGCTGCCGATGGGGTGCACACCGCCGCTGTGTTCGTTGCGCAAACGCAAGGGCAGCGCCAGCGCGCCGAACACCCGCAGGTCGCCGCCGGCATTGACCCAGCCGGCCTGGCAGCCGGCCCGCCGCAGCGCGCGCACCGCCGCGTCCACCGCCTGGCCTTTGGCAATGCCGCCCAGGTCGAGCCGTACGCCGGGGCTGAGCTTGTGCAGTTGCGCGCCGGTGATCCACCAGCTTGTCGGGCCGCTGCCCAGGCTGATGTCGAACAAGCCGCTGCTGGCCTGGCGCAGGGCCTGGGCCGCGTGCAAGGCGCGTTGTCCGGCTGGCCGCAGGCGCAGAGCGCCACCCGGCGCGAGCCGCTCGAATCGGCAAACATCGCTGTCCGGGTCAAAGCGTGACAGGGCAGTCTGCACGTCGGTGATGGCGGCAAAGCCGGCGGCCAGCGCGGCCTCAGTGTCGAGTTCTGCGGTCTTGACCCGGGTGTCGTCGGGGCGGCAGTTGTCGGCGACGATGCCGATCTCCACCAAGGTGCCGAGCAGCGGCCGGGCTCGGCGCAGCAGGGCTGCAGCATCACTTGCAACTGGAGCGGCGCCAGTGCCGGACATCATGTGGGCAGCGCCCCGGACCGCCGCGCCGCGTCCAGCACCGCGACGATGCGCCGCACGCCGTCGGTGACATGGTTGCAGCTCAAGGTGGCGCCGCTGATGTTGCTGATGTCCTCGCCCACGCGCAGCGGCGCAGACACCGTCTTGCCGACAAACTGGCGGCGCCAGGCCGGCAGGCGGATCTCATGGCCGTGGCTTTCGCGGTAGGACAGGATCTCGACCTGGCGCACGCTGCCCTCGGGGCCAATGCCCACGGCGTAGCCGATCAGCTCAAATTTGCCGATCACCGCGTCGGTGACCACCACGCCCAGCAGGGTTGTGCCTTTCCAGGCCAGCCGCAGCGGCCAGCGTGCCGAACGCGCCGGCACACCGGCTGCCGCCAGCTTCTGCAGTTGAGCGGCGTCGAACTGCAGCTCGCGCTGCTCGAAGCGCTCAGCCTCCGGAAACATGGCGTGCGCCGCTTGCTCGGCGCTGAGGTAGTCCACCGCAAAGGCGCTGGCCGGCAGCGTGGCGACAGCGGCCAGGGTGATCAATGCGCGCACGGGTCAAAAGCTCCAGCCCAGACCGAGGTTGCTGCGGTCGAGGTCGCGGTTTTGGGTAAAGCGCTGCCAATCGGCCTTGAGCACCACGCCCGGTGCGAGCTCGAAGTTGGCGCCCAGCGTGAGCACCCGCTCGGTCGGCCGGGCGTCGGGCGTCAAGCCCGGGCCGAGGTCGGCATAACTGCTGGCGGTGTTGAAGCGCTCCAACCGGACAAACGGCGTCAACTTGTAGTTGCCGTTGCGCCAGAGGTGGTAGCCGGCCTGCAGGTAACCCCCTTCAAATGTCTTGGGGATCAGCGTGCTGCCACCCACCAGCGGTGCGTTCAGCTCGGCGGTGTGGCTGATGCTGCCTCGGCTGTAGAGGGCGGCCAGGTCCCAGCGGCCGGGCGTCCAGCGGGCATGCAGGTCCCACAGCGTGACCCGCGCCGGCGCGAGTGCCAAGCCGTGGCTGGCACCGCCCGAGAACCAGCCGCCGCCGAGTTGCAGGCCGGGTACACCGCGCCAGTTGAGCGCCCCAAACAAGGCCAGGTCTCGCGACTTGGCCAGGGCCAGCTCCTGGTGCACGGCGCCCAGTGGCGACTCGCTGCCCCCGCTGGAGCGGGCATCCCACTTGTTGAGGTCGAACCCGGTCGAGACACCGCCCTGCAGCGTGATGCCGTTGTCGAAAGCACCCACCAGCTGCAGGCCGCCCTCGCGCCAGGTGCTGGGGATGATCGCGGTCTCGACAAAATTGCGCTCGACGCCGTAGTAGGCAGTCGGCTCATGGTTCTCGTTGAGCAAGCCCATCGGCATCAGGAACAGGCCAGCGCGCAAGGCCCAGGTCGGGTTGAGCTGGTGCTCGACGTAAGCCTGTTCGATCGCGACCTCGCCGGGGTCGCCGGCCGAGCTGACCGAATGCTCCACCTCGATTTCGCCCACGAACTTGGTTTTGTCGTCGATCCGGTGCTGCAAGCCCAGCACAAACCGCCGCAGATCGGCCTGGGTCTGTTGCGGCGCCCGGCTCGGCCGGTTGTAGTTGATCTCGCCGTAGCTGCTGATCACGGTGGCGGGCCCGGCGGGTGAGGCTGCCGCGCCGGCGTATCCCGCGGCCAGCGGTTCGATTTGGGCCGGTGCCGAGGCGGTTGCTGCGGCGTTGGCGCCGGCTGTTGCCGGCGCACTGCCACGGGCCGGCGCTGAGCTGGTGATCTGGCGCTTGAGCTCGGCCACCTCGGCGGCCAGCAGGTCGAGTCGGCGCATCAGGTCGAGCTCGGTCGCGCTCTGGGCGTGCGCCGCGCTGGCGGGCCACAGGGCGGGGCAGACGGCGGCCAAGGCCAGGATCAGGGCAGGGGAGCTGAGGCGGCGCGGCGCAGGGATCGGGTTCATCGGTTACTCGGTAAAAGGTGGGCAGACACGCGCCATGGGGGCCAATCGAATTGGCGGCGAATCAAGGTGGCGGCAAATCAGGCGGGGTGGGGTCAACAGGCGGGGTGGGGTCAAGGCCGGTAGCCGTCGCTCAGGGTGAGCAGAAAAGCCAGCAACTCGTCGATCTCGGCCTCGTCCAGCGCCGGCGCCTGGCCGATGCGGCGGTTGTAGGGCGCCTCCTGCGTGTTGACATTGCTGCGCCAGGCCGGCGGCAGGTCGTTGAACTTGTCGGGCGTGCCGTCGGCCCGCAGCGGGTACCAGCGTTCGGGCCGGGTGTCACGCTGCACGTAAAACTGCAGCACCTCTCGCAGGCTGCTGAACCGACCGTTGTGAAAGTAGGCGCCGCGCAACGCGACGTTGCGCAAGGACGGCACCTTGAAAGCGCCGCACAAATCGCTGCGGCTGGCCAGGCTGCCGTCCGGCCGGGCGCACAGGCCGAGGTCAAAGCTGCTGGGGTCGGCGTTCTGCCGCAGCGCCGGGTTGCGCGGCACGCCCAGGTTGTCGTAGGAGAAATCGGTGAACAGCGGCAGGCTGCCGTCGGCGCTGCGGGCCGAGGGGTGGCAGGCGGCGCAGTTGCCCTTGGCCGGTGAATTGAACAGCGCCAGGCCGCGTTGCTCGGCGGTGCTGAGCACGGCGCTGCCACGCAAAAAGGCGTCGTACTTGCTGCTGTAGGGCCGGAACTCCGGGTCTTCAAGCTGGTAGGCCTGCAGCGCCAAGGTGAGGCGGGCAAATGCAGCCTCGGGCTGGTTGAAGATGTCGGCACCAAACAATTGCTGAAACTGCGCGGCGTAACGCGCCTTGGACAGCCGGGCCACCACTTCGGCCTCGGTGGCATTGGCCATCTCCAGCGGGTTCAGCAGGGGCTTGCCGGCTTGCGCTTGCAGCGAGGCGGCGCGGCCATCCCAGAAAAACCCGCCGGTAGGTGTGCCGTCGGCCTCGAAGCGGAAGGCCCGGTTGTCCGCCAGGTAGCGGATCGAGGGCGCGTTGCGGCCGCCCTGAAACTCCAGCGCTGCGCCGCCCAATTGCGCCGGCAAGGTGTTGGGGCTGGCGTGCGCTTGCGCGGGGTCATGGCAACTGCTGCACGACTGGCGGCCCGAGGCCGAAAGCGAAGCGTCGTTGAAGATCAGTTCGCCCAGCGCAGCCTGGGCCGAGAGCGGGACGCTGCGGGCGCTGGGCTCGGGAGTGCCACCGGCCGGACTGCCCCCGCCGCAGCCGGTGCTGACGAGCCCGCACAGCGCCAGCAAGCCAGCGGCGGTGGTTCGGGTCCGGAGCTTCGAGCGAGGCTGCAGGATTCTCTTGCAAGTCATGATCGAAATGATAACAGTTCGCATTCACCAGAAAAATCCGAGAGATTGATCTGAATCAACCGTTTGCGGGGGACTGATTTTTCAAAAAATGTTGCAGTGCAGCAAAAAAGGACTTGCATCCGCTGAAATCAGGCCTAAGATACGGGTCATGCTGCACCGCAACATTTCTTGTTCAACGGTTTGCAGACCCCACCTTCTGGAGCCTTCTGATGACCAAACCTGCTGACCAATTCATGAGCACCGCCAAGACCGCAATGGCCGACCTGACCGACATGACCGCCACCGCAATGGCAGGTTTTGGCAAGCTGGTCGAACTGAACATGACCACCGCGCAAACCGCGATGGCCGATGCCACCGCGCAAATGCAAGCGGGCTTTGCGGCCAAGGCGCCGAAGGACCTGGCTGGCATGACAAGCCTGGTGCAGCCGATGGCCGACCAAGCCGCCGCCTACGGCCGTGCCGTTGCCGCCATCGTGTCCGAGACCGGCCTGGCCCTGAGCAAGTCGGCCGAAGCCAAGTTTGCCGACGTGCAAGCCCAAGCCGTGGCCAGCATCGAAGCCGCGCTCAAGCAAGCGCCGGCCGGCAGCGAGGGCGCGGTTGCCGCCTTCAAGAACGCCATGACCACCGGCCAGGCCGCGATGGCCACGGCTCAAGCTCAAGCCAAGCAAGCCGCCGACACGGTGGGCAAGCAGTTCGCCACCGCGACCGAGATGGCCGTCAAGGCGAGCAAGTCGGTCGGCAAGAGCAAGTAAATCAAGGCCAAGTCAGCCAGGCCGACCCGGTCTGCACCCGTCATCGACACCCGGCAGCGGGTGATTTGAGACTGCTGACCCCAGACAACGCCCCGCCGCAGCGGGGCGTTGTCGTTTCTGCGCTAGGCTATCCCTCCCCATCCTCCAAGAGCCTTGCGCATGCTTCGTTTGCTGCTGTGGTGTTTGTTGTTGGTGCTGTGCTGGCCGCTGGCGCTGCTGGCCTTGTTGCTCTGGCCGTTGGTGTGGCTGTTGTCCCTGCCTTTCCGGTTGATCGGCATCACCTTCGAGGCCTTGTTTGCACTGCTGCGGGCGCTGCTTTTTCTGCCCGCCCGGCTGCTGGGTGGGCGCGACAAGCGGGCCTGAGAAGGTGCCGACGAACGCATCGGGCGTCCGGTGCTGCAGCCCAGGGCAGGGTGCGCAACACGCCCCGGCTTTGACGGCGCTACAGACGGCGCTGCTCGCGTTGCTGTTGACCGGCACAGCCCCCGCGCTGGCGCAGACCGGGTCGGTGCGCGCACAAGAGATGGCGCAGTGCCTGCCTGGTGAGATCAGCACCTGGGCGGATGGGCGTGATCGGCCGGCCGCAGGCGGTGCCGTGCGGCTGGTCTACCGCCACGCCGGCGCGCCGCCCGGCTGGGACGAGGCGCTTGTGCTGGGTGCGGTGCAGCGCGCCGCGCTCGCCTGGTCGGCTTGCGGCGTACCGGCTGAGGTGATCAGCGAGGCGGCAGCCAGCCTCGGGCCGCCTGCAACGCTGGTGTGGGTGCAATGGAGCGATGCCGGCAGCCGGGGCAACTTCGGTTTGGCCGACCTGGGCGGGCGCAGCTTGTCGTTGGGCCCGGCGGCGTTCCGGTTGCTGGCCACGCGCAACCCGCGCCACCCGGCCTTCCAGACCTTGCAGATGGTGATCAGCCATGAGATGGGCCATTTCTTCGGCCTGATGGCCCACTCCAGGCGCTGCATCGACGTGATGTCCTACTACGACAATGGCCGGGGCGAGGTTTGCAGCACCCGCGACGGCGGCGCACACCAGGCCGTGCCGGAGTACCGGGCGTTGCTGCCCACCGCCTGCGACATCGCGCGCTGCAGGGCTGTCAACCCGCCCCGCTGAGCAACATGCCGCCAGCCAAAAAAAACCCGGGCAAGCCCGGGTTTTGAGTTGTGTGCCCGGGCCTGAGCCCGGGCCGGACTTGCAGGCTCAGTGACCCGACGCGCCAGCAGCGCCAAAGCCGGTTTCCGAGCGCACCTGCTGGGCGTCGAACAGCGCCCGTTCCTTGGCCGCTTGCGGGCTGCGGTCCAGCACCGAGAACAACCAGATGCCGACAAAGCCGATGGTCATCGAGAACAACGCAGGCGAGGTGTACGGGAACCAGGCCGAACCCTTGGGGTTGCCCAGCGTCACTTCCCAGACCGACGGCGACACGACCGTCAGGCCCACCGACGAGATCAGGCCCAGGAAGCCACCGATCACCGCACCGCGGGTGGTGCAGTCCTTCCAGAGCACGCTCATGAACAGCACCGGGAAGTTGGCCGACGCCGC
>JANYKR010000234.1 GCA_025358155.1 Betaproteobacteria bacterium
CTTCTACACCGGCATGCGCTTGGGCGAGCTGATGCGCGTCGAGGTCAAAGACGGCGTGCTGCACTTGGCCGACACGAAGAACGGTGAGCGGCGCAGCATTCCGGCCCACCCACGCATTCGGCCGTGCCTGCGCTACCTGCCCCTTGCCGCCGAGAAACGAACGCTGCAAGCGGCCTGGGTTCGAGCCAGGCAGGCCTGCGGGCTCAACCATCTGCATTTGCACGACCTGCGACACAGCGCGGCCAGCGAGATGATCAACGCCGAGGTCGACCTGTTCACGGTTGGCGCCGTGCTCGGGCACAAAGACCCGCGCTCGACGAAACGCTATGCCCACTTGCAGCACGACACGCTCGCCGCCGCGGTCGACAAGATCGGGCGAAATTCCCCCCACAAGCCCCAAGAAAAAGACCGCCCGAAGGCGGCCTGAATTTGAACGTTCTACCTATGGAGGAGAGGGAGGGATTCGAACCCTCGGAACCTTGCGGTTCGCCTGATTTCGAGTCAGGTACATTCGACCACTCTGCCACCTCTCCGGTACATCCTGCGGGCGGGGTCTGCCGACCACAGCCCAATATCTTAGCCTATCTGGCGCTGACCAAGTCAAGCCCTCCGAGGTACGGCCGCAATGCTGCAGGGATGCGGATGCTGCCGTCGGGCAGCTGGTGGTTTTCGAGCAGCGCCACCAGGGCCCGACCCACTGCCAGGCCAGAGCCGTTGAGGGTGTGCAGCAGCTCGGGTTTGCTGTCAGCCTTGGCGCCGGCACGGCGAAAACGCGCCTGCATGCGCCGTGCCTGAAAGTCGCCGCAGTTGCTGCAAGAGCTGATCTCGCGGTAGGTGGCCTGGGCTGGCAACCAGACCTCCAGATCGTAGGTCTTGACCGCACCGAAGCCCAGGTCACCGCTGCACAGCAGCACCACCCGGTAGGGCAATTCGAGTTTTTGCAGGATGGCCTCGGCATGGCCGACCATCAGCTCCAGCGTGGCATCGCTGTCTTCGGGCGCCACCACCTGCACCATCTCGACCTTGTCGAACTGGTGCTGGCGGATCATGCCGCGGGTGTCACGCCCGGCTGAGCCGGCCTCGGACCGGAAACACGGGCTGTGCGCCGTGAGCTTGATCGGCAGGTCACTGGCAGCCTGGATCTGCTCGCGCACGCTGTTGGTCAGCGAGATCTCGGAGGTCGAGATCAGGTACTGCTCGGGCTGGCCCTTGTCGCCACCCCGCAACACCCAGAACATGTCCTCCTTGAACTTGGGCAGTTGCCCTGTGCCCTCAAGGATCTCGCGGTTGACGATGTAGGGCGTGTAGCACTCGGTGTAGCCGTGCTCCTCGGTCTGCACGTCCAGCATGAACTGCGCCAGCGCCCGGTGCAGCCGGGCGATCTTGCCCTTCAAGAACGAGAAGCGCGCGCCGCTGAGCCTGGCGCCGGTCTCGAAATCCAGCCCCAGCGGTGCACCCAGGTCTACATGGTCCTTGACCGGAAAGTCGTACTCGCCCGGGCTGCCCCAGCGCCGCACCTCAAGGTTGGCGGACTCGTCTGCCCCCACCGGCACGCTGGCGTCGGGCAGGTTGGGCAGGGCCATCAACAAGCCCTGCAACTCGGCCTGGATCGCCTCAAGCCGCTCGGCGCCCGACTTCATCTCGTCGGCGATGCCGGCAACCTCGGTCATCAGTTCAGCCACCGGCACTGCGCCGCCCCCGCCCTTGGCCTTGTGCTGGCCGATCTGCCTGGACAGGCTGTTGCGCTGGGCCTGCAGCGCTTCGGTGCGGGTTTGCAGGGTCTTGCGCTCGGCTTCAAGCGCCGAGAAACGCGCCACATCAAGAAAGGGCTGCGGGCTCTTGCGGGTCTCCAGGCGGGCGACGACGGCAGGCAGGTCGCGGCGCAGATGGCTGATGTCGAGCATGGGGTGTCCTGGGGTTTCGGGATGAGGGTAGCGGGCGGACAGGCGGGCAGGCAAGCGGTCGAACAAACGGCACCGCGAGGGTGCCGTTCAACATCTGGGATGAACGGCAGCGTCAGGATCGGGACGCCGAAAACGCGCTCATCGAGCGGTCGCCCAAGCCCTTGGGCAGTGGAAAGTGAATCGTCTCCTCGACCCCGGCCAGGCGGCGCACACTGACGCTGCCGAGTTCGCGCAGCCGGGTGATCACCTGCTGCACCAGGATGTCAGGCGCCGAGGCGCCTGCGGTCAGGCCCACCGTGGGCCGGCCCTCAAACCAGGTCGGCTGCAGGTCATCGGCGGCATCGACCATGTAGGCGGGCGTGCCCAGGCGCTCGGCCAGTTCGCGCAGGCGGTTGCTGTTGCTGCTGGTGGGGCTGCCCACCACGATGACGATGTCGACCTGTGGCGCCATCAGCTTGACCGCGTCCTGGCGGTTCTGGGTGGCGTAGCAGATGTCTTGTTGCTTGGGCTCACGCACATGCGGAAAGACCCGCTTGACCTCGGCCAGGATCGCCGCAGCATCGTCCACGCTGAGCGTGGTCTGGGTCACCACCGCCAGCTGCTGGCCGCGCGGCCGCACGGCGGCCACGTCCTCCACCTGCTCGACCAGGTAGATGCCCTCGGACAACTGGCCCATCGTGCCCTCGACTTCGGGGTGGCCCTTGTGGCCAATCATGATGAACTCAAAACCCTCGCGAGCCAGCTTGGCCACCTCGACATGGACCTTGCTGACCAGCGGGCAGGTGGCATCAAACACCTGAAAGCCTCGGGACTCAGCCTCGATGCGCACCGCCTTGGCCACACCGTGCGCTGAAAAGACCAGCGTCGCGCCGGGCGGCACGTCGGCCAGGTCCTCGATGAAGATCGCGCCCTTGGCCTTGAGGTCGTTGACCACATACGTGTTGTGCACGATCTCGTGGCGCACGTAAATCGGCGCGCCAAACCGGATCAGGGCGCGCTCGACAATCTCGATCGCCCGGTCAACCCCGGCACAAAAACCGCGCGGCTCGGCCAGCAAGACCTCGTTGACTCGAACCTCAGCGTCGTCTGCCATCACAACACCCCGATCACCTGGACTTCAAAGCTCACCGGCTGGCCTGCCAGCGGATGGTTGAAGTCGAACAACAGCCAGCCCTCGCCGGTCTCTCGCACCACCCCGGCGTAACTGCCGCTGCCATCTGGCGTGGGGAACTGCACCACATCGCCAACCTGGTAGTCGGCATCCGGGTCGCCCAGCTCGGCCAGCAAGCGGCGCTTGACCCGCTGCAGCATCTCGGGGTTACGCTCACCGAAGGCCTCACCGGCGGCCAGCGCAAACACCTGGCGGCTGCCCTCGGACAGGCCGAGCAGGCGCTGCTCCATCGCCGGGGCCAACTGGCCGGTACCGAGCGTCAGGGTGGCAGGCTTGTCGGCGAAGGTGTTGACCACATCCGCGCCGTCGGGCCCGGCCAGCCGGTAGTGCAGGGTCAGGAACGACCCCTCCTGAATGGTGATCACGCTTTTGGGGGATGGGTTGGGGGACGCGGCGGCCGGGTCGGCCGCATAGACTGCCCTGATTCTACGGGGCGGGCTTTGGGGCTGCCTCGGCCCTGCAAGCCCACTGCACGTGCAGTTGCCAGCCTGAATTTCGAGCCAGAACCGCCAACACACCTCGCCAACCCACGCCGCCTACCCCCCGCCGCGAATCCAAGCACCCGCCCATGTCGATCAAGCTCCTGCCCCTTGAAGCCCGGCCGCGAGAGAAGCTGCTGAAGCACGGCGCCGCCAGCCTGTCCGACCCCGAGCTGTTGGCCTTGCTGCTGCGCACCGGGGTGCGTGGCCAGGGAGTGCTGCAGATGGCAGGCGCGGTGCTGGCGCGGTTTGGCGGCTTTGCGGCCTTGCTGCATGCCGAGCCGGCTGACCTGAAGTGTGTCAAGGGCATGGGCCCGGCCAAACGTGCCGAACTGGCCGCCGTGATCGAGATGGCGCGCCGGGCGCTGGCCGAGCGCCTGACCGAGAGGCCGGTGTTCGACTCGCCGCAACGGGTCAAGGACTACCTGCAATTGCACCTCGGCCAGCTTCAGCACGAGGTGTTTGCGGTGCTGTTTCTCGACGCCCAGCACCGGCTGATCAAGCTCGACCAGATGTTTACCGGCACGCTGGGCCAGACCAGTGTCTACCCGCGCGAGGTGGTCAAGCTGGCGCTGGCGCGCAATGCAGGTGCGGTGATCCTGGCCCACAACCACCCCTCGGGTCTGGCCGAACCCTCACGCGCCGACGAGTTCCTGACCCAGTCGCTGAAAAGTGCGCTTGCCTTGATCGATGTCCGGGTACTCGATCATCTGGTGATCGGCTGCGGTCAGGTGGTGTCGTTTGCCGAGCGGGGGCTGCTTTGACGTCAAGGCGATGCAGCGTGTCTGGCGCAGCGCGGGCAGGGCTCCGGTGAAGGTTCACAGCCTGGCCGAACTGGGCGCCGTGCGCAAGGCGTTGCGGTGGGCCCAGCACGAGGCCGCCGAGCAAGCGGCTGCAGCGCGGGCCCACGACCTGGCCGCACGACGATCGCTGCAGC
>JANYKR010000243.1 GCA_025358155.1 Betaproteobacteria bacterium
CTTGCATGCAGCTCGCGGGCATCGCCAGCCAGGCAGTGCACCGACGTGTTGCACCCTGTCGTCTTTGACCGCGCCCGACGCGCACGCAGGTTCTGCAGCGTCACGACCTCCAACTGGCCGACGCGGTGACGGTTGCCATTGACCTTGGAAATGAGGAACTGACCGTCGACCTCCAACCTTGCCTTGGTGCTGGCGTAGTCGTCTTCGGGGAAACCTGTGATGCGTTCGAACCAGTCCATCAGGTCTCCTGTTGCCGCGACGCGGCGGCCCTTTGCCGCACCCGGGGCGACACACCGTAGCCGTACCGGTCACCGGCCTGCGCCAGCAGCCGAAAGACCTGGCCATCGTCATCGACGGTGGTGCGGCCCAACAACCCGTCGATCCACTCCGCTGGCAGTGCTGATGCGCCGTGCAAGGCGCCCACGGCCGCGCCGACGATGGCGGCGCAGGTGTCGTTGTCCCGGGTGTTGTTTACTGCCTGCAGGATTGCCTCTTTGGGATCATGACCATGCCGCGACAGCACATACAGCACCGTCGGCACTGTCTCCAGCAGGTAGGCGCCCGAGTGCCAGATGGCACCAGCCTCTGCCACGTCCAGATCTCGATCCAGGGCAGATCTAACGTGTTGCGCCACCATGTCTGCCATGGTGCCGCTGAACTTCGGCGGGTGGTGGGCGCGGGCCCTGAAGATGCCATCTGGCCGGCCGGCCGTCAGCGGTTCGCTGGTGCTCAGCCAGGTGTCGATCCACCAGCGCAGGTCGGGCGGTGCCTGCAGGCCCAGCAAGTGCCACAGCATTTGCACCAGCGCCAAGCAACTGGAGTTTGACAATAGATCGTCGTGGGTCAGGTGCGCCGCGACCAGGGTGTCGGCCCACAGGTTGCGGCTGGGCGAACGCAGATGGGGCAGCAGGATCGGAGCGATGCGCATCAGTACGCCATTGCCTGCAGACGCCACGCCGCACTCGAACCAGGGCCAGCCCGATTCCCAGTTCCTCTGGAACTGCCTACGCTCTGCCCGATACCGTAGATCTGCCGGCGACAGAAGATCTCTCCCAAGCGCTCTGGGTCGAGCCCACCGTCGGCCAGCATCTGCTCGATTGTCCAGAATGCCATCTGCGTATCGTCGGACGCCAGCCCCACGCTTCGGAAGTCGGCATAGCAATTCGGCAAGTAGCCCGATATCCATCCCGAGGGAACACGAAGCTTGCGTTCCGCCGGGTTGATGGACTCAGTGGTATTGCCCAGTGCGTCACCGACAGCAAGCCCGAGAAGCATGCCCTCGACCTTGTCGGCCAGATTGATGCCAGACGGCAGTGGCGGCGGCCGTGATTCCAGAATGCTGTCCCACTGCACCTTCAGCCGACCAGAGTCGGCCAGCGCCCGCGCATGCGCCCAGGACGTGTCAGTCACCTTTGCCGGAGGCCGCCCGGCATCGGCATTCGGGTCTTCCGGGTGATCGGATCCCATGCTTCCCCTTGCGTTTGTCGCAGACCTGGATAAGTCCTGCCGCCCTGGCTGCTAAGCGATAGCTTCGCCCCGAAGACGAGCGTGATCCACTCGGAACACTTGCACTCGGTCAGCAGACCGACGGATCGTATCCTCTAGGTGATCGAGCAGTTCTCGAATCCGTGCAAATTGCGCCGGTGCGTCTTCGTCGGCACAATGCCGCAGCAACTTGCG
This sequence comes from Betaproteobacteria bacterium, assembly GCA_025358155.1. GTDB lineage: Bacteria > Pseudomonadota > Gammaproteobacteria > Burkholderiales > Burkholderiaceae_C > Pseudaquabacterium. The sequence continues at coordinate 1,681 of JANYKR010000243.1, forward strand.
TGCAACCGGCTCCTGGGTCAGGCGTGCGAGAGCGATGCCGTGGCGCCCGATCTCCCTGAGCGCGCCCGTCGCCTCTATGGCGCGTTCCTGCAGCGCGGCCAACGCAACCTGGGCGTCGCTGGACAAGAACTCGCCGAGGGGACCACCCAGAAGACGGGCAAGGACGATTGCGGCGATGGCCCCGATGCTGAGTTCCAAGTCGGTCGCGTGTCGGAAGATGTCATCGAACTCAGCCGCAAGGCCGGACTCCATGAGCAGATCGAGGGCGCCGGCAACGTCGAGCCGCGAGGGATGCGTATCGACGAGCGTGAGCAGTCGACGATAGGTTTCCGGCAGATCAAGAGGCAGGACGCGAGTTGGGAACTCAACCTCGGTGAGATCAAGATCTGCCATCGCTGCGAAGTCGACACTGCGGGAGTACCTGACTGACAGCGCTGCAAACGCATCTATGCTGAGGCACACGGCGACGCTGCCGACACCGCCCCAACCGGCGGCCAAAGTCTGCGGCACCTTCCGCAAGGCCGGAATGTCCTCGACCTTGTCTTCCTCGGTCCTCGGCGCAATCACAAGCCAGTTGGTCCACCGGCTTACGAGTTGGTAGCGGAGCGCGGTGTCCAGGCCAGCGATATCGTCCAGTTCCGTCAGTCCAGCTGCAGCTGTCATGCGGGCCACCATGGATATGCTGCCGGGTGAGGACGCTGGCATTGCCTTCGGAAACGTCAGCTCCTGTCGGACAACTTCGCCCTTGTCCGTCTCGACTTCGAGGATCGCGCTGCCGTGTTGCAGCGGTTGATCGAAGCGAGCGCAGGCGACCACCGTGTCTCCCTCGAAGACCGCACCGATCCGGGAAGGGGTGATGTGCATTGCACCCTCTG
>JANYKR010000256.1 GCA_025358155.1 Betaproteobacteria bacterium
AAGGGCGGCAACCTGTACGGCAACTTTCCGTCGCATGTGCTGGGCGGTCCGGATGATGCCAGCAACCGCGGCTTGCTGATCCCCAGCACCTCGCTCGACCAGTACGGCGCCACACTGGCCCGCTGGTTCGGGGTGGACGCCACTGGCATGGCGCAGGTGTTTCCCAAGCTGGGGCTGTTTGGGTCGGCGGATTTGGGGTTTATGGGTTGAGGCGGGGTCGGGGATTTATAGGTGGCGAGGTTGTCAGTCGGTGGGTCGCTGACCTGCGTCTCGGGTCAGTTTGAAGGCTCGCCTTGCCATGGCCCGCCGTCACTCGATAATCGGCGCCGGGTATTCGCCCCGGCGGGCGCCTGACTTTCTTTTCTAGAAAAGAAAGTCAGCAAAGAAAAGTCTGGAAAAACAGTTTCCATGTCGATTTACACGACGTCAACCATCGCGGAGAGTATCGACTCGCCCGCCGGGCGGGCTCAAACAGGCGCCACCTGGCAAGCGACCTGATGACCGGTCAGCGGCGCGGCAAAGGCGGCTGCTGGATTGGCGATGCACGGCGGGCGGAGGGCGTTTTTGCACCTGCCACGTGGCCTGCCGTTTGTACCAGCAGCCGCCTGAGTCGGTAAATCGACGGCGCGTTCTCGGCCTTCAAATACGCCTCTGTTTGAGCCCGCCGGGCGGGCGAGTGAGTCAACAAGGGCGTGATCGAAGACGTGAATATGATCATGGTATTGAATTGAAGCGCTTTCTTTGCCTTCTTTCTTTTCGCCAAAAGAAAGAATGGTCGCCCGCCGGGGCGAATACCCGGCGCCGAATATCGAGTGACGGCGGGCCGGAGCAAAGCGGTCGGACAAATCGGCGACCACGAGCGACCACGAACGACCGCAACGAGCCGGCTGCCGGCTGCCGCCTCAAGCCGCAATGTCACACGACCCTCAACACTCGACGATATTGACCGCCAGACCGCCGCGGGCGGTTTCCTTGTACTTGGTCAGCATGTCGGCGCCGGTCTCGCGCATGGTCTTGATGACCTGGTCGAGCGACACGTTGTGGCTGCCGTCGCCGTGCAGCGCCATGCGGGCGGCGTTGATGGCCTTGACCGAGGCGATGGCATTGCGCTCGATGCAGGGGATCTGCACCAGCCCGCCCACCGGGTCGCAGGTCAAGCCCAGATGGTGCTCCATGCCGATCTCGGCGGCGTTTTCAACCTGGGCAATGCTGCCGCCCAGCACGGCGCACAGTGCGCCGGCGGCCATGCTGCAGGCCACGCCCACCTCGCCTTGGCAACCCACCTCGGCGCCGCTGATGCTGGCGTTTTCTTTGTAGAGCAGGCCGATGGCGGCGGCGGTGAGCAAAAAGTCGACCACGCCCACATCGGTCGCGCCGGGCAGATGGTGCCGGTAGTAGTGCAACACCGCGGGCACGATACCGGCTGCGCCGTTGGTGGGCGCGGTCACGACCCGGCCGCCCGCGGCATTCTCCTCGTTGACCGCGAGCGCATAGAGGTTGACCCAGTCGAGCACCTGCAGCGGGTCGCGCAGCGCCGCTTCGGGATTCGCGCACAGCTGGCGGTGCAGGTCGGCGGCGCGGCGCTTGACCTTGAAACCGCCCGGCAGCACGCCGTCGGTGGCGCAGCCGCGCACCACGCAGGCCTGCATCACGGCCCAGATCTTCAACAGCCCGGCGTCGATCTCGGCGTCGCTGCGCCCGCCCTTGCCAAGACAGCGCTCGTTGCGCCGCATCAGCTCGGCTATGCTGCAGCCGTGCTGCCTCGTCAGCGCCAGCAGGTCGGCCCCGCTGTGGAACGGGTGGGCGAGCACGGTCGTGTCGGGCGCGATCACCTTCTGCCGGCTGCCGTCGTGGGCGACCTCGTCGCTGACGACGAAGCCGCCGCCCACCGAGTAGTACACACGCGTCAGCAGTTCGGCGCCGTCGGCGTCGAAGGCCGTGAAGCGCATGCCGTTGGCGTGGAAGGGCAGTGCCTCGCGGCGGTAGAAGATCAGGTCGGTCCGCTCGATGAACTCGACCTCGCGCGTGCCGAGCAGCGCGATGCGCTTCGCATCGCGAACGCGCTTCAGTTCGGCGCCGATGCGCTCGATGTCGACCGTGTCCGGTTCATGCCCGAGCAGCCCGAGCAGCACCGCCTTGTCGGTGCCGTGACCCTTGCCGGTGGCGCCGAGCGAGCCGTACAGCTGAGAGCACACCCGCGCGGTCGCCGCGAGAGCGCCTTCGTGCTCGAGGCGCAGCGCGAACAGGCGTGCCGCTCGCATCGGACCGACCGTGTGCGAGCTGCTGGGGCCGATTCCGATCTTGAACAGGTCGAAGACCGACACCGCCATGGTTCAGCTCTCGTAGTCGGACAGCGGCGGGCAGGAGCAGAACAGGTTGCGGTCGCCGTACACGTTGTCGACGCGGCCCACCGGCGACCAGTACTTGTTGCCGCGCAGGCCAGCGACCGGGTAGGCCGCCTCTTCGCGCGAATAGGCGTGCGGCCAGTCGCTCACGAGCAGCGCCGCGGCGGTGTGCGGCGCGGTCTTCAGCGGATTGTCACCGCGCGGCCAGGCGCCGGATTCGACCTTCGCGATCTCGCCGCGGATCGCGATCATCGCGTCGCAGAAACGGTCCAGCTCTTCGAGCGATTCGCTCTCGGTCGGTTCGACCATCAGCGTGCCGGCGACCGGGAAGCTCAGCGTGGGCGCATGGAAGCCGTAGTCGATCAGGCGCTTCGCGACGTCCTCGGCGCTGATGC
>JANYKR010000240.1 GCA_025358155.1 Betaproteobacteria bacterium
GGTCGGCATCGACCAGATCGTGGCCGATCTGCGCGCCAAAAACGCGCTCTGATCCCTCTCCCAAGACACCTGAAACCCGGAGCACACCATGGCATCCAAAGGCGGACGTGAAAAAATCAAGCTGGAATCCACTGCGGGTACTGGCCATTTCTACACCACCAGCAAGAACAAGAAGACGACGCCGGCCAAGCTCGAATTCATGAAATTCGACCCCAAGGCCCGCAAGCACGTCCTGTACAAAGAAATCAAGCTGCGCTGAAGCGTACTGGGCCGAGGCCCGGCTGCTTTACCTTTAAAAAGCCCGCTTCAAGCGGGCTTTTTGCTGGGCGCGGCGGTTCACTCGGCGAACCTCGCGGTGAGCCAGCGCGACAAGCTCAGCCCGGCAATGCAGGCGCCCCACAGCCTGCTGCGCCAGTGCCCTGACACACTTGTTGCACTGCAGCAGCGATACTTCAGCATCCCGCCGTTCGCCGGCAAGCCCACTGACTGCCATGACCCAGCCCCCGATGCTCGAGACCCTGACCCAATCCAAGATCCACCTGATCGGTGGTGAAAAAGGCGGGGTCGGCAAATCGATGGTCGCGCGTTTGTTGGCGCAATACTTCATCGACCACGAGATGCCGTTTGTCGGCTTCGACACCGACCGCTCGCACGGCGCGCTGCTGCGTTACTACGCCGGCTACGCCTCACCCGTGCTGGCTGACAGCTACGAGGCGCTCGACGCCATCGTCGAGAGCGCGGCCGAGCAGCCGGGCCGCCGGGTGCTGGTAGACCTGGCCGCTCAAACCCACGCGCCGCTGGTGCAGTGGATGGCCGACTCGGGCGTGCTCGACCTGGCCGATGTGAACGGCATGACGGTGTACTACTGGCATGTGATGGACCCGGGCCGCGACTCGGTGGACCTGCTGGCCCGGCTGCTCGACCAGTTCGGCGCGCGCCTGCGCTACGTGCTGGTGCGCAACCAGCTGCGCGGCGATGATTTTTCGCAGCTCGACAAGTCGGGTGAGCAGGCCCGCGCGCTCGCCTTTGGCGCTCAGGTGATCAGCTTCAAGCACCTGCACGACCCGGTGGTCAACAAGATCGACGCGGCCAATGCCAGCTTCTGGTCGGCCAAGAACAACACCGGCAAGGACGGCCCCGGCCTCGGCATGATGGAGCGCCAACGGCTCAAGATGTGGCTGGCCCACGCCATGGCCGAGATCGACAAGGTCGCGGTCTGAGCTGCGGCTGAGCAGCCCAGCGGCTGCCCGGCAAGGCTGGGCCCGGCCAGTGCTTCAGCCCCGTACCGGCCCGAGCAACCGACCGACCCGGCTGAGCACCAGCCCGGCGGCTGCTGTGCGGGTTTCCACACCCAGCTTGGGGAGGATGTGCTCCATGTGCTTGGTCACCGTGCGCGGGCTCAGGCCCAGGATGTCGCCGATGTCGCGGTTGGTCTTGCCGCGTGCCACCCAGTGCAAGACCTCGGCTTCGCGGGCGGTCAGGCGAAACGCCGCCACCATCGCCTCCAGCACAGCGGCATCGTTGGACTCGCTCGCAACGATCAACCACTCGTCGTCCTCGCCGGCCTCGTCGACGCTGGCCGCAGGGTTTGACGCTGGCTTGACCGCCAGGCTGGCGCCCGCAGGCGCCGCCGGTTTGCCAGGGTCTGGCCCGTCGCCAACAGCCATCGCGTGCAGCGCCAGTGTCAGCCGGCGCTCGCCGCGCGCGGTGACCAGCATCTGCGGCTGCGCCCCGGCGGCGCGTGCCGCCGCCTCGCGCCGCACCCAGTCGATGATGGGCACCGGCGCAAACGGGCTGTCGCTGCCAAAGTAGTCGCGCAGCAGGCCGCGTGCCAGCGCGGTTTGCCACAGCAGCCGACCATCGGTGGGCCGCACTACCAGCGTGGCATGGCCAAAGGCGTCGAGTGCGTTGCGCGCCTGACGCTGCACCCGAGCGGTATGGGTGTGGGCCTGGATGCGCGCCAACACCTCCCTGGGCTGGATCGGCTTGGTGACGTAGTCCACTCCGCCGGCGGCGAAGGCCGCCACCACATGCTCGGTCTCGGTCAGCGCGGTCATGAAGACGATGGGGATGGCGGCGGTCTCGGGCCCGGCTTTGAGCCGGCGCGCCACCTCAAAGCCGTCCATGCCCGGCATCATCGCGTCGAGCAGCACGATGTCGGGCCGGGCCTGACGGGCCCGGGCGATGGCGCTGGGCCCGTCGGTGGCCACCAGCACGGCATAACCGGCCCCGTCGAGCGCGTCATGCAGCAGCGACAGGTTGTCGGGCACGTCATCGACGATCAGCACCACGCCGCCAGTGGCGTGGGCCAGCGGGGCGGGTGAAGCGGCGTCGGACAGCGGCAACTCAGGGGGCATCGGAGGGCCCTGTCAACGGCCGGGTCGGCGGTGCGACTTCACCGGGCGGACTGCTCAGCGCCGATTGGACCAGATGCGCCAGGGTGTCGAGCTGGAAGCCCTTGGCCAGGCCGCGCAGCTGGCCGACAAAGTCCGCGCAGTCCGGGTGCTCGGCCTCGATCGCGTCGAGCTTGCGTTGGATGCCGCGCAAGTAGCCCAGCCGTACCAACTCATCCAGCGCATGCAGGGCCTCGGCTGGCGGCGTGGCCATGGGCCCGGCCGGGCCGCCGGACGGGCTGGTGTCAGCGTTCGCGTCCCGGTCAGGCGCCTCGTCGTACAGCCACTTCAACGCCAGCCGGGATTGCAACCAGGCCAGCAGCTCCGCCATGCGCACCGGCTTGACCAGAAAATCGGCCGGCAGGATGCCCAGGTCGTTGTCCAGACCCTGGTCAAACGCATTGGCCGAGACGATCGCCGCCGGCGCCCGGCTCAGCCCCAGCTCGCGCAAGCGGCGCAAGGTGGCCCAGCCGTCGATGCCGGGCATCGCCAGGTCAAGCAAGATCGCATCCACCGCTTCAGCGCCCAGCAAGGCCAGTGCAGCCTCGCCTGAGTCCGCCTGCAACAGCGCAAAACCCAGCGGCGCCAGCCGCTCGACCAGCAAGCTGCGGTCGGTCTCCTCGTTGTCGACCACCAACACGCGCCGCCGCGGGCCGGCGAAGCCGACCGGGCGCAGCGCGCCGGGGCGTTCGCGCTGGCTGGCGCGGGCGCGCAGCTCGGGCAGGTAGAGCTTGACGGCAAAACAGCTGCCGATGCCCGGCCGTGAGCTGACCGTCAGCTCGCCACCCATCAACCCGGTCAGCATGCGCGCGATGGTCAGGCCCAGGCCGGTGCCGCTGGTGGCATTGCCGCCGGCCGCCGTGCCGCGCACAAAGGGCTCGAAGACCTGGGCCAGCTCGGCCTCGGACAGGCCCGGCCCGGTGTCCTCGATCTCGAAACGCGCCATCTCGCGCTGGTAGTCCACGCTGAACGTCACCTGCCCGGCGCGCGTGAACTTGACCGCATTGGCCAGCAGGTTGATCAGGATCTGGCGCAGCCGCTTTTCGTCGGCCCGCACCAGCTCGGGCAGGGTGCCGCTGCGGCGGTACACAAAACGCAGGCCGTGCTGCGCGGCCTGGGGCTCGAACAAGCGCACCAGCTCGTCCATGCCCTCGGCAAAGTGCATCGGCGCCGACTCCAGCGCCAGCCGGCCGCTCTCGATGCGGGCGATGTCGAGCGTGCCCTCGATCAGGCTGAGCAAATGCTCGCCGCCGCGCCGGATCACCTGCACCGCGCCGCGCCGGTGCGCGGGCACTGCCGGGTCGTCCTCCAGCAATTGCGCATAGCCCAGGATGCTGTTGAGCGGCGTGCGCAGCTCATGGCTGATGGCGGTGACGTAGCGGCTCTTGGCCTGGTTGGCGGCGTCGGCCACGGCCTTGGCCTGCTGCAGTTGCAGGTCGGTGCGCTGGTGGGATTCGATCTCCTGGCCGAGGGCCTGGGCCTGGCTTTGCAGCACCAGGGCCTGGGCGTGCAAGGTCTGGGTCTGGCGGCGCGACTCTGCTTGCGCCCGCGCCCGGCTGCGCTGCGCCAGCACCGCCCACCAGGCCACCATGGCGGCAATCAGCAGCAGCACCGCAAAAACCTGGCCAAAGCCGGCGCGCAGCAAGGGCGCCACGGCGGCAGCGCTGATCGCGTCGAGCCGGTCCAGCGAGCGCAGCCCCAGCAGGTAGAACCCACCGAACAGCAGCGCCAGCCCCGGCAACACCACCGCCATCAGCAGCAAATAGGCCGCCAGGCCATTCTCCAGGTGCGGCACGGCCCGGGCCGGCAGCAAGCGCTTGAGCAACTGCAACCACTGCGCCGAGAGCCGGGCCTGCGGCTTGCACAAGTCGTCGCAGCGGGCGTCCAGGGTGCAGCACAACGAGCAGATCGGGCCGCCGTAGGCCGGGCAGGCGGCCATGTCCTCGGGCTCGTAGTCGCGCTCGCAGATCACGCAGCGGCGCAGCGCGTGGCGGGCCAGATGGCTGCCCTCGGCTGAGACGGTGAACCGCCCTTCTCCCAGACCCTCGGCCGCCTCCAGCGCGCGTGCCGCCCGAGTGCGCCGGGCCAGGCTGTAGCGGCCACGGGTAGCCCAGGCGATACACGGCGACACCGCCAGCGCCGTGACCAGCGCGATCATGGCCGAGAAGGCCTGCGCCAGGGGGCCAAAAGCGCCCAGGTGGGCCGCCACGCTGAGCACTGAGGCCGAAGCCATCGCGCCCACCCCCACCGGGTTGATGTCGTAGAGGTGGGCGCGGCGGAACTCAATGCCCGGCGGGCTCAAGCCCAGCGGTTTGTTGATCACCAGGTCGGCCACCACCGCCATGATCCAGGCGATGGCAATGTTGCTGTAGAGGCCCAGCACATGGCTGAGCGCCTGGAACACGTCCAACTCCATCAGCACCAGGGCGATGCCGGTGTTGAACACCACCCAGACCACCCGGCCGGGGTGGTTGTGCGTCAACCGCGAGAAGAAGTTGCTCCAGGCCAGCGACCCGGCGTAGGCATTGGTGACGTTGATCTTGAGCTGAGAGACAAACACAAACAGCGCCGTGGCCGCCACCGCCCAGCCGTAGTGGGGGAACACGTACTCCCAGGCCGCCAGGTACATCTGGTTCGGGTCCACAGCACGCTCGGGCGGCACGCTGTGCGCCAGCGCCAGGTAGGCCAGCATCACCCCGGCCATCATCTTGGCCACCCCCACCAGCACCCAGCCCGGCCCGCCCAGCAGCGTGGCACCCCACCAGCGCCGGGCCGCCGGGCCGGGCCACCAGCGCCGGCTGGCCACCGGGTCGGGTTTGCGCTCGGGCATGAAGCGCAGGTAGTCGGCCTGCTCACCCATCTGCGTGACCAGCGCTATGCCCACGGTCAGCGACGCGCCAAAGCCCATCAGATCAAAACCGGCGCTCTGGCCGTTGCTGCCGGCAAAACCCGTCAGCCCGGCCAGCTCGTCCGGGTTCCTGACCAGCACATAGCCCAGCGGCAGCACCAGCAGCGCCAGCCAGAGCGGCTGGGTCCAGACCTGCAGCCGGCTGATGGCGGTGACGCCGTGGCTGACCAGCGGGATCACCAACAGCGCGCACAGACCGTAACCCCAGGCGGGCGGGATGTCGAACGCCAGCTCCAGCGCATAGGCCATCACGGCGGCTTCGAGCGCGAAGAAGATGAAGGTGAAGCTGGCGTAGATCAGTGAGGTGACGGTCGAGCCGAGGTAGCCAAAGCCCGCGCCGCGTGTCAACAAGTCCATGTCGACGCCGTAACGCGCGGCGTAGACGCTGATCGGCAGCCCGGCCAGGAAGATGATCAGCCCGGTGGCCAGGATGGCGAGTGCGGCGTTTACAAAGCCGTGCTGCACCAGCAGCGTGGCGCCCACCGCCTCCAGGATCAAGAACGACGCCGCGCCAAACGCGGTGTTGGCCACCCGCCACTCGCTCCATTTGCGGAAGGTGCGGGGCGCAAAGCGCAGCGCGTAGTCCTCCATCGTCTCGCTGGCGACCCAGTTGTTGTAGTCACGGCGGAAGGTGATGACCTGCTGGGGCGGGGTGGGTTGGCGGGCCATGGCCTCAAGCAACAAGCAAGAAGCGCGCTAGGAGGCTGTCGGGCTTGGGGACACTTGAAGCCGCGCAACCGAAGCTCACCGCCCTGAAATGTGCGCACACTGCTGTAATGCGCACGGTGCAGCGAGCGACTGACTCCCTGAACAAATCTCAATCGATGGAGGGCGCACAACCTGGCCTGCCCACCAGGCCACCCACATGTCGACCGGGATGACCGCACGCACCTCCACCCACCCAACCCCCATGCCCACCTCACCCCCACCTGCTGACTGCCTGCAACGCTGGCGTGCGCTTTGCCGCTGGTGGTTTGCCGCCTGGGTGCTGGCGGGGTTGAGTGGCTGCGCCACGATGGCGCCGGTCGACCGTGCGGCCATGGCGAGCACTGCGATCGGCTTGTCAAAGACCACCACGCTGGGCCGCATTGCCAGCGGCTACAGCCCGGGTGAGGACCAGTCGGGGTTCCGGCTGATGCCGCTGGGCAAGTTTTCGCTCGACACGCGGGTCGAGCTGGCGCGCCGGGCCGAGGTGTCACTCGATGTCCAGTACTACCACCTCGAAAACGACGAAACCGGGCGCTGGCTGTTGCGCGCCTTGCGCGATGCCGCCGAGCGTGGCGTGCGCGTACGGCTGTTGATCGACGACTTCTACACCGGCGGCCAGGACGAGCTGTTCCTCGCGCTTGCCGCCCACAAGAATGTCGAGGTGCGCCTGTTCAACCCGTTTTGCTGCCTGCGCGAGCGGGGTCAGTTGACGCGCTTTCTGGCGTCTGTGGGCGACTGGAAGCGTGTCAACCACCGCATGCACAACAAGCTGTTTGTTGCTGACGGCGCGATGGCCGTGATCGGCGGGCGCAACGTGGCCAACGAGTATTTTTCGCGCAGCAAGGGTGACAACTTCATCGACGTGGACGCGTTTGCCGTGGGCTTCATCATTGCGCCAGCCCAGGAGTTGTTTGACCGCTACTGGAATGCCGATGTCGTCTACCCGATCCACGCGGTCACCCGCAGCCCGCAGACCGACGAAGCCTTGCGCCGGCAGTTCGAGGACTGGACCGGGCCCGAAAAAACGCCGCCACCCGACCCGCTACCGGCCACCGACATCCTGGGCTACGGCCCGATTGCCGACGACCTGGACGGTGGCCGCCTGGGCCTGATCTGGGCCTATGCCTACGTGTTTGCCGACCACCCCGACAAGCCCTTCGACGGCGAGGCCGGCGGCGAGCTGATGGAAACCAGCGTCACCTACAACGTGTTTGAAGAGTTGCGCAAGGCCAAGACCGAACTGGTGGTGTCTTCGCCCTACCTGGTGCCGGGCAAGGACGGCATGGCGCTGATCCATGAACTGCGCGAGCGCCAGGTGCGGGTGGTGATGATGACCAACTCGCTGGGCTCGACCGACGAGCCGGCGGTGCATGCGGGCTACACCCGCTACCGCGAGCCGATGATCGACCAGGGCGTGGACTTGTACGAAATCAGTTCGTCCCGGGTCAAGCGCAACAAGCGTTTGAACCTGTTTGGCGCCTCGCTCGGCCGCCTGCACGCCAAGCTGGCGGTGATTGACCGCCAGAAGATCTTTGTCGGCTCAATGAACCTCGACCCCCGCTCGGCGACCCTCAACACCGAGTTCGGCACCGTGATCGACAGCCCGGCGCTGGCGCTCGAGTTGCTGCGCGTGATCGATATCGACCGCCTGCAAAGTGCGTACCGGGTGCGGCGCTCGCCCAGCGGCGAGGGCCTGGAATGGCTGAGCCTGGAAGACGGCAATGAAGTGGTGCTGACCGAAGAGCCCGACGCCACGTTCTGGCTGCGACTCAAATTCAAATTGCTGGTGCCACTGGTGCCTGAGGCCTTGCTTTGAGGTCAGGGCGCAGTCTGCGGCGGACTGGCGTCAACCCCGGCAATGCCACGGCGCTGCAGCACCGCGATCAGCCAGCCCTGAAAGTCAAACGCCGCACCTGCCGCGTCCAGCGCGTGGGCCAGCGAGCAGCCGGCCAGCAGGGCACGCGCAAAGCGGGCTTCATCGGGCCGCAGGCAGCGGGGCACCGCGCGCCAGCCCTGGCGCTCGACCAGCGCGCATTCACCCGCGCCGGCCTGAAGGGCAGCGCGCACCGGGGCAAAGCGGTCGGCGGCCTCGCTGCGGTGGGCCAGCAACAGGGTGACGATGGGATACGCTGAGTCCACCAGCGCGGTGCCCGGGCTCAAGTGCAGGTACAAGGTCTCGGGGTCGCTGTCGGCCAGGCCGTCCAGCCCCTGCGGCGGGGCGGCATCGGCAGCGCGTTCGGCCAGGTGGATCGCCCATTCCAGCCGCGCCACATCGGGCAGGTAGGGCTCGCTGCGCCAAGATTCGATCTCGGCGATGAAGTTGCACAGGTCAGCGCCCCACAAGCCCAGGTCGCCCGCTGCGGCGGGCTGCTGCTGCCAAAACGCGGTCGACAGCGCGGCAAAGGCCTCGTGACCCAGCAACTGCACCAGGGTGGGGTAGGCCGCCGCCAGCGCTCGCTCGGCATGGGCGCTGGAGTTGCTGCGGTAGGCGGCCAGGCCGCGGTCCATGCCGGCGGCGGTAGCCGATGCCTGCAGCCAGTGGGCCAACGTCTCGGGTGGGTCGTCGCCCAGCAAGGCGCGCAGCAGCAGTTGTTGGCGCTGGGCTTCGCGGGCGGCGCCGGTCATGCCGGGCTGCCGAAGCAATGCCCTGGGGCAGGGCCTGCCACCGGTGCAACGTCGGCCCACACGGTTTCGGCCCAAACCGCGTCGGCCCGCGCCGCCTCTTCAAGCAACACCGAAAGCGCAGGCAGGCCGGTGTCCCACTCGATCAGGGTCGGCCTGGGGCCCAGGCGCCGCGCGGCATGTCGAAACACCTGCCACACCGGGGCATGCACCCGGCTACCGTGGTCGTCGATGACCAACTCGCCGCTGTCGTCGTAACCGGCGAGATGGATTTCACCGACGCTGGCGGGCGCAATGGCGTCGATCCAGGCACAGGCGACCGCCACGGCCGTGGCCTTGTCGCGGTCTGGCTTGAGGGCGTCGAGGTTCAACACCTGCTGGTTCAGTGCGTTCACGACCAGGTTGTTGACGTCGAGCAGCAGACCGCAGCCGCTGCGCTGCGTCAGCGCATTGAAGAACTCAGGCTCGGACAGGCTGTCATCGGCCCAGTGCAGGTAGGCGCTGAGGTTCTCCACCAGGATGGGCCGCTGCAAGCGATCCTGCACCTGCTGCACATTGGCCACCAGGATGTCGAGCGAGGCCGGTGTGTGGGCGATGGGCAGCAGATCATTGCCGTGCACCACCGCGCTGCCGGCGCGGCGCGGTGCCCTGGCAAAGCAGGCGTGGTCGCTGACCCGCACGGGCTCGATCCGCCGCACCAGTGCGGCCAGTTGGGCCAAGTGGTTGGCGTCAATGCCAGCGGCCGAGCCCAGTGCCAGGCCCACGCCGTGCAGGCTGACCGGCCAGCGGCTGCGTGCGGCCCGCAGCACCGCCGCTGCCGCGCCGCCAGCGGCGAAATAGTTCTCGGCATGGACCTCGACAAAGGCCAGCGGTGGCGCTGCATCAAACAAGGCCTCGGTGTGCGGCTGCCGCAGGCCGATGCCGGTGTAGCGCGGCGGTGTTGGCGCCACTGGGGTCGCTGTGGCCGCTGGGGCCGCTGGGGCCGCTGGGGCCGCTGGGGCCGCTGGGGCCTGCGGCATCAAGACTTCTCGGTCTTGGCCTTGGCCTCTTCGGCGGTCATGCCGTTCATCTCCTTGCAGGTGCCCCTGGGCACGTACTTCCATTCGGCCGGGTGCATGCTGACCCGGGACTGGCCGGCGCAGGTGTGCGTGCCGGTCAGGTTGGCGCAATCGTTGGCGCCGGCCTTGGCGACGCCAAAGCACTTTTCTTTGCCGCCTTTTTCTTTGCCGGCGTCTTGCGCTCCGGCCTGGCCGGTCAGGCCCAGGCTGGCGGCGCAGGCCAGTGCGGTAGCGATGCGTTGACGTGGGGTCATGGTGGAATCTCCGAATGCTGAAAGTTGAGCAACGCCGAAGGGCGAAGCGAGCCCTTGGCCAGCCGCTATGGTCGCACTGCAGCGCAGGTTTTTACAAGACAGGTGCTGGCGTGCGGCCAGCCCTGGGCAGAAAGCAACGCGCCGCGCCGTCGGGCACAAGTCTTGCGCTGGTCTGCCCGCCGACCCGTGACAACCCGAGCCGATCGCCGCGACCGCAGAAGCAGAATCCCGCCACCATGGACCTGACCCCCCGCGAAAAAGACAAGCTGCTGATCTTCACCGCCGCGCTGTTGGCCGAGCGCCGCAAGGCACGCGGCCTCAAGCTCAACTACCCCGAGGCGGTGGCGCTGATCAGTGCGGCCATCATGGAGGGTGCGCGCGACGGCAAGACCGTGGCCGCGCTGATGAGCGACGGCAAGACTGTACTCACCCGCGACGACGTGATGGACGGCATCGCCGAGTTGATCCCCGAGATCCAGGTCGAGGCGACCTTTCCGGACGGCACCAAACTGGTGACCGTGCACCAACCCATTGCGTAGGACGCACCATGAAGCACCTCTCTGTCGCCTGCGCCCTGAGTTCTTGCGCCAGTCTGGTGCGAGCCCATGAAGGGCACGGCCTGCCCGGCATCACGCACTGGCATGCCAATGACGCGCTGGCGCTGGTGCCGCTGGTGGCGCTGGTGGCCGTGGTGGGCGCCGGCCTGTGGCTCAACCGCAAAAAGTGAGCACCCCATGATCCCCGGTGAATTGCTGATCGACCCGGGCGAGCATGCCCTGAACCCTGGCCGCCGCAGCCTCACCGTGGTCGTGCAAAACACAGGCGACCGGCCGATCCAGGTGGGCTCGCACTACCACTTTGCCGAGACCAATGCCGCGCTGCAGTTTGACCGGCCGGCGGCCCACGGCATGCGGCTCAACATCGCATCCGGCACTGCTGTGCGCTTTGAGCCGGGCCAGCAGCGCACAGTGGCGCTGGTCGACTACGCCGGTAAGCGCGAGGTCTGGGGATTCCGCGGCCTGGTTCAAGGACAACTCTGATGGCGACGATTGGACGGCGTGCCTACGCCGAGATGTACGGCCCGACCGTGGGCGACCGGGTTCGGCTGGCCGACACCGCGCTGATCGTTGAGGTGGAGGATGACTTCACGCTGCGCGCCGGCGAGGGTCGCCTCGACGCCGACGGGCGGGCGGCGGGCTATGGCGAAGAGGTCAAGTTCGGCGGCGGCAAGACCATCCGCGACGGCATGGGCCAGAGCCAGGTGCCCAACGGCCCCGGCGCCTTTGAGGCCTGCGACCTGGTGATCACCAACGCGCTGATCATCGACCACTGGGGCATCGTCAAGGCCGACATCGGCATCAAGGGCCACCGCATCGCCGCCATCGGCAAAGCCGGCAACCCGGATGTGCAGCCGGGTGTGGACATCGTGATCGGCCCGGGCACCGAAATCTTGTCGGCCGAGGGCCTGATCGTCACCGCCGGCGGCATCGACACCCACATCCATTTCATCTGCCCGCAGCAGATTGAAGAGTCGCTGATGTCGGGCATCACCACCATGCTGGGCGGCGGCACCGGGCCGGCCACCGGCACTTTTGCCACCACCTGCACGCCCGGCCCGGAGAGCCTGCGCTTCATGCTGCAGGCGGCCGAGGCGTTTCCGATGAACCTGGGCTTTTTGGGCAAGGGCAACGCGAGCCGGCCCGAGGCGCTGCGTCAGCAGGTCGAGGCCGGCGCGATCGGCCTGAAATTGCACGAGGACTGGGGCACCACGCCAGCCGCCATCGACAACTGCCTGGCCGTGGCCGATGAGCACGATGTGCAGGTCTCGATCCACAGCGACACGCTGAACGAATCGGGTTTTGTCGAGAACACGATTGCCGCCACCCAGGGTCGCACGCTCTGCGCCTTTCACACCGAAGGCGCCGGCGGCGGCCATGCGCCCGACATCATGCGGGTGGTGGGCGAGCCCAACTTCTTGCCCAGCAGCACCAACCCCACCATGCCCTTCACCGTCAACACGGTAGACGAGCACCTGGACATGCTGATGGTTTGCCACCACCTGGACGCCAGCGTGGCCGAAGACCTGGCGTTTGCCGAGAGCCGCATCCGCCGCGAGACCATCGCCGCAGAGGATGTGCTGCACGACCTGGGCGCGATCAGCATGTTCTCCAGCGACAGCCAGGCCATGGGCCGGGTCGGCGAGGTCATCATCCGCTGCTGGCAGACGGCGCACAAGATGAAGCTGCAACGCGGCGCGCTGCCTGACAGCTCGCAGCCCGGCGGGCTGCTCGGCGGCGACACCGCCCGCCATGACAACGCCCGCGTCAAGCGCTACATCGCCAAGCTCACCATCAACCCGGCGCTCAGCCACGGCATCGCGCACGAGGTGGGCAGCATCGCGGTGGGCAAATGGGCCGACCTGGTGTTGTGGAAGCCGGCGTTCTTTGGCGTCAAACCCAGCGTGGTGCTCAAGGGTGGTTTCATCGCGGCTGCGGCAATGGGCGACCCCAACGCCAGCATCCCCACCCCGCAGCCGGTGCACTACCGGCCGATGTTTGGCAGCTACGGCAAAGCGCTGGGCAGCACCTCGCTGACCTTTGTCAGCAGCGCCAGCCTGGCCAGCGGCGCGGCCGAGCGTTACGGCCTGGCCAAGCGGCTGGTGGCGGTCAAGGGCAACCGCAGCGTCAAGAAGGCCGACATGGTGCACAACCACTACCTGCCGGCGATGCAAATCGACGCCCAGACCTACGAGGTGCGGGCCGACGGTGTGCTGCTGACCTGCGAGCCGGCCAGCGTGTTGCCGATGGCGCAGCGCTACTTTTTGTTCTGATCCCGCCGCCAGCGACGGCGGGCGACGCGTCTTCTGCACCGGGTCCGGCCCAGGTGAGACACTGACCGGCCCCTCGCGTTGCCACTGAACCTCCCATGCCCCAGATCTACGCCGTCCTGCTGTGCCTGCATGCTCTGGCTGCGGCTTTCTGGGTGGGCGGCATGGCGGTGATCAGCTTTGCCGTGCGGCCGGCCGCCGTGCAAACCCTGGAGCCGCCGTTGCGGCTGGCTTTGCTGGCGGCGGTGCTGCAGCGGTTTTTCAGCGATGTAGCCTGGGCGATCCTGCTGCTGCTGTCCAGCGGCGCGGCCATGATCGTGCTGGCCGGTGGCCTGGGCCACGTGCACTGGAGCGTGCACGCGATGCTGGCACTGGGTCTGGGGATGGTGCTGGTGTTTGTGCAGTTGCGCCTCGGCCCGGGTGCCCGGCTGCAGAGGGCGGTGACCCGGCGCGAATGGGCGCTGGCGGCAGCCCAGCTCGCGCTGATCCGCCAACGCGTGCTGATCAACCTGGTGTTGGGCTGCCTGGTGTTTGCGGTGGCGCTCATCGCGCGGACCTTCTGAGCGCTCGAAGCACGGCTTCGGCGCACCCCACAATCCTGCTTTTTGCCCTGCCCCTGCCCATGCTCATCGTCAACAAACTCATCCCCGGCGGCCGAGGCCTGGCGCCGGTACTCGTCAAACGTGCGGCCCAGGTCGAACTCGACTGGGACCTGCGGCAAAGGAGCCGCTTCGAGGCGACCGACTCACTCGGCCGCAGCTTGGGCGTGTTTTTGCCGCGCGGCACCACGGCCCGGGGCGGTGATGTGCTGGTGGCCGAGGACGGCTCGCTGGTCCGGATGCTGGCCGCGCCGCAGCCGGTGATGGTGGTGCGTGCCTGCGCCGCACACGGCACGCCGTTCGATTTGCTGCGCGCGGCCTACCACCTGGGCAACCGGCACGTGGCACTCGAACTCAATCCCGACCACCTCAAGCTCGAACCCGACCCGGTGCTGGCCGACATGCTGCGCCAGCAGCACCTGATCGTCAGCGAGGCGCTGGCGGCGTTTGAGCCCGAGGGCGGTGCTTATGGCCAGGACGGGCATGGGCATGGGCATGGGCATGGGCAGGACGCCGCGTCTGAGCCGGCTCAACCGACCCCTGTGCACGGCCCGGGCTGTAGCCATGACCACGACCGTGACCACGGCCATGGTCACGGCGCCAAGCACGACCACCCACACGACCACCCACACGGCCACTGAGCCCGATGCCCCGCGTCAAGCCAGCACCGCCGCCGCTGCCTGCCGCGGCCCTGCTGCAACTGATGTGGCTGGCCTCGCCAGCACTGCCGGTGGGCGGCTTCAGCTACTCCGAGGGGCTGGAGGCGGCGATTGACGGCGGCTGGGTGACCGACGAGGCCAGCGCCGGCCGCTGGCTGCAAGACCAGCTCGGCCTGGTGCTGCAGCGCGCCGAATTACCCCTGCTGGCCAGCGCCTTCAAGGCCTGGCAGCGTTTCGATGCGGCGCGCATCACCGAGCTCAACACCTGGCTGCTGCAAACCCGCGAGTCGCGCGAGATGCGCCAGCAAACCGAACAGATGGGCCGCTCCCTGACCGACTGGCTGCGCCAGCGTCGGCCCGACGATGCCCGGGTGGCCACGCTGGCCGCACTGCGGACTGCGCCGAGCTGGCCTGTGGCTTTTGCGTTGGCTGCGGCCAGCATTCCTGGCGCGCCACTGCGCGAATCGCTGCTGGCTTACGGCTTCGGCTGGGCCGAAAACATGGTGCAGTCTGCACTCAAAGCCGTGCCGCTGGGCCAGAGCGCCGGCCAGCGCCTGCTGGGCCAGCTGGCGCAGGCCCTGCCCGCAGCAGTGGATGCGGCACTCGCCACTGCCACCCAAGGTGACGGGGCCCGGCAAAACCTGGCGCCGATGCTGGCGATCATCTCGGCCCGGCACGAGGCGCAGTATTCGCGCTTGTTCAGAAGCTGAGCCGCGCTGCCCGGAGCGTGATGGCCGATCGTTCACGCCAGCCCCAAAATCCAATCCATCGCCACCGAAAGACGCCCATGACCGCCCTGCACCACATCCCCGGCCGCACCAAAAAACTGCCCCCGCTGCGCGTGGGCGTGGGCGGCCCGGTCGGCTCGGGCAAGACCACCCTGGTCGAGATGCTGTGCAAGACCATGCGTGACCGCTGGGACCTGGTGGTCATCACCAACGACATCTACACCAAGGAGGACCAGCGCCTGCTGACCGTCGCCGGTGCGCTGGAGGCCGAGCGCATCATGGGCGTCGAGACCGGCGGCTGCCCTCACACCGCCATCCGCGAAGACGCGTCGATCAATCTGGAGGCGGTGGACCGGATGCTGGAGAAGTTTCCGGACGCCGACATCGTCTTCATCGAGTCGGGCGGCGACAACCTGGCCGCCACCTTCAGCCCCGAGCTGAGCGACCTGACGATCTACGTCATCGACGTTGCCGCTGGCGAGAAGATCCCGCGCAAAGGCGGGCCCGGCATCACCAAGAGCGACCTGTTCGTGATCAACAAGATCGACCTGGCGCCCTACGTCGGCGCCAGTCTTGACGTGATGGCCGAGGACACCCGCCGGATGCGGCCCGAACATGCCACCCGCCGGCCCTTTGTGATGAGCAACCTGCGCACCCGCCAGGGCCTGGCCGAGGTGGTGAGCTTCATCGAGCGCAAGGGCCTGCTGGTCGCATAACCTCAACCGGAGCCGGGACCGCCATGCTGATCAACTGTGTTGCCTACCGCGACGGCGCCAAACTCGCCGACATCGCCACCGAGGACATCAGCGACTACATCAGCCAGCCCGGCTGTTTTGTCTGGGTGGCGCTGCGTGACGCCAGCGATGTCGAGTTGCACCAGATGCAGCACGAGTTCGGCCTGCACGACCTGGCGGTAGAGGACGCCCGCCACGGCCACCAGCGGCCCAAGATCGAGGAGTACGGCAACTCGGTGTTTGCGGTGCTGCACCTGCTGGAGCTGACGCCCACCGACGAGCTGCGGCTGGGCGAGCTGAATGTTTTTGCCGGGCCGAACTACGTGCTGTCGGTGCGCAACAGCAGCAGCCAGGGCTTTTTAGGGGTGCGCGAGCGCTGCGAGCGCGAGCCCGCGCTGCTGCGCCAGGGCTCGAGCTTTGTGTTGTACGCGCTGATGGACGCGGTGGTGGACCGCTACTTTCCGCTGGTCGATGCGCTCGAATCCGAGCTGGAAACCATCGAGGACCAGATTTTTGACCGGGGCGCGGGCCGCGCCAACATCGAGCGGCTCTACCAGCTCAAGCACAAGGTCACGGTGCTGCGCCATGCGGTGTCGCCGCTGCTGGACGCCGTGGGCAAGCTCTACGGCGGCCGGGTGCCCAGCGTGTGCCTGGCCAGTACCGATTACTTTCGCGACATCGCCGACCACCTGGCACGCTTGCAGACCGCCATCGACACCATCCGCGACACCATCGGCACCGCCATCCAGGTCAATTTGTCGATGGTCACGATCGAAGAGAGCGAGGTCACCAAGCGGCTGGCCGCCTGGGCCGGCATCTTTGCCGTGGCCACCTTTTTTGTGGGTGTCTGGGGCATGAACTTCAAGCACATGCCCGAGCTGGAACAGCCCTGGGCCTACCCGGCCGCGCTGGGCCTGATCGCCACCACCTGCGGCGCGATGTACTGGCGCTTCAGGCGGGTGGGCTGGTTGTAAGCCATCCCGGGGCGGCCGCCTCAGCGCAGGCGCACCAGCCCGCTCATCGAGCGCATCGCACCCTCGCCAATCGACGCCCCGAAGCGCTTGGCGAGCTTTTCGGCCACGTTCTCGCGCGGCGTGTAGTCGATCACGTCCTCGGCCTTGATCACCTCGCGTGCCACAAAATCGAGACTGCCGAACTTGTCAGCCAGGCCCAGCTTGACCGCCTCTTCGCCGTTCCAGAACAGGCCGGAGAAGGTATCGGGCGTCTCCTTCAAACGCTTGCCGCGCCCTTCGCGCACCACCTGGATGAATTGCTGGTGGATCTGGTCGATCATGGCCTGGGCATAAGCCCGCTGCTTGGGGTTTTGCGCGGTGAAGGGGTCGAGCATGCCCTTGTTGTCGCCGGCGGTGAGCAGGCGACGCTCAATCCCCAGCTTGTCCATCAGCCCGTTGAAACCAAAGCCGTCCATCAGCACCCCGATCGAGCCGACGATGCTGGCCTTGTCGACATAGATCTCGTCGGCCGCCACCGCAACGTAGTAGGCGCCCGAGGCGCAGACCTCCTCGACCACGGCGTAGACCTTTTTCTGGTGCAGCACCTTCAAGCGCCGGATCTCGTCGTTGATGATGCCCGACTGCACCGGGCTGCCGCCCGGGCTGTTGATGCGCAGCACCACGGCGCGCGCGCCCTTGTCCTCGAAGGCATTGCGCAGCCCGGCCATGAGCTGCTCGGCGCTGGCCTCGCTGTCGGCAGCGATCTCGCCGCGCAACTCCACCAGGGCGGTATGCGGCCCGGTGGGCGTGCTGCGGTGCATGCGGTCAGACATCAGCAGCCACATCACGGTCAGCAACACGCCCAGCCAGCACAGGCGGAAAAAGACCCGCCAGCGTCGCTCGGTGCGGCGCTCGTTCATCAGCTCACGAGCCAGGTTCTGCACGGTCTGGGCCAGCGCGGGATCGCGGTTTAGCTCAGCGGCAGCGCTGCTGGACGGAATATTCTGCGGGAGGTCGTCCGGCGAGGTCATGGTGGGCTTTCAGGATCAGAAGAAACAGCAAGAGGGACGGCAGGCAGCACAGGCCGGATGTCGTTGGAAGCATACCAACTGACCCAGCCGGCCTGCTCGGCCACATTCACCCGCAGCAGCTTGCTGCGGCCGCAGGGGCCACCGACGCAGCGGCCGTCAGCCGGCTCATAGCTGGCGCCATGCACCGCGCAGACGATCCAGCGCTTGTCGTGGTCGAGAAACTCGCCCGGCTGCCAGTCCAGCTCCACCGGCACATGGGCACAGCGGTTGATGTAAGCCACCACCTGGCCGTCGAAGCGCAGCGCAAAGGCCCGCGCCGGTTGGCCCCACAGCAACACGTCGAACAATTTGGCCTGGCCGCACTCGACCAGGTCGGTCGAGGCGCACAGCGGCTCGGCCTGGCCTGCGGCTGGCGCTCGCGCTTGCGCTTGCGACGCGGTCGGCAAAGTCAGCCGAAACTCAGGCACAACGCAGCAGCCAGTCCTGCAAATCGGCGGTGGACGCCGCCACATGCAGCGGCGCGAGTAACGCAAATGTCTCGGGCGCATGGGCGCCGTAGCTGACACCGACACTGGCGCAACCGGCGTTGAGCGCCAGCTGCAGGTCGTGCGTGGTGTCGCCGATCATCAGCGTGCGCTCGGGCGCAGCGCCAAACTCGGCCATCAGTTGCTGCAGCATCAGCGGATTGGGCTTGCCGGCGGTCTCGTCGGCGGTGCGGGTGCCGTCGAACAAGCCTTTGAGTTGCACCGTGTGCAGCGCATCGTCCAGGCCGGCCCGGCTCTTGCCCGTGGCCACCGCCAGCCAATGGTTGCGTGACTTGAGCGCCTGCAGCATGCCCAGCGTGCCGGGGAACAGCACCAGATCGTGCTGGCTGGCAACGTAATGGTGGCGGTAGCGCCGGCCCAGTTCGGGGTAACGCGCCTCGGGCAGGCCGGGCACCGCATGCTGCAAGGCATCGTGCAGACCCAGGCCGATGACGTAGGCGGCGCGCTCGCTGCTGGGCACCGCCACGCCGATGTCGGCACAGGCCGACTGGATGCAGCGCACGATCAGCGCGGTGGAGTCGAACAGGGTGCCGTCCCAATCAAAGACGATCAGGTCGAAACGGCGTGCGCGCCCGCCGGTGGCGGCAGGACGCGGTGGCAGTGTGCTCAGCGGCGGGGTGCTCATCAGGGCGGTGCTCAGTGCGGTTCAGACAGAACAGGCAACAGTGTGGCGCATTCGGGCGGCAGCGGTGCAGCGAGTGTGATGCGCTCGCCGCTGGCGGGGTGATCAAAAGCCAGTTGCCGGGCATGCAAGAACATGCGCTCAAAGCGCCGGCCGGCCAGGCCCTCACCCCTGGCCCACTGCTTGTTGAGGGCAAAGTCGCCGTATTTCGGGTCACCCACGATCGCATGCCCGGCCTGCGCCAGGTGCACCCGGATCTGGTGGGTGCGGCCGGTCTTGATCGTGACATCAAGCAAGGTGAACTGGGCAAACGCGGTGGCGATGCGCACCAGGCTGATCGCACGCCGGCCGTCGGGGTGGTCGGCGGACACCGGCAGCACATGGCGCTCGCCGCGGGCGTCCAGGGTCTTGTGCAGCGCCACGTCGATCACCTTGAGCCTGGCCGGCCAGACACCCGCCACCAGAGCGGCATAGGTCTTGCCCGTGTCGCGGCTGCGGAACTGCTCTTGCAACGCCACTAGCGCACTGCGCTTCTTGGCCAGCAGCAAGATGCCCGAGGTCTCGCGGTCCAGCCGGTGCACCAGTTCCAGAAAGCGAGCTTCAGGCCGGGCCTGGCGCAGCTGCTCGATCACGCCAAAACTGACGCCCGAGCCGCCGTGTACCGCCACGCCGGACGGCTTGTTGATCGCCAGCAGGTGCTCGTCCTCGAACAGGATGGGGAACTCACGCGCCGGGGCCGGCGCCGTATCGGCCGACGGCTCGGCAACCCGAACAGGCGGCACCCGCACCTCATCGCCCAGCACCAGCCGGGTGTCGGCCTGCGCCCTGCCCTTGTTGACGCGGACCTCGCCCGAGCGGATCACCCGGTAGACATGGGTCTTGGGCACGCCTTTGAGGATACGCATCAGGAAGTTGTCCAGACGCTGGCCCTCGCCCGCCTCATCCACCCGCAATCGGCGCACTTGGGGGCCGTCCGCTACCGGGGCGGCCGCACGGCGCGGGTCTGACGGATTGCTGCTTATAATGAACTGAGCCACGATTGGGCCGTAAGTGCTTGATTTATCAGAGTTTACCTGGGCAAACCCGGTGTTATCGTGGCCCGGCGCCTTTACCGGCGTCAAAAAGCGTTGATGCAACACCTGCGCCGTACGCGGCAGGCCGCAAACCCCCAAGTGATGCGGCGGCCGCGCGGGCCAGTTGGAAGAGACACGTCGTCACAGCCGTCCCGTCACAGGGAAGAATTAAAGGTCATGAACGACAGATCGCAGTATTTTGTGGTCTGTGGTTCGCGTCAGAGCCCACCGGGTCCGCATGCCGTCCCTCCCTCCACCCCATCTCCAGCCCCCGCCAAATGGCGGCGGGCTGGCTACGCCATTCGGCGTGCAGACACAGCCCCGGCCAAACGCCGGTGTGGCAGTGCCTGCCGGTGGGCAGCAACCCGTGCGCGTTGCGCCGGGCCGGGAGTCTGCGGCGCCGCCCACCCGGTACGTTCTGTCGCATGCGGCCCCGCTGCAGTCTTGATCGTTTGACGATCACCGCAGTCCAGGGCGATTCCTTCTCCGGCTTGATACCTTGCTCGTGCATCTGAACAGGTCGCCTGCGCTGCCCGCTGGGTAGCGCAGGCGACTGGACAACACACGCCCGCCGCAAGCGGGTGGGTGAAAAGGAGTGCACATGAAACGCATGCTGATCAATGCCACGCAGCCCGAAGAGCGCCGCCTGGCCATCGTTGACGGGCAAAAACTGCTCGACTTTGAAACCGAGATCGAGGGGCGCGAGCAGCGCAAGGGCAATATCTACATGGCCGTGGTGACACGCGTCGAGCCCTCGCTCGAGGCCTGTTTCATCGACTACGGCGAAGACCGCCATGGCTTCTTGCCGTTCAAAGAAATCTCGCGCCAGTATTTTCGCGATGGTGTCGACGTCAAGAACGCCGGCATCAAGGACGTGATCCGCGAGGGCCAGGAGATGCTGGTCCAGGTCGAGAAAGAAGAGCGCGGCAACAAGGGCGCGGCGCTGACCACCTTTGTGTCGCTGGCCGGCCGCTACCTGGTGCTGATGCCCAACAACCCACGCGGCGGTGGTGTCAGCCGCCGGATCGAGGGTGAGGACCGTGAGGAGCTCAAGGAGAACCTGGAGCAGCTCGAGTACCCCAAGGGCATGAGCCTGATTGCCCGCACCGCCGGCATTGGCCGCTCGGCGCCTGAGCTGCAATGGGACCTGAACTACATGCTCAAGCTCTGGAGCGCCATCGACGGCGCGTCCAAGGCCGGCAAGGGTGCTTTCCTGATCTACCAGGAATCGAGCCTGGTGATCCGCGCGATCCGCGACTACTTCACCGCCGACATCGGCGAGATCCTGATCGACACCGACGACATCTTCGATCAGGCCCAGCAGTTCATGAACCACGTGATGCCCGAAACGGCCAATCGCGTCAAGCGCTACCGCGATGACGCTGCGCTGTTCTCTCGCTTCCAGATCGAACACCAGATCGAGACCGCTTTCAGCCGCACCGTTAATTTGCCGGCCGGCGGCGCGATCGTGATCGACCACACCGAGGCCCTGGTCTCGGTGGACGTCAACTCGGCGCGTGCCACCCGCGGCAGCGACATCGAGGAAACCGCCACCCGCACCAACATCGAAGCGGCCGACGAGATCGCCCGCCAGATGCGGCTGCGTGACCTGGGCGGCCTGATCGTGGTCGACTTCATCGACATGGAGGAGAGCAAGAACCGCCGCGAGGTGGAGCAGCGCCTGCGTGACGCGATGCGCCAGGACCGTGCCCGGGTGCAGTTTTCGTCGATCAGCAAGTTCGGTTTGCTTGAACTCAGCCGCCAGCGTCTGCGCCCGGCGCTGTCCGAAGGCAACCACATCACCTGCCCGCGCTGCAATGGCACCGGCCACATCCGCGATACCGAGTCGAGCGCGCTGCAGATCTTGCGCATCATCCAGGAGGAGACGCTCAAGGACAACACCGCCGCCGTGCATGTGCAGGTGCCGGTGGAGGTGGTGAGCTTCCTGTTGAACGAAAAGCGCACCGAGATCACCAAGATCGAGCTCAAACAGCGTTGCACCGTGCTGCTGGTGCCCAACAAGCACCTCGAAACGCCGAACTACAAGCTAGAGCGCCTGCGCCACGACGACCCGCGGCTGGAGAACCTGCAAGCCAGCTACACGATGATCGAGGAGCCCGAGGACGAGGTGGCGATCAGCCGGCGCCGCACGTCTGAAGAACGGGCCAAGCCCAAGCAAGAGGCGGTCATCAAGGGCGTGCTGCCCGACCAGCCGGCGCCGGCGGCGATGCCCAAGGCCGTCGAGGCGCTGAGCCCGGTGGCTGTCCCCCCAGCACCTGCAGCTGCGGTGCCCATGGCCTCTGCCAGCACCGCGCCGCTGGCGCCCAGCTGGGTCGGGCATGCCCCGGCACCGGTGGCTGGCAATGGCTTTTTTGGATGGGTCAAGAAGCTGTTTGGCGCGCCTGCACCCGACGCCATACCCACAGCCACACCGGCAGTCGCCGCGCCAGTTGCCGCAGCGCTGAGCGCATCGGCAGTGCCGGCAGCGGTGGGGCCAGCAACCGACAAGCGCGAATCGCGAGGCGGTGATTCACGCCGCAGCGAGCGCGGTGGCGACCGAGGCGGCGAACGCGGTGGCCGGGGTGAACGGGGCGGCCGTGGCCGTGACGGCAAGTCCGGTGACAACCGCAGCGACCGCACCGACCGCGGGCCGCGCGGCGAAGGCCGGGCCGAAGCCCGCGCCGAGGTGCGGGGTGAATCCCGTCCGGAGAGCCGTCCGGAGGTCCGGTCTGAAAATCGCGGCGAAGGCCGAGGCGACCGCCCGCCCCGTGACACCCGCCGGGGTGAACGCGCGCCCGAAGCCGACAGCCGCCCGTTGGGCGAAGCGGCCATTGCCGATGCGCCGCGCCGCACACCACGACCCGAGCGTGAGCCTCGGCCGCAGGACCCGGTCGGGGCCACCGCCGCACCGCTGCTGGCCGAGGGCAGCAGCGCCGCCGAGCTGCAAGCCGGCCCCGGTGCCGGCCCCGACAGCCCGGACGCCGCCGGTGAGGAGCAGCGCCGCCGCCGCCGGCGCCGTGGTGGCCGTGGCAACCGCGAAGACAACGGTGCTGAGGCCGGTACCGACGGCCAGGCCGACGCCGCAGCCCCGGGCACCGAATCGCCTGAGGCTGTCGCTGCAGAGGCAGCGCCTGCTGGCGCCACGGTCGAAGCCTCGACCACAGAGCCATCGGACCGCGAAGGCAGCCGCCGACGTGGCCGTGGCCGTGACCGGGCCCGCCGGGACGAGGGTTCTGCCGCCACCGCGACCGACGCTGAAGACCTGGCCGCTGCAGCACCGTTGGCCGCCGCGCCGTCGGCTGTCGATGCAGCGGTCGCCGAGTTGCCGCCTGGGCCGGCCTCCGCCGACGTGATGCTGCCTGAAGTTGCCGAAGCGGCTGTGCCTGCACCGGTCGAGGTGGCAACCCGCCCGGCCACCGCGCCCGCCGCAGTGGCAGCAGTGGCAGTGGCACCAGTGGCAACAATGGCACGGGTGGCACCAGCGCCGGTTGAGAGCCCGCCTGCAGCCAAAGCCTTTGTGCTGCCCATGGACGACCTGCAGCAGGTGGCCGAAGGCTCGGGCCTGCAGTGGGTCAACTCCGACCGCGAGAAAATTGCGGCCGCCCAGGCCGCGATGGCCGCCGAACCGGCACCGATCCGGGTGCCACGCGAGCGCAAAGCCGTTGTGCCCGACGATGCCGGCCCGCTGGTGCTGGTCGAGACCAAGAAGGACTTGTCGCAGCTGAAACTGCCGTTCGAGACAGCGGCAGCGGCCGGACCCGCCACGCCGCAGCCCTGAACGTCCACCCGCTTGTCCTGACCGCCTGATGGGCGGTCGGCGCGCCGCCCGGCACCAACAGGCCGAGGCGGCATTTTTTCGTTTTGCAGATGGGGCCCAGACCCTCACCCCCGCACAATGACGGTTCCTTGCCGCCTCTGCCCACCGCCGGCTGCCGCCCGTCAGCCCATCGGCCCATCAGCGCGTCAGCCCATCGGCCCATCAGCGCGCCCGCCCACTCGCCCACTCGCCCACCCACCCGCCATGACTGTCCTGCTCAAAAAGCCGACCGCTGCCTGCATCCCCATCCACCTGACCGACCGCGCAGGCTTTGCCGCGCACACCAGCGCGCTGCCACCCGCTGCGCGCCAGTGGCTGGCCACCGTGGGCTTTGACGGCGCAGCCGACAGCCATGTGGTGCTGCCCGATGCCGACGGCCGGCTGCAATCGGTCTGGGCGGGTGTGCGGGGCGCTGCCCACCCCTGGGCGCTGGCTGCGCTGCCCCGCCAGTTGCCGCCCGGTAGCTACCGCTTGGCCGACGCCCGGCTGGACGGTCCTCCGGGCAGCGCGAGCCCGCCGGGCCTGAGCGCCGACCCAGAGGCCGCCGCCCTGTCCTGGCAGCTCGGCGGCCACCAGTTCACCCGCTACAAGGCCGCCAGCCGCCTACCCGCGCAGTTGCTGTTGGCCCCCAGTGCAGCAGCCCGCCACGGCCTGCTGCTGGCCCAGGTGATCGCCAGCACCCGCGACCTGATCAACACCCCGGCCGAGCACATGGGACCGGTTGAACTGGCAGCTGCGGTGCAGCAGGTAGCCAAGCTGTACGGCGCCAAGTTCAAACAGACGGTGGGCGAGGCGCTGCTGAAAGCCGGCCTCCCGGCGATCCACGCGGTGGGACGCGCGGCCGTGCAGGCGCCCCGGCTGATCGAGCTGACCTGGGGCAAGCCCAAATCACCCCGTTTGACGCTGGTGGGTAAAGGCGTGTGCTTTGACTCGGGCGGGCTCGACATCAAGAGCCCCGAGGGCATGCGCCAGATGAAAAAAGACATGGGCGGCGCCGCCACAGCGCTGGGCCTGGCCACGCTGGTAATGGCCGCCGGCCTGGACGTGCGGCTGCAGCTGCTGATCCCGGCGGTTGAAAACGCCATCGCCGGCAACGCCTACCGGCCAGGCGACGTGATCAAGACCCGGGCCGGCCTGCACATCGAGATCGGCAATACCGACGCCGAGGGCCGGGTGATCCTGTGCGATGCGCTGGCCTATGCCGCCGAGTCCCAACCCGACCTGCTGATCGACCTGGCCACGCTGACCGGCGCGGCCCGGGTGGCGCTGGGCGGGCAATTGCCGGCGCTGTTCTGCCGCGACTTGGGCCTGGCCCGCGGCCTGGTGGACCTGAGCCTGAAGCTGCACGACCCGCTCTGGCACATGCCGCTGTGGCGTGACTACCACCCCGGCATCGAGAGCGACATCGCCGACATCGTCAACACCGGGCGTGGGCCGCAGGCGGGCGCGATCAACGCGGCGCTGTTCCTGGCCGATTTTGTGCCCGAGGCCCTGCCCTGGCTGCACATCGACCTGTACGCCTGGAATGACGCCTCACGCCCCGGCCGGCCTGCCGGCGGCGAAGCGCAGACCCTGCGCACGCTGCTGGCGCACCTTCAGCAAAGGTTTGGCGGCTGAGCCCTGAACGTCAGCGGGGTCGCAACCTCGCAGCTGCGACCCCGTGATCGGGCTGCGGGATGGCCTGGCCACCCCGAAACCCCTGTGCGCTCAGACTGATCGGCGACGGAAGGCAGCCAGGCCGAACAGACCGAGACCCACCAGCGCCAGACCAGCCGGCTCGGGCACGACGTTGTCGGCCATGCGCATCGTGGGGCCGAAGATTTGGCTGCCAAAGCTGGCCAAGGGGGCCGTAAAGCCGGTGTTGGACGCGCCATTGCGGACTCCACCGCCGACGGTGATGTCCGGAATATTGGTGAAGCTTGAACCGATCTGGGCCAACGCTTCGCTGGTGTAGAACACCGCACCCAGCAGGTAGTTGCCGGGTAGCAGTGTGATCGAAGCGATGGTCTCAATCAGCCAGGACCCTTGGTTGCTGGCCGAAGCAACGACCGTGCTGGCGTTGGACACCGTCGCGCTGGCCAACAACGTGCCGGCGCTGGTCCAGACCCCCGCTTTCGTCGCCGGGCCAATGCCATTCGACCCGGCGTCCCAGACGCCCAAGCCATCAATCGTGATGGCATTGATCACCGTAAACGACCAGCCGAAGGTTTCTCCGACCGCACCGCAAGTACCGCAGGCAGTGGGCGTGCCGCCGCCGGTGAGGTCCATGACCAGCGCGGCGTGAGCGGGCTGGGTGGCAAGGGCCGCAAGCGTGAGCGCTGCGGCAAGGCTGATGGCGAGCTTTTTCATGAAGAAGTCCTTGGGTTGTGGGGTGAGGAGCGGAGCGTCGCGACGGCTGAACTCTGTGGCCTACCCCACAGCAAATCTGTCGCGCTCAATTGCTAGCAGTTTTCGTACCCGCTGAAATCCTTGTTTCAAATCAACCACTTGAGATTTTCAGTGAAAAAAAGTGTAAATTTTTTCGACATTGGCCAGCGCCGCCCTAGCGGGTCAACTTCGGCCGGTCTGATGCGGAGGCCAGCAGCAGATTGCTCGCGTTGGCGCCGCGCTGACTGCCCGCCCGGTGTTTGACGGGCCCAGGCAGCGGGGCCGGGGCCGGCAGAGCCGCCACACAACCGCCACACAACCGCCACACAACCGCCACACAACCGCCGCGAACCCACCCTGCACTTTCAGGGCAGGCGTTCCAGTGCGTACTGGTAGGCCGGTTCGTGCATCAGCTCATCCC
>JANYKR010000308.1 GCA_025358155.1 Betaproteobacteria bacterium
CGCCTTGGGCCGCGCGCTCGACGCCGCCGAACCCCGCCCCGACCTGGTGCTGCTGGCCGAACCGGCGCTGTCGTCCAACATCAACCTGCGGCCCTTGCGCTCCGCGCTGCCCACGACCCGGATGCACCTGCTGATCCGGCCCGACTGGCACGAACCCGCGCTCGAACAGCAAGCTACCGCCCTGGGCATCAGCACGGTGGTGGCACCGCTGACGCCGTCGGCCCTGCAGGGACTGGGCCAGGACCTGGACGCCACCCCGGCCCCGGCCCCATTCGCGCCTGCTGAATCCGCAAACGGTCCGCCAACGGCGGCCGCCCCGCCACTGCGGGCCGGCGCGTCGGTCTTGCTGGTGGAGGACAACCCCGTCAACCAGATGGTCGGCCAGGCTTTTTTGCAAGCGCTGGGCCTGCGAGTGAGCGTGGCCGATGGCGGCAGCGAGGCCCTGGCCTGTTGTCAGGACGACCCGCCCGACCTGGTGCTGATGGACTTGCAGATGCCGGGGATGGACGGGCTGGAAGCCACCCGGCGCCTGCTGGACCTGCAGCGCGACGGCCACTGGCCCGGCGCACCGATCGTAGCGCTGACGGCCCACGCCAGCGACACCGACCGCAGCGCCTGTCTGGCCGCCGGCATGGTCGGCGTGCTGACCAAGCCGCTGTCGCTGGACGGGCTGCAGCAGCAGCTGCAGCCCTGGCTGGCCGCCTGACCGGCGGCTCAGGCGTTGAAAAACCGCTCCACCAGCGCAAACTGCGCCGGCGTGTTGAGCGCCGGGGCGTGGCCGCAATCGGGCAGCGTCACCACCACCGCCCGGGGCCCCCGGTTGCGCATGGCCTCGGCCACCTCGGGCAGCAGCAGGTCGCTGTGCGCGCCGCGCAGCACCAGCACCGGGATCTGCAGCGCGTCCCAGGCCGGCCACTGGTCGTAGTCGGTGGGGTGCGCCTCAAACTGGCGCACCATCGCCGGGTCGTAGTGCGGCGTGACCCGGCCGTCGGGCAGGCGGCGCACGCTGGTCTCGGTCAGGCGCCGCCACTGGGCATCGCTGAGCGCGCCGTAAGGCTGGTAGATGGTGCGGAAGTACCGCTCCAGCTCGCCCACCGTCGCAAAGGCCGCCGGACTGCCGGCGTAACTTCGGATGCGGGCCACCGCAGGCGCCGCCAGTTCGGGGCCGATGTCGTTCATCACCAGCCGCTGGATGCGGCCGGCCAGCGTACCGGCCGCCGCATGCAGGCCGATGGCACCGCCCATCGACGTGCCCAGCCAGTGGCACTGGGTGATGCCGAGTTGGTCCAGCAGCGCCCCGGCTTGCGCGGCGTAAAACGACAGCTGGTACTCCTGATCGGGCAGCGGGCTCCATTGCGACAGGCCCCGGCCCAGCGCGTCCGGGCAGATCACCCGGTAGCGGTTGGCGAGGTGGGCTGCGATGTCGTCCATGTCACGCCCGGTGCGGGCGAGGCCGTGCCAGGCGACCACCACCTCCTTGTGCTGCGCGCCCCACTCGGTGTAGTGCAGCTCGCGGCCCTGGCAGGCCAGGTAGTGGGAGGTAAGGGTCATTGCGTCGCGCTCCAAGGCCGGGCTGCCAGGCCGCTCAGTTCGGCACCACCAGGGTCGTGCCGCTCATCGTGATGGCGTCAGCGGCCCCCGGCGCGGCTGAGATCGCTGGCACGTTGGCCGCTGTCAGCGCCGGTGCGGCACCGCCGGTACCGCCGCGCGGCAGCGTGCGCACCACCTGGCTGGGGGGCAGCGCGGTGCCGTTCTTGAGCTTGGCATACACCGCATCCAGCGCCCGGTTCAGGTAGAGATGCAAGGGGACGAAGCGGCTGTCGTAGCCCGGCAGGACTGTCGGCAGGCCGATGAAGCCGTCAAAGTGCTGGGCGTTGTCCACCTCGATGTAGCTCAGCTGGCTCTTGGCGCCGTCGGCCACCTTGCTCAGCGCGGTGTAGGGCCGCGAGGTGTGGTTGACCGGCAGCAGCGCGTCGTTGCGGCCGTGCACGATGAGGGTCGGCCGGCCACCCAGCTTGCCGTTGCGCCGGGTCTCGTCCAGCCCGGTCTGCAACGCCCGGGCCGCCGCGTCGGTGCCGGTCAGCAGGTTGCGCAGGCATAGCGCACCGTCGAGGTTGAAGTCTTGCTTGACCGTGCTGGGCGAGAACGAGAACAAATCGCGCAGCGGCGCGCCGAAGCTCAGGTTGTTGATCAGCTGCACCCCGGACGACGGCGGCACGCCGTTGCCGGTGGCAAACATCGTCGGCAGGCCGGCGGCCAGCGCATTGGGCAGACCTTGCGCAGTGGTCGAACCGAAACTGAAGCCGCAGAGGTTGTCCTTGACACTCGCCCGGGCCAGTGCATTGGCAAAGGTCAAGGTGACCGCCGGCGCCACTTCAAAAGCAATGTGCGAGGCGTGCAGCAGGTCGGATTCGGCCTCCCAGCCGTAGTCGCGCAGTTTTTGCAGCGCCTCGTCGGCCTGCAGCGCCGGTGTGGCTGCGGTCAGCAAACCCTTGGCCTTGAGCGAGGCGCAGCGGTTGGCTGCCCAGGCAGCGACGACGTAGAAGCCGCCCGGAGATGTGGCCAGCTGCGCCGATTGCGACGCGCAGGCCTGGTACAGGTTGGCCAGGCTGGTGAAGTCGACCAGGGTCTTGGCCGTTGTGGCCACCAACACACCGCCGCGCTGCACCGACACACCGGGTGCGGCCGGCATCTCGATGGCCGGCTCGGCCACGGCCACGCCGTTGATCAGGCCGGTGGTGTCGAGCTCGGCCGCTGCGATGGCTGCGCCGCCGCCGTTCGACACGCTGGACGCGATCACGATGGTGTTGCCCGGGTTGATGTCGTAGCGGTGCTGGCCGCTGGGGTTTGTCGGGCTGTATTTTTCATTCAGCACAAAGTACGCCAGCTCCACCGCCTGCAGCGTGAAGCGGCCCCAGTCCTTCTCGGGGTTGCGCTGCGAATGCGCATGCTTGAAGGCAAAGCGGTTCGGCGTGGCGGCGTTGAAGGCAGCCAACTCGGCGGCCGACAAGCCGGCCTTGAAGTGCGCGCCGGTGCCGGCGGCGGCTGCGGTGCTCCGGGTGCCGTCGATCAGCGCCACCGTGTCGTTTTGCAAGTCGTGCGGCGCAGCGCCTGTGCCCTTGTCGGTGTAGGCCACCGCGCAGCCGCGCTTCAGGCCCCACTCGCCGGTGCTGATGGCGCCGTAGACGCCGCGCGAGCCCGAGCTGGTGGCGGTGATGATGCAGGCCTGGGCGGGGTTGAAGGTGTCGGGTACCTGCACCATCAGCACCACGTTGCGCCCGCCGGTGCCGTCGTCGCTGTAGGCGATGTACTCGGTGCCGGCGATCTTGCCCTCGCCCGTGCCGGCCACACCGGCCGCGTCCACGTTGGGGCCGTAGAACACGCCGTAGCCGCCGGCGCTGGTCATGTCGAGCAGCGCACGGTAGTTGTTGTAGATCGCCAGCCGGCGCAGCTCGGCCGCGGTGGGCGTGGCCGAGGTGGTGGGCGCCACTGCGCCGGCCAAGCCGGTCTTGCCCATCCCGGCGGTCAGCAGGTCATCGCTGCTGCCGTCGTAGCGGATGCTGGCCACCGTGCCCACGTAGCCGGGCTTGGCGTTGATGACGCCGTCGCCCTCGTCACTCCAGGACAGGCAACCGCCCAGCAGCAGGCTGGCTGCGGCCACGGCGGTCAGCGGGAAAACACGGTTCAGATCAAACGCAGGGTCCTTTTTCATCTCGTCTCCTTGGGGTTTCAACACGGGTTGATTCACTGGCCTGAATCACGGCCGCTGGCGGTTTGCCAGCAGCCGCAGCCTGCCCACCACGCCGGTGGGAAAGTGGTACACCGACAGCACAAACAGCACGCCCAGCCACAGCAGCCAGCGGTCGGGCGAGACCAGCTGGCCCAGCAGCGGTACGCCCTCGAACGTGCCCGCGCCGAGCTTGAGCAGGTCTTGCAGGTAGTTCTGCGCCAGCACAAACAGCACCGAGCCCAGCACCGCGCCATACATCGTGCCCATGCCGCCAATCACCACCACCAGCAAGATGTCGAGCATGATTTCGAAGCTGAGCGTGGTGTCCGGCCCGGTGTAGCGCAGCCACAGCGCCAGCAGCGCGCCGGCAACGCAGGCAAACAGCGCCGCCAGCACATTGCTGAGGGTGCGGAAGACAACGGTGCGGTAGCCGATGGCCTCGGCCCTGAAGTCGTTTTCACGGATCGCCTGCAGCACTCGGCCAAACGGCGAGTTGACGATGCGCAGCAGCGCCAGAAACAACAGCGCCACCACGCCAAACAGCAGGTAGTAGCTGAAAATCTTGCCGTCGAGGCTCAGGCCCAGCACCGGGTGGTCAAACGGCTCAAACGCCGGGCCAAGCCACAGCGGCGGCTTGAAGCTCAACCCGTCCTCACCGCCCGTGACATCGCTCAGCTGCGAGGCCAGGGTCTGGAAGGCCGAGGCCACTGCCAGCGTGATCATGGCGTAGAAGATTGCCTTGACGCGCAGCGAAAACAGACCGATCAGCAGCGACAACACCAACGAGATCGCCAGCGCTGCGCCCAGGCCGATGGCCACCGCGCCCCAGCCGGCCCCCAGCCGGGTGCTGGCCACCGCCACGCCGTAGGCACCGATGCCGAAGAACATGGTGTGGGCAAAACTGACGATGCCGGTGTAGCCCAGCAGCAGGTCGTAGCTGGCCACCAGCAAGATGAACACCAGCATCTTGGCCGCCACCCCGAGTGCCTTGCTGCCCGGAAAGGCAAACGGTGCGACGGCCAAGCCGACGACCACCACCAGCAGTGCGAGTGCCAGCCAGCGGCTGCGCGGCAGGTCGTGGGAGAGCAGACGATTGAGCATGTCAGTGGTCCAGGTGCGGCAACCCATCAAGCGGCCGCCGCGGAACCGGCTCTGCCGGGCCGCTGGCGGCTTCCCCTGGAGGGAGCACCGCAGGTGCTTCGGGGGGCGATAGTCATCGGTTGGTGACCGGATACAAGCCCTGCGGCCGCCACAACAGGATCGCCACCATCAGCCCGATGTTGGAGAACAACGCCACCTTGGGCGCCAGAAAACCGGTGTAGTTGGCCATCAGCCCGACCAGCAGCGCGCCGACAAAACAGCCCAGCGTCGAGCCCAGCCCGCCGATGATGATGACGATGAAGATCAGCACATTGACCTGTGCGCCGATCTGCGGCGTGACGTTTTGCTGGTACAGCCCCCACAGCACGCCGCCCAGGCCGGCGAGCGCCGAGCCAGTGACAAACACGCCGACAAACAGCCGGCGGATGCGGTAGCCCAGGCTCTCGACCATCTCGCGGTCTTGCACGCCGGCACGGATCAGCAGGCCGACCTTGGTGCGGTTGAGCGTCCACAGCAGCAGCGCAAACACCAGCAAGCCGATGCCGGCGGCCAGCACCCGGTACTTCTCGATCGACGCGCCGCTGCCGATGCCCTCGATCAGCCACGAGCCGCGCAGCACCGACGGCAGCGGCAGCGCAATCTGCTGCGGGCCCCACAGCACCTTGATGATCTCTTCACCCACGATCATGCCGCCCATGGTGATCAATATCTGCTTCAGGTGCAGGCCGTAGACCGGCCGCACGATCACCCGCTCAAAGGCCCAGCCCACGGCACCCGCCACCGCCATCGCCGCAACACAAGCCGCCGCCACGCTGGCCAGCTGCGCGGCGCCAGATTCACCGGCCCAGTCGGCCAGCCCGCCCATCACGGTGGTGGCGACAAACGCACCGAGCGCGATGAACACGCCGTGGCCAAAGTTCAGCACGTCCATCAAACCGAACACCAGCGTCAGCCCCGAGGCAATGACAAAGATGATCAGGCCCATCGCCAGGCCGGCCACCGTCAACGTCAGCCAGCTGCTGGGGCTGCCGATGGCGGGCAGCGCGAGCAGCATCAGCGCAGCCAGCAGCACGAGCGGCCGCCAGTCGAACCGGGCTTTGGGTACCTGGAGCCCCTCGACCGACGCGCGCGCCGGCCGGTCCCGCGAGGGGTTGGGCGCGGGCTCGGCCCGCTCAGGTGTCTGGGTACTCATGGGTGCGCCCCCAGCGACAAGCCCAGCAGTCGCTGCTGCATGGCATCGTCCTCCGCCAGCTCGGCCATCGCACCGCAGTGCACCACCCGGCCGTTGTCCATCACCGCCACCTGGTCGCCCAGCGCCCGGGCCATGGCAAAGTTCTGCTCCACCAGCAAGAGGGTGGTGCGCTGGCGCTTGAGCTCATGAAACGCCTCGATCAGGTTGCGGATGATCGACGGCGCCAGGCCCTTGCTGGGCTCGTCGATCAAGATCAGCGCCCGCGGCTCGATGATGGCGCGCGCCACCGCCAGCATCTGCTTCTGGCCGCCCGACAGCTTGCCGGCGGGGTACAGCCAGAACTTCTTGAGCGCCGGGAACAGACCGAAGATCCACGCCAGCCGCTGGTCGTCCAGTTCGCCGGCATGCCTGGCCTGGCGCGCGGCCAGCAGCATGTTGTCCTTGACCGTCAGGTCGCTGAAGATGCCCATGCTCTCGGGCACGTAGGCGATGCCCAGGTTGGCGATGTCCGGCGTGGCCAGACCTTTGATCGACTTGCCCTGAAAGCGCAGCTCACCCGCACTGGCCGGCCACAAGCCCATGATGGTGCGCAGCGTGGTGGTCTTGCCGGCCCCGTTGCGGCCCAGCAGCATCGTGACCTGGCCCTCGGGCACCGCAAAGTCCACGCCGTGCAGGATGTGGTAGGCCCCGATGTGGGTCTGCACCGCGCTCAGTTCCAGCAGGGCTTGGCTCACGCGGCCTCCACGTCGCGGCTTGCAGGCCGCTGCGACTCGCCAGGCTTTCGCCAGTCCGCGGGGACTGGCTCCAGTCCGGTCTCGTCCTCCGCCACGATGCCGAGGTAAGCCTGCTGCACGATCGGCGAGGCGATCACCGCCGCCGGCTCGCCGTCGGCCACCAGCTGGCCGTTGTGCAGCACGATGATGCGGTCGGCCAGCTCACCCACCACGTCCATCTTGTGCTCGACCAGCAGGATGGTCGCGTCGGGCCGGGCTTTGAGGCTGCGGATCAGGTCCAGGATCACCGGCACCTCGTCCACACTCATGCCGGCGGTGGGCTCGTCGAACATGAAGACCTTGGGGTCGAGCGCGATCAACAGCGCCACCTCCAGCTTGCGCTGGTCGCCGTGCGGCAGGCTGCTGGCCAGCGCGTCGGCCTTGTCTGCCAGCCGCACCTGGGCCAAGATGGCGCGCGCCTCGTCAATCCAGGCCTTGCGGTCCAACCATACCCGGAACAAATCCACCCCGCCCCAGCCGCCGCCCTGGCCGCGACCGGCCTCGCGGCCCTGCACCGCCAGCCGCACGTTTTCACACACGCTCAGGCCCGCAAACAGCTGCGTCAGCTGGAAAGCCCGGCCCAGCCCGCGCCGGGTGCGCAGCGGCGCCGGCAAGGTGGTGATGTCCTCACCACCCAGCAGCACCCGACCCTCGCTGGCCGGCAATTGGCCTGAGATCAGGTTGAAGTAAGTGGTCTTGCCCGCGCCGTTGGGGCCGACGATGGCAGTGAGCGTGCCCGGCGCAAAGCTGCACGAGACATGGTCTACCGCCACATGGCCGCCAAACCGGATCGTCAAGTCACGGGTTTCGAGCAAAGCAAGCCCCTCGCTGAACGCGAATGCAGTTTTATTTTGGTTTTGGTTATTCCGGCTGCCAGAGCCGGAGGCGTAGCGAGCGGGTGCAGGGCTAGGCGGACAGCGCGCAGGAACCGGTACGCAGCAGCGCTACGTGAGGATTCCGAGCACTGCCCAACGACGCCCTGCGCCCGCGCAGTAGCCGATCACTTGTTGCGGATGGGCACCTGCATTTCCTCCGCCTTGATCTCCCGCACCAGCTCCGGCACGCCCCACGCAAACGCCGGGTCCACCTTGATCTTGAAGTGGTACATGTCCTGCATCGCCTGGTGGTCCTCCTTGCGGAAGGTCATCCTGCCCTTGGGGGTCTGAAAGCTCATGCCCTCCATCGCCGCGATCAGCTTGGGCGTGCTGGTATCGCCGCTGGTCTTTTTGAGCGCCTCGACCACCGCGATCGCCGCGCTCATGCCGCCGGCGGTGAAGAAGTCCGGCGGCGTCTTGTACTTGCTGTAGTGGTTGGCCACCAGCCACTCGTTGACCGGGTTCTTGGGAATGCCGAAGTAGTAGTACAGCCCGCCTTCCATGCCCGGAAACTGCTTGTACGCCGTCATCGCCGGCAGGATGTTGCCGCCGGTGGCGATCTCGATGTTGTGGCGCTTGAAGTCCAGGTCGGCGATCTTGAACGGGTTGCCGCCGGCCCAGATGATCCAGACGATCTTGCGGCCGGGCTGGTCTTTGAGCTTGTCGATGATGCGCTGGGCTGCGGCGGTGAAGTCGGTAGTGGCTGCCGGCAGGTATTCCTCATGGGCCAGCTTGGCCTTCTTCAGCGCCTCCTTGAAAGCCTTGACGCCGTCCTTGCCAAAGGCGTTGTCCTGCGCCAGCGTCACCAGGGTGGTGCCGGCCTTGTCCAGCGCCACCGCGTTGGCGATCGCGTCCTGGCTGGAGTTGCGGCCGGTGCGGAAGATGTACTTGTTCCACTTGTCACCGGTGATCGAATCGGCCACCGCCGGCTCGACCAGCAGGATTTTTTTGTACTCCTCGGCCACCGGCAGCATCGCCAGCGCGACGGGCGACGCGGTGGGGCCGACGGCAATATCGACCTTGTCGTCGGCATAGGCGGCGGCCAGCGCGCTCTTGCCCACGTCAGGCTTGCCCTGGTCGTCTTTCTCGATCACCACCAGCTTCTTGCCGGCCACCATCATCGTGCCGCCCGTCGCGTAATCCAGGCCCAGGTTGAAGCCGACGATGGTCTGTTTGGCATAGGCCTCCAGCGGGCCGCTCTTGCTGGCGATCAGGGCAATCTTGACCTCGCCTGCGGCCAGCGCGGCGACCGGCGACAGCAGCGCCGCGGTGGCCAGGGCCAAGGGGGTCAGCGCTGCCAGGCGGCGCGTGCGGGAAGGTGTGGTCATGGGAGGGGCTCCAAAGGTGTCAAACCGGCTGCGCTGTTTCGCTTGCGGTGGTGGGTCATTGCAAGTGCAATGCCAGAACGCACCAACCTGGGGCAAACCCTGATCCGATTGCCTTGCTATGCCCCGCTGTGCCTCGCTGCGGGCTCAGTCGCCCGCGCCGCGTCTGCGCCGCCGGCGCTCTGGCCGAGCGCTGTCAGCGACTGTCCGGATGGGGTGCTGTCGCGATAGCGTGCGGAAAGTATTCCAGCAATTCATCCTGAGCAGCGTCGAATTTACCGGTACTGCGCCAGCCCAGATGCCGATAGAACCCGTAGGAGCGGCTGCAGGGATCGGCCGAGCAACCCAGGAACAAGCGCTCGAACCCGTCGCTGTGAAGTTGGTCCACCACCCCGTGCAGCAGCCGTTTGCCAATGCCCAAGCCCTCCCAATCGGGTAACAGCGCCAGCACCACGATTTCTCCGGTCAGCCGGTCACCAAAACAATATCCCACCCTCTCCTGGTCAGCCAGACAAACCAGGCCCCACAGCTTGCCGCTGCGGGTATCGTGCGACCAGGACTCCTGCGTGATGCCCAGGGCCA